>NZ_DATFZD010000063.1:0-2978 GCF_035314665.1 Mycobacterium sp. | reverse complement strand
CTGCACGACCTGCGTGCGCACTTGCGGATGCAGCTGAAACAGGTCCGGGCTAGTTCTATACCCGAGCGAAATCAGCCGTGGCCCTATGCATCTCGCCGGCCACCGGGCGCCAATCCGTCAAAGCCGTCAACGCTGACGCGTCTGCTGCGTCGGGCGTTTTAGCGGGCGCCCCATTCGACACTTGAGTCACCCGAGGGTCGAGAGTGGCTTTTTGTCCACCTCGCAGCGACGACAATCGCCGGTTGGCGCTGCGAGGTGGACACATCGGCATATGCCAAGTTTCCTGTGACGTATGGGGTTTGCGAGGCCGACCCTAGGCCGAAGTTACGGCTTGGCTGAGCGCTGATTGTCTGTCTGGTCTGCGGTTATGTCATTGACTGACCTTAGAATGTAGCCAAAATAATCAGTGTGTCGTGTAGGGTATGCGAGCGAATGCATCTAGTATGTAACGTATGGTAGGACGACCTGGTGCCATGCATGTGGCCAGAATCAAGAGCAGTCATGTGGACAAGGCTGGGCAGCGTCGCGACTACCAGTCGGTGTATCTACGGCGCAGCTTCCGCGACGGCGGCAAGGTCAAACACGAGCAACTGGCGAACCTGTCCGCACTGCCCGACACGGCGATCAGCGCGATCGAGGCGGTACTGGCGGGTGCGACGATGGTGCCGGTCGCCGACGCGGTGCGGATCGAATCATCCTTGCCGCACGGGCACGTCGCGGCAGTGCACACCATGGCGCATACGTTGGGCCTGCCCGCCCTGCTGGGGCCGGCGTGCCGGGCCCGCGACCTGGCGTATGCGCTGATCGTGTCGCGGGTGCTGACGCCGGGTTCGAAGCTGTCCACGCTGACCGGGTGGGCCAACACCACCCTCGGGGCCGATCTGGCGGTCAACGCCGCGGCCACCGACGAGGTGTACGCGGCGATGGACTGGCTGCACGACCGCCAAGACGCCATCGAAAAACAGTTGGCGGCACGGCATCTGGACCCCGCAGTGAACCCATCGCGGATCGCGATGTTCGACCTGTCTAGCTCGTGGGTGACCGGGCGGTGTTGCGAGCTGGCCGCCCGCGGCTACTCCCGCGACGGCAAGAAGGGCTGCCAGCAGATCGAGTACGGGCTGCTCACCGACCCGGCCGGACGCCCGGTCGCGATCCGGGTGTTCGCCGGCAACACCGCCGACCCGACCGCCTTCACCGCCGCAGTCACCACCGTCAAAGACACCTTCGGGCTAACGAACATGGTGATGGTCGGGGACCGCGGCATGATCACCTCCGCCCGCATCACCGCTCTTAAAGACCTCGGCGGGCTCGGCTGGCTGACCGCGCTGCGCGCCCCTTCCATCGCCGCCTTGGCCGCCGACAACGGGCCCCTGCAGATGAGCCTGTTCGATGACCAGGACTTCGCCGAGATCACCCACCCCGACTACCCCGGCGAGCGGCTGATCTGCTGCCGAAACCCACTACTGGCGGCCGAACGCGCCCGCAAACGCGGCGAATTGCTCACCGCCACCGAACAACTCCTGGCACCGATCCTGGCCGCCGTCGCCGCGGGCCGCCTCGCCGGCGCCGACAAGATCGGCCTCAAAATCGGCAAAATGATCGACAAATACAAGATGGCCAAACACCTGCACCTGACCATCACCGACACCACCGTCACCCTCACCCGCAACCACAACCGGATCACCGCCGAGGCCGCCCTCGACGGCATCTACGTGCTGCGCACCAGCGTGCCCGCCACCGACCTGGATACCCCCGCCGTGATCAACGCCTACAAGAACCTGTCCAAGGTGGAACGCGACTTCCGCAGCATCAAAACCGACGACCTCGACCTGCGCCCGATCCACCACCGCCTCGACGACCGCGTCCGCGCCCACGTCCTGATCTGCATGCTCGCCGCCTACCTCACCTGGCACCTGCGTCAAGCGTTAGCCCCGCTGACTTTCACCGATGAAAACCCGCCCGAACGCGACAACCCCGTCGCACCCGCCCAACGATCCGCCGACGCCGCCACCAAGGCAGCCCGAAAAACCACCACCAGCACCCACCTGCCCACCCACAGCTACCAAGGACTGCTCGCACACCTGGCCACCCTTACCCGCAACCAGGTCCGCTTCGCCAGCACCGACACCACCGTGCCCATCCTCGCCGAGGCCACCGACACCCAACGCCAAGCATTCCAACTCCTCGACGCGACCATCCCCCTGACCCTCCAGTAGCCAAAACACACCACCCCGAAAACTACGAACCCCCAGCACAACTGGGGGTTCGCCCGAGGCCAGCGCCGTAACTTCGGCCTAGCCAGCGCCTGACATCGCCGCCTGGATCTCTTCCACGCTGACCTCGCGCACCGGCTGTCCCATCGACCAGTGGTGGCCGAACGGGTCGGCGACCACGCCGTAGCGGTCTCCCCAGAACTGGTCTGTCAGCTCGGCCACCACGGTGGCGCCCGCGTCGAGCGCCCGCTGGAACTTGGCATCAACGTCGTCGACGGTCAGATGGATGGTGACCGGAGTTCCGCCGAGCGACTCGGGCGTCATCGACTTGCCACCGCACATCTCGGGGAAATCGTCGGCGAGCATCACCGTGGCGCCGTTGATGCGCAGCGCGGCGTGCACCAGCTTGCCGTCGGGACCGGGAACGCGCCCCAGTTCGACGGCGTCAAAGGCCTTTACGTAGAAGTCGATCGCCGCCGCGGCGTTGTC
This sequence comes from Mycobacterium sp., assembly GCF_035314665.1. Lineage (GTDB taxonomy): Bacteria > Actinomycetota > Actinomycetes > Mycobacteriales > Mycobacteriaceae > Mycobacterium. The sequence goes on along the minus strand of NZ_DATFZD010000063.1, from coordinate 276 downwards.
GACGACGAGGTGAGGGGACAGTGCGGGTTCGATGTTGATCCCCATAAGGGTCTCCTTGTTGGTCGGCATCCCGGGGCAGGCTTGACCCGGGCTCACGGGTATTGACCGCGCGCACGACGAAAAATCATCGCGCGGGTCCATTCAACCGTGGCCCACCGACAGATGGATCTCAGGCGCTGGTGAGAACCCGGTCCCAGCCTTCGACCGACTCAGGGCTGCGCGGACTCGGTCCCACGTAGATGGCCGCCGGGCGCACCAGCTTGCCGAGTCGCTTCT
>NZ_DATFZD010000062.1:0-15595 GCF_035314665.1 Mycobacterium sp. | reverse complement strand
TGCTGGTGCTGGTGTGGCCGGTGGTTTTAGGCCTGCGTCATCGCGTAATACGCACCCCGCCGGGCCAGCAGCTCGCTGTGGCTGCCCTGCTCGACGATCTTGCCCGACTCCATCACCAGGATCACGTCGGCGTCTCGGATCGTCGAAAGGCGATGCGCGATAAGGAAACTCGTTCGATCACGACGAAGCTCGTGGGTGGCCTTCGCGATCAGCAGCTCGGTGCGGGTGTCCACCGAACTGGTCGCCTCGTCGAGGATCAAAAGTTGCGGCCGGGCCAGGAATGCCCGTGCGATGGTGATCAACTGCCGCTCGCCGGCGCTGATGTTGCTGCCGGCGTCGTTCACCCGGGTTTGGTATCCGTCGGGCAGCGTGTGCACGAACCGGTCGACGTACGCCGCCTTCGCCGCGTCGATCACGTCGTCGTCGCTGGCGTCGGGTCGGCCGTAGGCGATGTTCTCGGTGATGGTTCCGCCGAAGAGCCACGTGTCTTGCAGCACCATGCCGATGCGGGATCGCAACGACTGTCGGCTGATCGTCGTGATGTCGACGTCGTCGACCAGAATCCGGCCGGAGTCGACGTCGTAGAAGCGCATCAGCAAGTTCACCAGCGTGGTCTTGCCCACGCCGGTCGGTCCGACGATCGCGACCGTGCTGCCGGGCTCGGCGGTGAAGGAGAGGTCGTCGATCACCGGGCTGCCGGGGCGATAGCCGAAGCTCACGTGGTCGAATTCCACCCGCCCGGATGGTCCGTCGCCGTTGGGTGAGGGCAGTAGTGATTCGCGGTCCGGTGATTCCTCGGGTTCGTCGAGCAGGTCGAAAACCCGCTCGGCACTGGCCACTCCGGACTGCATGGTGTTGTACATCGACGCCACCTGGCTCATCGGCGCGTTGAACTGGCGGACGTACTGGATGAACGCCTGGATGCTGCCGACCGTGATCTGTCCGGTCGCCACCTGCACTCCGCCCACCACCGCCACCGCGACGTAGCTGAGGTTGCCGATGAACCCAGTCGCCGGCGCCACCAAGCCGGAGATGAACTGCGCGCCGAAACTGGCTTGGTAAACATCGTCGTTGAGCCGACGGAACTCGTCCTCGGCCGCGCCGCGCTGGCCGAACGTCCGGACCACGGTGAAACCGCTGTACGTCTCTTCGATGTGGGCGTTGAGCCGGCCGGTGTTGGTCCACTGCGCAACGAACAGGCGTTGCGAGCGTTGGGCAATCGCCCGCGTCGCCACCAGCGCCAGCGGCACGGTCAGCAACGTGATCCCGGTCAGCAACGGCGAGATGCTCAGCATCATCGCCAACACCGTCACCACCGTCAGGACCGCCGACAGTAGTTGAGTGATCGTCATCGACAGTGACGTCTGAAGGTTGTCGATGTCGTTGGTCATCCGGCTGAGCACCTCGCCGCGCTGCCGGGAATCGAAGTAGGCCAGCGGCAGCCGGTGCAGCTTCTCCTCGACGTCGGCGCGCAGCGCCTGCAGAGTCCGCCGCACGGTGACGTTGAGCAGCCGGGCCTGTGCCCAAACCAGCAGCGCTGCAACCAGGTACATGACGAGGGCCAGACCCAGCGTGCGGGCGACCGCGCCGAAGTCAACACCGCGGCCCGGGACAACGTTCATCCCGGAGAGCAGGTCGGCGAAGGTGTTGTTGCCGCGGTCCCGTGCGGCCGCGACGGCCTGGGCCTTGGTGATGCCGGCGGGCAGCTGCCGGCCCATCACGCCGCTGAACAGCAGATCGGTGGCATGGCCGAGGATGCGCGGAACCGCGACACCGATCACCGTACCGGCGATACCCAACACCGTCACCGCGATTGCCGTCCGCCGTTGCGGCGCCAGGCGCTTCACCAGCCGGACGGCAGACCCGGTGAAGTCGCGGGACCGCTGACTCGGGGGCTCGAGAGTCCGTCGTGTCGCGGTTGTCATCGCTGCCCTCCCACTTCGGCGTCCAGCGACTGCGACTCCGCGAATTCCCGATAGGTGGGGCAGTCCGCCAGCAGCGACTCGTGCGTGCCGGCACCGACCACCCGCCCGTCGTCGACGACGATCACCTGGTCAGCTTGGATTACGGTCGAGATCCGTTGCGCGACGACGATCGTCGTCGCATCGGCGGAGATCTCGGCCAGCGCGGCGCGGACCCGCACATCGGTGTGCACGTCGAGTGCGGAAAACGCGTCGTCGAATAGGTAGATCGCCGGGCGGCGGATCACCGCCCGCGCGATGGCCAGTCGCTGCCGCTGCCCGCCGGAGAAATTGACACCGCCTTGGGCGACCCGCATCTGCAGCCCGTCGTCGTGTGCCCGCACGAATTCGTCGGCAGCCGCCACCCGCAGCGCGTCCCACATCTCGTCGTCTGTCACTTTCTGTCCTGGGGCGGTGCCGATACAGAGGTTGTCGGCGACGGTCCCGGAGAACAGGTAGCCGCGCTGCGGCACCAGCCCGATGCCCGACCAGAGTTCTTCGATGTCGTGGTCGCGCACGTCGACGCCGTCGACGAGGACGGCGCCGGATGTCACGTCATAGAGCCGGCAGATCAGCGACACCAACGTCGACTTCCCCGAACCGGTGCTGCCGACGATAGCGGTGGTGGTGCCGGGTAGTGCGGTCAGCGAAACATCCTGCAGTACGGCGCGATCCGCGCCGGGATAGCGGAATGTCGCGCCGTCGAGTCGAACGATGCCCCGCATACCCGCGGCCGGCCGCACCGGATCGTCCGGACTGCTGACCGCCGGCGTGAGCGACAACACCTCGTTGATCCGCTCCGCGCACACCGAGGCCCGCGGCAACACCATCAAGGTCATCGTCGCCAACATCACCGCCATCAGGATCTGCGCGAAGTACACGAGAAACGCGATCAGCGAGCCGACTTGCATCCGACCGCTGTCGATGCGCAGACCGCCGAACCAGATCAGCGCGACGCTGGAGCAGTTGATGGTCAAGGTGGTTACCGGCAGCATCAACGCCTGCCAATTGCCCGCGGCCAGTGTGGTATTCGCCAGTGCCATGTTGGCCTCGCCGAACCGTTGACGTTCGAAGGGTTCGCGGGCGAATGCCCGGATCACACGCACACCGGACAGCTGCTCGCGCATTACCCGGTTGATGTTGTCGATCAGCCTCTGCATGCTGCGGTAGAGCGGCAGCGTATGCCCGACTATCCAGTAGTTGCTCACCACCAACACCGGAACGCTGACCAGCAGCAGCCACGACAGCCCGGCGTCCTGGTGGATGGCCATGAAGATTCCGCCGACGCACATGATCGGAGCGGTGACCAGCACCGTGCAGGTCATCTGGACCAGGAATTGGATCTGACGGACGTCGTTGGTGGTGCGGATCAACAACGTCGGCGCCCCGAACCGAGCGGTCTCGTGTTCGGAGAACGTGGTGACTTGATGGAACATCGCCGAGCGGAGATCGCGGCCGAACCCCATCCCGATCCGCGAGCCGAAGTAGACCGCGGCGACCGAGCACACCACCTGCAGCGCGGTGACCGCGAACATCACCCCGCCGAGCTGGACGATGGTGGCGGTGTCGCCCTTGGCGATGCCGTCGTCGATGATCGTGGCGTTCACCGTCGGCAGGTACAGCGAAGCCAGGGTGCTGGTCAACTGCAGCGTCATCACCGCCGCGACCAGCCGTCGATACGGCCGGACGTACTGGCGCAGCAGTGCCAGGAGCATCTGGTTACTGTTGCACACCGCGCAGCGGCGAGGCCCGCTGGTGGATAAGAAAGTACAGGTCACCGCGTGTGCGATGGTTGCGTAAAGGCGCTGCCGCTACAGTGCATCGTGTGATCAGCAGAAGGTTCGCGTAGCCGTGCGGCGTAACGTGGCGGCGCTGGCCCTGGCGACAGCGACTTTGCTTCCGGTGGTGGCCGCGTGCTCCCATTCCGGCTCTGACCAATCCAAGTCGACCGAGTCATCTGGGCCGGCGTCTGGCCAGGGGCATCACGGTCCGATGTTCCCGCAATGCGGCGGCGTCAGCGACGAGACGGTGACGGACCTGACGAAGGTGACCGGGCTGGTCAACACCGCCAAGAATTCCGTGGGCTGCCAGTGGCTGGCCGGCGGCGGAATCCTCGGCCCGCACTTCTCCTTCTCCTGGTATCGCGGGAGCCCGATCGGCCGCGAACGCAAGACCGAGGAGTTATCGCGGTCGAGTGTGGAGGACGTCAACATCAACGGCCACAGCGGCTTCGTCGCCGTCGGCAACGACCCGACGTTGGGTGACTCGCTCTGCGAGGTCGGGATCCAGTTCGGCGACGACTTCATCGAATGGTCGGTGAACTTCAGTCAGAAGCCCTTCCCCGATGCGTGCAACGTCGCAAAAGAACTTGCGCGCCAGTCGATTGCGAACTCGAAATGAGTGCCACCGTGCGTCACCGGGTCCTCGTCGGTGTGGCCGTCGCGGCCACTGCGGTGTCCGTAATGACCGGCTGCACCAGGTCTGTGGCCGGCACTGCGCAAAAAGCGGGCATGGGCGACGAACCGCGCAACAACAATTCCGAGCAGCAGTACCCCAACCTGCAAAAGGAATGTGAGGTACTCACCACCGACGTCCTGGCCAAGACCGTGGGCGCCGATCCCCAAGACATTCAGAGCACGTTTGTCGGCGCGATATGCCGCTGGCAGGCGGCCAATCCCGGCGGCCTGATCGACATCACCCGGTTCTGGTTCGAGCAGGGCAGCCTCGACAACGAGCGCAAGGTTGCCGAGTTCCTGCAGTACAAGATCGAGAACCGAGCGATCTCCGGTGTGACGTCGATCGTGATGCGAACGAACGACCCCAACGGCGCCTGCGGTGTCGCCAGCGACGCCGCCGGTGTGGTCGGATGGTGGGTCAACCCGCAGGCGCCCGGTATCGACGCATGCGCGCAGGCCATCAAGCTCATGGAGCTCACGCTCTCGACGAACTCCTGATTTCGCCGAGATGCTTCAACACGGTAGTTTGCTGTTGCGCGGTCGATAGGAGTTTGACAAGCTGAAGGTTGCGGCTGGTGGTTTTGCCGTCGGCCATCGTCAGCTATGCGTTTCGTGGCAACCCCGCCGGATAGCACGTCCGCTTAGTGATCTTGTTCCCTATGATCGCCCGCCGTTGACGAGACGGGCACCGATCCCAATTAGGGTCGGGGTGGCGTCGGAGGTAACGGCGGCCCGGGTGGTACCGGTGGTAACGCTTACAACGGACACAGCCAGCGCCAATGCGACTGGTGGTACCGGCGGCGGCAGCGGCACACAAACCGGTCAGGGCTTTGCCGCTAACCGGCATGGAATCGGCGGCGAGGGCGGTAATGGCAGTACAGGCGGGGACGGCGTAACCGGGCGGCCCGGCACCTAGGTCCGCTGAAAACGAGAGCGGAAGGAAAACCTCCGCGCATGGCGCACGGGGGTCCTTGCCGTTGGGAGCACTGGTCTCAAAGCTTTCCATTAAGAATACTTTTGGATGAGTTGGGGAGCCATCCTGCCACGCGCTTAACGGACGTGCGTAGCATGTATCGCTCACCGCTATGTTGCGCCGGACTTACGAGCCCTAGCCAGCGTGGCGCTATTTCAAGCCATCTCGACCAAGCCCAAATCGCTTACCGTATCCTTCGATAGCTAGCAACGTGGACGGCGAGGTCCAAACCCACCGGCGCGCGGGACTTTTCCTCCGCGATACGGTGCGTTCAGCAAAGCGATTGATATGGCCTTTTTTTGACGCCCAAATAGCTACCGGCGACGAAGTGCGGACGCTACCATCGTCCAGTGTCTGAAACGCCTTCCACAGAGCCAACCTCCCACGCGGATGAATCCGCCACTGAAACTTCGCCCGAATCCGACACCGTAGAGTCGCCTGCCGCGTCTGAGCCGACGTCACACGCCAAGGACTCTTCCGCGCCAGCTGGGTCGAAGCTGTCGCGGTGGCTCACGGTGGCGGCCCTGGTGCTTGCCGTCATCGCCACGAGCTTGGCCGTCCTGGGGTGGTTCTTCCCGCACAAGAGCGCGTCGTCGGCGCCTACGTACACCGACCAACAAATCAAAGACGCGAAAAAGCACACCTGCGAGACGTTCATGGTGGTCGACCGAGCGGTGGTCAGAAACTCTCGCCTGAAGAACCCGGACAACGGGGGGCCGATCGGCGCGCTCTCGGTGGCGACTGCCGCGCGGCAGGCGTTCTTCAGCGGTGGCGCGTATCTGAAAGACCGCGTCGCTCAAGAGCCTGCGACCCCACCCGACCTGGCGAAATCGGTCAACGCGATGGCCAGCAACCTTGAGGAGCTCGCCATCGGTTATCTCGCCGGCGCGGCGGAGTTTACTCAGGATGAGTTGCGGCAAGCCCTCGACGACAAGATCAAAGCCACAGTCGAGATCTGCAAGAAGTAGGCGACCCACTTAACGCGGCACGTGAAAATCGACTAGCTCGGCGGAACCGAGCTCGAGGTCCTTCCAGCTGCTCGTGAGTCGAAACACCGCCATCGCCGACGTCGGGAACTTTGTCGAGATGCGTTCGGCGGCAGCGGTGTTGGAGCTATCGGTTCCGGCCAAACCCAGCGCCACCTGGCCCATCGTCGGCTCATGTGCGACGACGAGAAGGACGGCGACGTCGTCGTCGACGTGAGTGATCTCGTCGATGACGGTTCCCGGGACGGCATCGTAAAGCCGGTCCACGTAGCGAACTGGTGCGTCGATGCCGGTGTGCGCCAAGGTTTCGCGGGCGCGGGTCGCCGTCGAGCAAAGCACCGCGTCGATCGCCGGTAGGTTGGCCCGCAGCCAGTCGCCGGCCAACCCGGCTTCCCGCTGCCCGCGGGGTGCAAGTGGCCTATCGTGGTCGGCCACCCCGTCGGGATACGCCGACTTTGCATGCCGCAGCAGCACCAGAGTGTGGATTTGCTCGCTCACTCGACCGAGGTTACCGGCAGCGCTTTCGCTCAGACGCGGGCACAACGGGCCGCCTCTCCGAGGGGCTGCTGTGGCAGATGAGGCGACACGCGCCGGTCACCTCTCGACCTGCCGATCGACGTCCCCGGACTTGTCGGCGCCGAGTCCTAAACTCGCGTTGCCCGGTCGCAGACCGGCCGGACGTGAAGTAGAAGGGACGGGACCGCAATGCGATTCGTGCACACCGCGGACTGGCAACTGGGCATGACCCGTCGCTGGCTCGGGGACGAGGCGCAGCCGCGGTATTCGGCGGCCCGTCGCGACGCGGTGGCCGGTCTGGGTTCACTGGCGGCCGAGGTGGGTGCCGAGTTCGTCGTGGTGGCCGGCGACGTCTTCGAAGACAATCAGCTGGCGCCGCAGGTGATCAGCCAGTCGCTGGAAGCCATGCGCGCCATTGGGATTCCGGTCTACTTGCTGCCCGGCAACCACGACCCGCTGGACGCGTCATCGGTCTACACCAGTGCATTGTTCACCGCCGAATGCCCCGCCAACGTGACGGTGCTCGATCGGCCCGGCATTCACGAGGTGAGGCCCGGCCTGCAGATCGTCGCCGCGCCATGGCGATCCAAACGGCCCACGACCGACCTGGTTGCCGACGCGCTCGACGGCGTGCCGGTCGACGGGGTCACCCGGGTGCTCGTAGCCCATGGCGGCGTCGACGTGCTCGACCCCGATCCCACGAAGCCCTCGCTGATCCGCTTGGCCGGCCTCGAGGACGCGGTAGCCCGCGGCGCGCTGCACTATGTGGCGCTTGGCGACAAGCATTCGTTGACCGAAGTCGGCAGCACCGGTCGGGTGTGGTACTCGGGCTCGCCGGAGGTCACCAACTTCGACGACGTCGAACCCGATCCGGGACATGTGCTGGTCGTCGACCTCGACGAGACGGATCCGCAGCGCCCGGTCACCGTCGACGCCCGCAAAGTCGGCCGCTGGCGATTTGTCACCCTGCGCCGCCAGGTGGACGACAGTCGCGATATCGCCGACTTGGATCTGAACCTGGATCTGATGCCCGACAAGGACCGAACGGTGTTGCGGCTGGCCCTGATTGGCTCGCTGACGGTCACCGACCGCGCCGCGCTGGACGCCTGCCTGGACAAGTACTCGCGGCTGTTCGCGTCGTTGAGGGTGTGGGACAGCCACAGCGATCTGGCGGTCATCCCGGCCGACGGAGAGTTCACCGATCTCGGCATTGGCGGCTTCGCGGCGGCGGCGGTCGAGGAACTGGTCGAGACGGCGCGCACCGGCGATGCCGAGACCGCCAGCGACGCGCAGGCGGCACTGGCGCTGCTGCTGCGGCTGACCGACAGGGGTGCGGCATGAAGTTGCACCGGCTGGTCCTGAGGAACTACCGCGGCATCGAACACCGTGAGATCGACTTCCCCGACCAAGGGGTGGTCGTGGTGTCCGGCGCCAACGAAATCGGCAAGTCGTCGATGATCGAGGCGCTGGACCTGCTGCTGGAATCCAAGGACCGCTCGACGAAGAAAGAAGTCAAGCAGGTCAAGCCGACCAACGCCGACGTCGGGTCCGAGGTCACCGCCGAGATCAGTACTGGCCCTTATCGTTTCGTCTATCGCAAGCGCTTCCACAAGAAGTGTGAGACGCAGCTGACGGTCCTGGAGCCACGCCGCGAACAGCACAGCGGCGACGAGGCGCACGACCGAGTGCAGGCCCTGCTGGCCGAGACCGTCGACACCGAACTCTGGCATGCCCAACGGGTATTGCAGTCGGCGTCGACGGCGGCGGTCAACCTCTCGGGTTGCGACGCGCTGACCCGCGCGCTCGACGTTGCGGCGGGGGACACCGCGGCGCTGTCGGGCACCGAGCCGCTGCTCATCGAACGGATCGACACCGAGTACGGCCGCTACTTCACCCCGACCGGCCGGGCCACCGGTGAATGGTCTGCCGCCATCGTCGCGCTGCGCGACGCCGAGCAGGAAGTCCAGCGATGCGCCGCGGCCGTCGCCGAGGTCGACGAGCGCGTACATCGGCACGCCGCCTTGAGCGCCGAGCTGGCCGAGTTGTCGCCGCTTCAGCAGGCGGCCGGCGTCCGGCAGAGCGCCGCTCGAGCCGCCGCCGACAAAATTGCGCTGCTCATCGAACAGGTGAAGGAAGCCGAGTTGGTCGCTGCTGCCGCGATCGCGACCAGTACGTCATCCCAAGGCGCGCACACCGAGCGGCAGCGGCTGCGGGCCGAAACCGACACGCGCGCAGCCACGGTCGCGGCCCTGGAGGCCGAAGCCCAACAAGCCGCCGAGGCGCAGGCGACGGCACAAGAAGTCACCGTCGCGGCTGACGCCGTGGTCACCGAGGCCGAGCAGCTCCTCGCCGTCGCCCAGCAGCGAGCCGAGACCGCTCGGCGCACTGTCGACGAGCTGGCCCGCCGCGGCGAGGCCGACCGATTGGCAGCGCGGCTTGCCAAGATCGATGCCGCCCAGCGGGACCGTGACTTGATCTGCACCGAGCTGTCGGCAATTGCGCTGACCGACAATTGTTTTCAGCAGATCGAGCGAGGCGCCGCAACCGTCGAACGGGTCGAGAGCCAACTCGCATTGGTGTCAGCGACGGTGGAATTCGTTGCGGCCGCCGACATCGAACTGGTCGTTGGTGACCAGCGGGTGTCGCTGCCCGCAGGTCAGAGCTGGTCGACGACGGCGGGTGGCACCACCGACGTCGAGGTTCCAGGTGTGCTGACCGCGCGCTTCACTCCGGGTGCGACGGCACTGGATATCCAAGCCGAATACGCTGCGGCGCAACAGGACTTGGCCGCCGCGCTGGCGGCGGCGCAGGTTGCCGACGTGGCAGCGGCGCGGCTTACCGATCAGCGGCGCCGCGAGCTACTGAGCGGCCGCGACCGCTTGACCGCCACCCTGGTCGCGTTGTGCGGTGACGACGAGGCCGAGCAGTTGCGTTCAAGGCTGGCGGAATTGCGGGCCAAGACGCACGGCGACGACATCGCGATGGACGTCACCGCCGCTCGCGCCGAGCTCGAAGAGGCCGACACGGCCCGTGTCAAAGCGGGGGCAGACCTCGAGACGCACCGGAAGGTCGCGGCTGCCGCGGCGGCCAAGTTCACTGAAAAAGCCACGCAGGCAACCCTTTCGAACGGCAAACTCGCCGCCCAGCGTGCTGAGCTGGCTGGCATCGCTGATCGGCTGGCCCAGCAGCGCGCAACCATCCCCGACGAGAATCTCCAAGCTATCGCCGACGCAGACCTGCTGAAGGCGCAAACGGCGGAAGCCCGGGTCGCCGAGCTGAGAGAACACCTGGCCGCCGCCGCACCTGATGCCGTAGCCGCCGAACTGGCCGATGCCACCACGGCGGCTCACGCGTTGCAAACTCGCCATGACGAGATCGCCAGCACGCTGCGCGAGATCAGTGTCGAGCTAACGGTCTTCGGCTCCGAGGGCCGCAAGGGCATGCTCGACGCCGCCGAGATCACCTGCGAGCACGCCCGAAGCGAGCACGCTCGGGTTGGAAGCCGAGCCCGCGCTGTCGAGTTGCTGCGGTCGGTGATGGTCCGCCACCGCGACACCACACGGTTGCGTTACGTCGAGCCGTTCCGCGCTGAATTGCAGCGACTCGGGCGACCAGTTTTCGGCCCTAGTTTCGAAGTCGATATCGACACCGACCTGTGCATCCTTAACCGGACTCTCGACGGTTGCACCGTTCCCTATGAATCACTGTCGGGCGGGGCCAAGGAGCAACTCGGCATCCTGGCGCGGCTGGCTGGGGCAGCGCTGGTCGCCAAAGAGGACGCCGTGCCGATTCTGATCGACGACGCGCTTGGCTTCACCGACCCGGAACGTTTGGTGAAGATGGCCGAGGTGTTCGACACCTTAGGCGAGCGCGGACAGGTGATCATATTGACCTGCATGCCCGCTCGGTACGACGGCGTCAAGGGCGCGCAACGAATCGAGCTGTGCGCCTAGCGATCCTTTGCTGCGCTGAGCGCGCTTCAGCGGGAGCAAGGGTAAGCGAAGCAGCTCCCCCGAGCAGCCCGACTTGTTACTGGGCGGTACCGCCCAAAATCCTCACCGCATGAATCCGATCGCGGTGTAATCGATATCGGCTAGCCCGGGTGCGCCGAAGTTGGCCAGATCCGTGCGCACCGCGATGTCGCCTGGCGACTGGAACAGCGGCAGGTTGAACCCTTCCCGCCAGATCATCGCGTCGACCTGGTTCGCTAGCGAGCGTGCCGCGTTCTCGTCCAGCTCGGACAGCGTCTGATCGATCTTGGTGTCGATGCTGGCGTTCCCGATCTTGCCGAAGTTCCCTTCACCGTCGGAGGTGTATATCTGCGGCAGCGCAGAGAGCGGGAAAGCGTTACCCACCCAACCGAATTGGACGATGTCGAAGTCGCCGACGCTCACGTACTGATTGAAGAATCCGTTGCCCGCCTTGACATCAAGCACTAGCTTGACCCCGATCTGCGCCATGTTCTGTTGGGCGACCAGGGCGATCTGCCGGGCTGCCGGTGAGTCGTAAAGCACGTCGCGGACGACGAGCTGTTTACCATCCTTTTCCCGCACCGCCCCGTTGAGCTTCCAGCCCAGCGCGTCCAAATCCCGGCGAGCCTGGTCGGGGTTGTAAGCGGCTGGCGCACTGTTGTTTTGGTAGCCCAGCTGGCCGACGACGTAAATGTGGTTGTCCAGCGGCGTCGGATGCTCGGTCAGGCCGTGCTGGACGACATTGACAATCGCCTGGCGGTCGATGCCGCGGCAAATCGCCAGCCGCAGCTTGTCGTCGGCCAGGATGGAGCCGGCCGCACCGTTGAAGGTGATGTGATACCAGGTCGGCGCCGGCGCGCTTCGGATCACGACGCCCGGGGTGCGCTCGGCGGTGACCATATCGTCGAGCGAGCCGACGCCGGCAGCATCGATCGCGTTGTTCTGCAGGGCGGGGATGACCGCGGAGGAGTCGAGCACCAGGAAGGTGATCGAGTTCAGCCGCGGCTTGCGGCCCCACCAGCGGGGATTGCGGGTCAACACAATTCGCTGCGCGCTGCGGTTGATCCCCGACACGATGAACGGTCCCGCCGACGGCCCGGGGGCATCGAGTTGCTCTTTGTTGAAGGCGTCCGGGTTCTCCGTCATGCTGCGCGGTTGCATGCCACCGGCGAACATCCCGCGCCACTCCGCATAGGGCTGGGCGAAGGTGATCACCGCTTGACGATCGTCAACGCCCCTGGTCACCGACTTGACACGTTCAAACCCGGCCCGGCTGGCGATCAAGTAGCGCTTGTCGCGGCCGCTGCACGCGTTGACCTCGGACTTGAGGTCTTCCCAGGTGATCGGCGTGCCGTCGCTCCACACCGCTTTGGGGTTGATCGTGAGAGTGACGACTTGCGGGCTGGCGCTGGTCAGCTCGGCGGCGGTGAAGTAGTCGGTGTTGAGCTTCAGCGACCCGTCGGCCTGGGTGATGAACGCGCCCGGCAGTGTCGGCGTGACAACCGAACCGACGTCGGCGGTGTTGCCGTCGATGTTCAAGACATTGAAATTCGGTGGAAACGAGCCGATCGTGAGCCGCAGGTTGCCGCCCTCGCGCAGCGTCGCCGGGTCCTGAGGGTTCATGTCGCTGGTCGTGCCGACGCTCACGGCACGCCGTCCGACGACGTCCTTGTAGCCGTCCGAGCAGCCCGTGACGATCACACAAATCATCACCGTCGCCAGCAGCGCAAGCCTGCGAATCATGCTAACCACCGCCAACATCCGGATGGGCTCGCGGGACCGCGGCCAACAGGCGCCGGGTGTACTCGTGCTGCGGGTTGCTGAACACCTGCTCGCCATCACCCTGCTCCACAATCTTTCCCCGGTACATCACCGCCACTCGGTGGGCCAGATGCTTGACCACCGAAAGATCGTGCGACACAAAGAGATAGGACAGACCAAACCGTCGCTGCAGGTCCAGCAGCAGGTTGATGATGCCCGCTTGAATCGATACGTCGAGCGCCGACACCGGCTCGTCGAGCGCAAGGATCTTCGGCTGCAGCGCCAGCGCCCGCGCGATGCCGATCCGCTGCTTCTGCCCGCCGGAGAACTCGGCGGGATAGCGGCTCGCGTCGGCGTGGTTCAGCCCGACGATTCCCAGCAGCTCGGCAACCCGTTCCTCGCTTCGATGCCGGTCAAACCCGTTGGTGACCAACGGTTCAGCGATGACGTCGAACACCGGGAGCCGGGGGTCCAGCGACGCCACCGGGTCCTGAAACACCACCTGCAATTCGGTTCGCAGCTTGCGACGGGCGGCCGGGTCGAGGGCCGCGACGTCTTCGCCGAGAATCTCGATGGCACCGGCCTGGGGTGCGGCGAGCTCGAGAATCTGGCTCAACGTCGTCGATTTGCCCGAACCCGATTCGCCGACGATGCCCAGCGTGCGGCCCTGCTCCAGGGTGAAGCTGACGCCGTCGACCGCGCGGACTTCACCCACCCGCCTGCGGAAAACCACACCCTTGGTCAGTGGGTAGGTCTTGGCGAGGTCGGTGACTTGCAGCACCACCGACGGATCCGCGACCACGTTGTCGATCGCGACCGGCTGCGTTGACACGTGATAGATGTCGGCCGCGCTGTGCCCCGCGACGTCGCCGGTGCGGATGCACGCCGCGGAGTGACCGTCCCGGATGGCAACGAGATCGGGCTCCGCCGAACGGCATTCGCTGATCGCCAGCGGACAGCGGGGCGCGAATTGACAGGCATCGGGCAGCGACGTCATCGTCGGCGGCGCGCCCGGGATCGGAACCAGCCGGGTGCCCTGCGGGGAGTCCAGTCGCGGCACCGAACCCAGCAACCCGACGGTGTAGGGCATCCGGCGGTCACAGTAGAGCTCGTCGACAGCGGCGATCTCGACCGGACGCCCGGCGTACATGACCAGCGCCCGGTCCGCGAACTCCGACACCACACCCAGGTCGTGGGTAATGATCAGCACACCGGCGCCGGTGACGTCGCGCGCGGTTCGCAGCACGTCGAGGATTTGCTCCTGCACGGTGACGTCCAGCGCGGTGGTCGGTTCGTCACAGATCAACAGGTCCGGATCGTTGGCGATCGCGATCGCGATCACCACCCGCTGACGCTCGCCGCCGGACAGCTCGTGCGGGAAAGCCCGTGCGCGGCTTTCCGGTTGCACGATCCCGACCAGCTCCAGCAGTTCGACGGCGCGCTTGCGAGCATCTGCTCGACCGACCCCGCGGTTGTGGACTTGGATGGCTTCGGCGATCTGGTCGCCGACGGTGTAGACCGGCGTCAGCGCCGACATCGGGTCTTGAAACACGGTGCCGATCGACTTGCCGCGAATTCGTGACATCGCCTGGTCGGACAGCCCGAGTAACTCTTCGCCGTGTAGCCGAACCGATCCCGACACTTCAGCGTGTTCGGGCAGCAAGCCGACGACGGCCATCGCGGCAGTGGTTTTGCCCGAACCGGATTCGCCGACGATGGCGACCACTTCGCCTGGGTCGATGTGGCAACTCGTGCCGCGCACCGCGGACACGCGCACGTCTCCGGTATCGAAGGTGACGTTGAGGTCCGCCACCTCGAGCAGGGCTGTCACTTTCGGGGCCGCCTTTTGCGGCGTGGTGGTCGGCTGCCCGGATCCAACGCGTCCCGCAAACCGTCGCCGGTCAGGTTGGCGCACAACACGATCATCACCAAAGCGCCGGCCGGGAAGAGGAAGACCCAGGGGAACGTGGTGGTCGACGGCGTGCCGTCGGCGATCAGCGTGCCCAGCGACACATCCGGCGGCTGAATGCCGAATCCCAAGAAGCTCAGCCCGGTTTCGGCCAGGACGGCATACCCGACGTTGAGGGTGGCGTCGATGATGAGGATCGAGGCGACGTTCGGCAGGATGTGGCGCATGATGATGCGTCGGTTCGGGACGCCCATAAATCTTGCCGCACGGACGAATTCGCGTTCTCGCAGGCTCAGTGTCAGGCCGCGGACCATCCGCGAGCTGACCATCCAACCGAATATGGCCAGCAGAATGATGAGCCACAACATGCTGCTTGACTGTTTGATGCGCGGAGTGATGATCGCGATGATCAAGAAGCCGGGCACCACCAGCAGCAGATCCACCAGCCACATCAGCGCCCGGTCACGCCAGCCGCCGAAGTAACCGGCAATCGACCCGACGGTGGCGGCGATGCTGGTCGATATCAGTGCCACACAAAAGCCGATCAGCATCGACTTCTGCATGCCGCGCAGGGTCCGGGCCAACAGATCCTGGCCGAGCGCGTTGGTGCCGAACCAGTGCTTGACTGATGGTGGCTGCAGCAGCGCGTGGTAGTCGAGGGCGTTGTAGTCGTAGGGGAGTAGCGGCGGCAGCCCGTAGCAGCCGACGAACAGCACCACCAACAGAATCAACGCCACCACGGCAGGCCTGTTGCGGATGAAGCGCCGTATGACCAGGCTTCGTCGCGAGGTGAAGGTGGCTGGCTTGATGCCCACCCGCAACGGGGTGGTGTCCGTGGTGCTCTCTTGCGTGATGAGCGCATCGTCGGCGGGGCGGGTCATCAGCGCCGCTCCTCCTCATCGCTGCGCTCTGCATCGTCGCTAGCGCGGCGCGTCATGACACCCGCACCCTCGGGTCCAGCACCGCGTAGATGATGTCCGACAACAGCCCGGCGAACAGCAGCGCCGCGCCGGTAAACAGCGTGATCGTCGCGACGACGTGGGTGTCCTGACTCGTGATGGC
>NZ_DATFZD010000061.1:0-23351 GCF_035314665.1 Mycobacterium sp. | reverse complement strand
TTCCTGTTGGGCAACGAGCGCACCGGCATCGCTGGGGTGGGCCGCACCAAGGTTCGTCTCGCCGAGGTCAAACAGTGTGCCACCGACACCGGTCTGCTCGACGATCCGCTGTTCGCCGCTCGGCTCGCTGAAACCGAAAACGAGCTGCTGGCATTGGAACTCACCCAGATGCGGGTCGCGTCCGGCTCGACGGGCGGTAAGCCCAATCCGGCGTCGTCGGTGCTCAAGCTGTGCGGCAGCCAGTTGCAGCAGACCGCCACCGAGTTGCTCGTCGAAGTGGCCGGCCCGGATGCCCTGCCGTTCGATGCCGGCGACGAGATCGCGTCACCGCGATGGGCGCAGGGCAGCGCGCCGCACTACCTGAACTACCGCAAGACATCCATCTACGGCGGCAGCAATGAGGTACAGCGCACCATCATCGCGTCCACCATTCTCGGCTTGTAAGACACAGGAGGGCGAGGTAAAGCCATGGACTTTCAATTGAGCGACGAACAGGTTCTGCTCCGCGACACCACCCGCGACTTGCTGTCCCGAAGCTACGACCCGGAGAGCCGCAACAAGATCATCGGCAGCGAGCTGGGCTGGAGCCGCGACGTGTGGACTCAGCTGGCCGACACCGGGATTCTCGGGCTGGGCTTCGACCCTGACGAAGCCGGCCAGCTCGAAGTGATGGTCGTGCTCACCGAAGTCGGCCGCCGGCTGGCCCCCGAACCCGTCGTGCACGCGGCGCTGGGACCGGGGGCGATCGTCGCCGAGGTCGGCAGCGACGCCCAAAAGGAGATACTCGACGACGTCGCCGCCGGGCAGCGGTTGCTGGCATTTGCACACCTCGAGCCCGGGATGCGCGGAGCGTTGACCGAGAATGTCGCCACAACCGCTGTGCAGCAAGGTAATTCGTGGGTGCTCAGCGGACGCAAGAACCCGGTGCTCGCCGGGGACTCCGCTGACACCCTGGTCGTCAGCGCGAAGTTGCCCGACGGCGGAATCGGACTGTTCCTGGTCGACGGCGAAGCCGCGAGCCGGCACCCGTACCGGACGTTCGACGGCCAACGCGGCGCTGAGATCGATCTGGACAAGGCGCCGGGCGAGCCGCTCGGCGACGCGGTGGGCGCCTCGGCCGCCATCCGCAACGCGGTCGTCCGCATCCAGTCCTCGTTGTGCGCCGAGGCGGTCGGCGCCATGGAAGAGGCACTTCGGTTGACCACCGATTACCTCAAGACGCGTAAGCAGTTCGGTGTCACCCTGAACACCTTCCAGACGCTGACTCAGCGCGCCGCCGATATGTACGTGTCGCTGGAACTGGCCCGCAGCATGAACCTCTACGCCGCGATGTCCATCGCCGACGGCAATCTCGACCCGGTGGTCGCGGCACGGGCCAAGTTGCAGATCGGCCGGTCGGGGCGCCACATCGGCCAGGAGGCGATCCAGCTGCACGGCGGCATCGGGATGGCCGCGGAATATCCGGTCGGTCATTACGCCGCGCGGCTGACCGCGATCGAACACACCCTCGGTTCGTCTGAGGACCAGTTGCACGTCCTGATCGATCAGGTCGGCGACTACAACGTCGTAATGCTTTAGGCCGGAGCAGTCGGATGGCCGAACTCTCCGAGCAAGTCGCGGAATTCCGGTCGGCGGGCACCCGCACCGCGATGCTGGGTTACCTCGCCGCCGACGGCCGACCGCTGGTCGCTCCCGTGTGGTCCATCGTCGACAACGGCGAGCTGGTGTTCAACACCGGCCGTGAGTCGGCGAAAGGTCGTGCACTGGCCAGGGATTCACGTGTGGTCATCTTTGTCGACGATCCGCATCCGCCCTACTCGTTCGTGCAGGTGCAGGGCCGAGCCTCGTTGCGGGACGATGCCGAGGACCTGCTCGAGGTCGCTACGCGGATCGGTGGACGCTACATGGGCGCACACCGCGCAAAGGAATTCGGCCAGCGCAACGCCGTGTCCGGCGAGTTGGTGGTGCGGGTCCGGCCGACCAAGGGCCTGAGGCGGCCGACTTCCGCGGCGTCCGAGTTCGCTTTGAAGAGTCCAATCTGACCGGCAAAGGAGCCGCCCGATGAGCGCAGACCGTCCGTTTCGTGTGATCCAGTGGACTACCGGCAACATCGGGCGACGCTCGTTGCACGCCATCATCGGCAGACCGGACATGGAACTGGTCGGCGTCTACGCGCACGGGCAGGACAAGGTCGGCGTGGACGCCGCCGACCTGTCCGGCTGGCCGGAGCCGACCGGCGTCAAGGCCACCAACGACATCGATGCGCTGCTTGCACTGCGGCCGGACGCGTGTTGCTATAACCCGTTGTGGCCTAGCGTCGATGAGTTGGTTCGGTTGCTCGAGTCGGGCGTCAACGTGTGCTCTAGCGCGGCCTGGATCACCGGTGGCAAGCAGACCCCGCAGGACCGGCAACGGATCCTCGACGCCTGCGAGCGCGGCGGGTCGACCATCTTTGGCAGCGGCGCGCATCCCGGAATGACGAACCTGGTCGGCATGGCGCTCAGCGGGTCCTGCGAACGCGTCGACGAGATCCGCATCACCGAGTCGGTGGACTGCTCGACCTATGAGTCCGCGGAGACGCAGACCGCGATGGGTTTCTCGCAGGACCCAGATACGCCGGGGCTGGCCGAGAATGTCCGACGCGAAAGCGAAGTCTTCGCCGAGTCGGCGGCGATGATGGCCGACGCGATCGGCGCCACGCTGGACAAGATCACGTTCGATGTCACATTCACCGCGGCCACCGCCGATTCCGACCTGGGCTTCATGAAGATCCCGGCCGGAACCGTGGGCAGCGTGTACGGCTATCACCGCGGCTGGGTGGGCGAGCGCAACGTGGTCAGCGTCGGGTTCAACTGGATTATGGGCAGTCACGTGGTGCCGCCGAAGCCGCTCGAGCACGGCCACGTCATTCAAGTGTTCGGCCTGCCCAACATGCGCACGGTGGTTCATTGCCTGCCGCCGAAGGACTGGACCGAGCCGGGATTCATGGGTCTGGGGATGATCTACACCGCGATGCCGGTCACCAACGCGGTGCCGGCGGTCGTCGCGGCCCGGCCCGGGATCGTCACGCTGGCCGACCTGCCGCCGGTCACCGGCCGGGCGACGGCGCACCAATGAAGGCTGGGACACAGAAGGGGACCTAACGGAACGCGGACGTGCCCTACCGGCTAGCATAGTTAGCCGAGCGAAGGTTCTGCGGGAAGCGGTGGTGCCGACGGACCTCGGCTCTTTCGGCAGAGTAAGTACGCCGACGGCGGCGGACGGAATGGATCTGACGGGCCGGCGGGAGGAGACCGAGTGCGCGCGATTTCGATTGGCGGTTTGCTCAAACGGTGGTGGATACCGTTGCTTCTAGTGGTCGTCCTGTCGGTTTCCGCGTTGGTCGTGACGCGGCTGCATAAGGTGTTCGGCTCGCAGGACCTCAACGCGAACGCGGGGGCCGGGATCAAGATCGTTCAGTTCAACCCAAAGGTCGTTAAGTACGAGGTCGATGGGCCGCCTGGCAGCGTAGCGAATCTGAACTACTGGGACGCCGACGCCAACACGCATCAGGTCAATGGCGCACCGCTGCCATGGTCGTACACCATCTCCACCACCCTGCCCGCGGTCAGCGCCAACATCATGGCCCAAACCGACGCCCACCACATCAGCTGCCGCATCACCGTCGACGGCGTTCTCCGCGAGCATCAGAGCGCAGACGGCGTCAACGCCCAGACCTACTGCTTGGTGAAGTCCGCATGACAGACACGGCCGACAGCGACATCACGACAAGCCAGTCCAGGCGCCTGCACCAACCGTTCATCCCGCACTTCATCCGCATCTTCGCGATTCCCATCATTTTGGGCTGGGTCGCGCTGACCGTGGTGGTCAACGTCGCCGTCCCAACCCTGGAAATCGTCGGCGAAAACCATTCGGCGCCAATGGCGCCCCTGGAAGCCCCGTCAAATCAGGCGATGATGCGGATGGGACACAACTTC
Source organism: Mycobacterium sp. (assembly GCF_035314665.1). Taxonomy (GTDB): domain Bacteria; phylum Actinomycetota; class Actinomycetes; order Mycobacteriales; family Mycobacteriaceae; genus Mycobacterium. The sequence continues at coordinate 19,374 of NZ_DATFZD010000061.1, read as the reverse complement.
AAGGAGTTCAATTCCAACAGCACGGTGATGGTCGTGGTGGAAAGCCAGCAGCCGCTCGGCGACGCCGCACACCGCTACTACGACGACATCGTCCGTAAGCTGCGACAGGACCGTGAGCACGTCCAGCACATCCAGGACTTCTGGGGCGACCGGTTCACCGCCGCGGGCGCGCAGAGCGCCGACGCAAGGGCCTCCTACGTTCAGGTCAACATCGCCGGTAACCAGGGCACCACGCAGGCAAACAAATCCGTCGAAGCAGTCCGCAACGTTGTCGACAACGAACCCGCGCCGCCCGGGGTCAAGGCTCACGTCACCGGCTCGGCGGCGCTGTCCGACGACATGCACGTCATCGGCAACGACAGCCTGGCCAAGATCACATTGTTCACCCTGGCCGCGATCGCGATCATGCTGCTGCTGGTCTACCGCTCGATCGTCACCACCTTGATCCAGCTGTTCATGACGTTCGTCGCGCTGGCCTGTGCGCGCGGAATCGTCGCGGTGTTGGGCTACAACAACGCGTTCGGTCTCACCACGTTCGCCGCGAACATCCTGACCATGCTGGCGATCGCCGCCGGCACAGACTACGGGATCTTTCTCATTGGCCGGTATCAGGAAGCGCGCGCGGCCGGCGAAGACCGGGAGACGGCCTACTACACGACATTTCGCGGGGTCGCCCCCGTCGTGCTGGGTTCGGGCCTGACGATCGCCGGCGCGACGTACTGCCTGAGCTTCTGCCGGTTGCCCTGGTTCCACACGATGGGCGCACCGGTGGCAATCGGCATGATCGTTGTGGTGGCGGCCGGCCTGACACTGGGTCCCGCCGTGGTTTTCCTGGGCAGCCGGTTCGGGCTGTTTGAGAAGAAGAAGCAGGCCCGCGGCCGACTATGGCGGCGGGTCGGTACCGCCGTCGTGCGTTGGCCCGCACCGGTTTTCGCGGTGAGCGGCGCGGTCGTGCTGGTCGGCATGGTGGCGTTGCCCAGTTACAGACCAAGTTACAATGACCGCCACTACCTGCCCGAATCAGCGGCGTCCAACGTCGGGTATGCAGCGGCCGACCGGCACTTCTCCGAAGCCCGGATGAATCCGGACATGCTGATGATCGAGGCCGACCACGACATGCGCAATCCGGCCGACATGCTGGTGTTGGACAAGGTCGCCAAGAACGAGATCCGCACCGTCGGTATCGCAATGATCCAGGACATCACCAGGCCCCTGGGGATTCCGATTCAGCACAGCTCCATCCCCTTTCAGAACAGCATTCAAAGCCAGACGACCATGCAGAACATGGGCTTCCTGAAAGACAGAATGAACGACATTCTGAAGATGGCCGACGAGCTGGGGATCACCATAAGTTACTTGGAGAAGACGTATAAGATCACGACTCAGCTGGCCGACACGACTTCTGACACGGCCCGTCTCACCAGAGAAATGGTGCAGGTCACTGACGATTTACGGGACCACATAGCGGATTTCGACGACTTCTATCGCCCGATCCGTAGTTACTTCTACTGGGAGAAGCACTGCTACGACATTCCAGTCTGCTACTCCTTCCGGTCGTTGTTCGACTCATTGGACGGGATCGATCAACTCGACGAAAAGCTGCACGGCTTGTCAGGCGACATCGGGGTTACGGACAAGCTCACGCACGAACTGGCCGCGATCTTGCCGCCGCAGATCGAGGCCCTGAAAACCACTCGCGCGATAACGCTGACCCTGCACAGCACCTTTGACGCGATGATCAATCAAATCGAGGCGATGAGCAACACATCGATTGTCATGGGCCAAAGCTTCGACGCCTCGCAGAACGACGACTTCTTCTACCTGCCGCCCGAGGCATTCACTAACCCGGAGTTCATTCGCGGCGTGAAGTTGTTCTTCTCCCCCGACGGAAAGTCGGTGCGCTTCTTCATCACTCACCAGGGTGACCCGATGGCGCCCGAGGGAATCGCCCGGGTGTCCGCGGAGCGAACCGCCGCCCAGGAGGGGCTCAAGCAGTCCTCGCTGTCCGATGCCAAGGTGTATCTCGGCGGAACCGCCGCGACCTTTCGCGACATGGCCGACGGCGAAAAGTACGACTTGATGATCGCGGTCGTTTCGGCGTTGACGCTGATCTTCATGATCATGCTGCTGTTGACCCGCAGCGTGGTGGCAGCGCTGGTCATCGTCGGTACCGCGAGCAGCTCGATCGCCGCATCCGTCGGACTGTCGGTGCTGATCTGGCAGGACCTGTTCGGTATGCACCTGCACTGGATCGTGGTGGCGCTTTCGGTCATCATCCTGTTGGCCGTCGGCTCCGATTACAACCTGCTGTTGGTCTCGAGGTTCAAAGAAGAAATTCACGCCGGGCTCAAGACCGGCTACATCCGATCGATGGCCGGCACCGGCGCGGTGGTGACATCAGCGGGCCTGGTGTTCGCCTTCACCATGGCGGCGATGCTGGGCAGCGACCTGACCGTGCTGGGTCAGTTCGGCTCGACGGTCTGCATCGGCCTGCTGCTCGACACCCTGGTGGTGCGCACGCTGTTCATGCCCTCGCTCGCCACCATGCTGGGCCGCTGGTTCTGGTGGCCGCTGGTTGTCCATCCCCGCGGCGATAACGCCAAACCGAAGCCACCGCCGGCACCCGCTGCCGCCGGGGAGGACACTGCGCCGCTGGCGGTGCAGGCACAGCGCTGATAGCGCGGCGACCCGCCGCGAAGCCGCTACTCGGCTACCTCGACACACACCGCGAGCGCCCCGGCGCCGACGTGCAACGCGAGCACCGGGCCGAGATCGGTGACGACCACGGGCTTACTCGTCGGCAATCGCTGCGCGAGAGCGTCGACAAGGTCGGCCGCTCCGTCGGGGTTGGCGACGTGATGCACCGCGATCTGCGCTGGACGCTCCCCGACGACTTCGCACACCCGATCGATCATCGTCGCGACCGCTTTGCTGGCGGTGCGTACCCGTTGCGCCAGAACAAGTTTGCCGTCGTCGATGCGCAGCAGTGGCTTGAGCGACAGCTTGGTGCCCAGCCAGGCGCCCGCACCCCCGATGCGCCCGCTTCGGCGCAGGTTGTCCAGCTGGTGTACGACGATAAACCCGTGATTGTGGCTCACGGCACCAGCCGCAGATGCCGCAACCGCGTCCAGGTCGGTCCCGCCGGCGGCAGCCCGAGCAGCGGCCAGCGCGACGAAGCCGGTATTCATCGCGGCCGACTTCGAGTCGATCACCCGAACCGCTGGACCAAGTTCGGCCGCAACGGTTTCCGCGGCGCCGACGGTTCCCGACAGCGCCGCCGAAAGGTGCACAGCCACGACTCCGTCGCCGCGGCTGTCGGCCAGCGCCTGCCGGTACACCTCGCCCAGTTCCGCCGGCGTGGCTGCGGCGGTGGTGGCTCGCCCGTAGTCGTGGATGTCGTCGGGAACATCGTCGACGCCATCGCGCAGGTCGTGCTCGTCGAGCAGGATGTGCAGCGGCACCTGCCGGATTCCCCACTGTCGGCGCAGATCCTCGGGAAGGCGCGCTGATGAGTCAGTGACTACCACGACGGACATAGGAATTCAGCCGCGCGACGTCTCGGTATCGACGCCGGCTTCGGTCAGCGCCTTGAGCATCAATTCCGCGACCGCCTGATGGGCTTCGAAGTTCCAGTGGATACCGTCGGGGTTGCCGCGACCACTCATAACATGTTCGGCGACGGCGGATTTCAGATCAACCAGCGGGATATCATGCTGCTGAGCCCACCGGGTGATTGCCCGGACCGTGCCGGCTCGGCCGTGATGGACCTTACCGTAAGTCTCGGCGATGTGCACCGACGGTAGCGAGGCCACAATCGGGACGCCGGGTCGATTGAAATCGATTGCGCCGCGGGTCTGTTCGAGGTATTCGGCGGATAGGTGTGGCGGCAGTGCGGCTCTGGCTACCGGCGACAGCCGCGGCTGTACCCAACCGTAGCCGTCGCGGACCCACCGCCGCAGCCACGGCGGTCGCACGTAGCGGATGAGTTCACGCAACGCCGTCGGCAACGGAGACGGCAGCGAATCCATTCCGCCCGTCGCGAAGATCACCGCCCCGGCGCGGGGCAGAGCCGCCCAGGCCCGCGGATCCTGGGTAGCAGCCCACCACACATCCCGACACGTCCAGCCGATGCGGCCGATCAGCTCCAGTTCCCAACCCAGTTGCGAGGCAACAATATTCGGCCATATTCGCGGATCGTCAGCGGGCAGCCCACCGGTCGGTCCGTAGTAGGCCAGTGAATCGGCGAAGACCAGCAGCGCCGGACGCGACCGTTGCTCAGAGGACATCGCCGGCGACCTGTGCCGAAGCGTTCCACACGTCCAGGCGCCATCGAATGTCATCGACGTGCTCGGCGCCGGCCCGCGCATCGGTTGAGTGCCCGGTCAGCTGCGTCCAGCTGGCATTGCCCATGCCGCCCAGCGCGGGCCAGTTGGTAACCGGCAGCCGCAGCAGCGCCGCGGTCAGGGCCGCGATCAGTCCGCCGTGGGCGACCAGCACCACCGGCCGCGCCGGTTCCTCGTCGGCACCCCATTCGGGCTCACCGGCGACCAGCTCGGCGATCAACGGCAGGCTGCGCTCAGCGACGTCGACCCTGCTCTCGCCGCCGTGCGGTGCCCAGGTGGCGTCGTCGCGCCAGGCCATCCGGGCACCGGGTGCTTTCGCGTCGATCTCGGCGTGCGTCATGCCCTGCCAGTCGCCGAGGTGCGTCTCGCGCAACCGCTGGTCGACCTGCACGCGCAAGCCCGCGCGCTCCCCCAGCGCGACCGCGGTGTCGTAGGCGCGTCGCAGGTCCGACGACACGATGAGCAGCGGCTGGCGTTTGGCCAGCGCCTCGGCTGCGGCGACCGCCTGGACGCGGCCCAGATCGGTCAGCTCGGTGTCCAGCTGGCCCTGCATTCGGCTGCCCAGATTGAAGTCGGTCTGCCCGTGCCGCAGCATTACCAGGCGGCGCGTCGTCATGACCGGCTCGCAGAGTCCGCCGACAAGTCCACCGCCACCACCGGGCAGTCACCCCAAAGCCGGTCCAGCGCATAAAAATTGCGTTCGTCTTGGTGCTGGATATGCACGACGATGTCGATGTAATCCAGCAACATCCAGCGGCCTTCGCGGGTCCCCTCGCGCCGCGCCGGCTTGTAGCCGGCCCGGCGCATCTTCTCCTCGACCTCGTCGACGATCGCGTTGACCTGCCGCTCGTTTGACGCCGAGGCGATGACGAAACAGTCGGTGATCACCAGCTGACCCGAAACGTCGATCACGACGACATCGTCGGCAAGTTTCGACGCCGCCGCGCAGGCGGCGACGGTGGCCATCTCGATCGCCTCCGGGGTGGCCGTCACTTCTCGTCCCCGGGTTTGCAGTAGAGCTCACGCTTGGAGATGTATTGCACGACACCGTCTGGCATGAGATACCAGAGCGGACGCGACTCTTGCGCCCGCCGACGGCAGTCGGTGGACGAGATAGCCAGCGCGGGAATCTCCACCAGCGTCAACGCGTCCTCGGGCAAGCCGTCGAGAACATCGGCGAGGTGTTCGCTGCCCAGCTCGTAGCCGGGCCGGCTGACCCCGACGAACCGCGCCATCGCGAACAGTTGCTCCAGGTCCTGCCACGACAGGATGGCGGCCAGCGCGTCGGCGCCCGTGATGAAGTACAGCTCACATCCGGGATTGATCGCGTGCAGATCCCGCAGCGTGTCCTTGGTGTAGGTGGGGCCGGCGCGGTCGATGTCGACCCTGCTCACCGAAAAACGGGAGTTGGCCGCCGTCGCGATCACGGTCATCAGATACCGGTCCTCGGCGGCGCTGACCCGGCGTTGCTTCTGCCAAGGCTGACCGCTGGGCACGAAGACCACTTCGTCGAGATCGAACAAATAAGCGACTTCACTGGCCGCGACCAGGTGGCCGTTGTGGATGGGATCAAACGTCCCACCCATCACTCCCAGCCGCCGCTTTCGCATGGTTTGCCAGCTTACTGGAGCACTCGGGTGCAGCTCATGGGCAGCGTTTGGCAATGTGCGCGGTGCGCCGATGTTCGGTGCCGGACGGCACAGGGAGATTACGTAACCTCGCTCAGGAGCGGGAAGGCTCAGAACCGATGGGAAGGCGCGGCATTGAAAGAGCCATTGACGTCTCGAGACGACCACCGATACGTGATCGTCGGTGCCGGTGCGATCGGCGGCACCGTGGGAGCGGTGCTGACGCGAGCCGGTGCTCCCACGATCTTGGTGGCCCGCGGTCGGCACGCCGAGGTTTTGGCGACGGCCGGCATGACGCTGAGAACGCCCGACGGCACCTTCCACACGCCGGTCACCGCCGCGTCCGGGACCGAGCAGGTGTGGTTGACCGATCGCGACGTGCTGGTGTTCGCGACGAAGACCCAGCAACTCGACTCGGCACTGCAGGAGTGGGTGGATCAGCCGGTTCATGGCCCCGACGGTGTCGTCGGAACCGCGGGCGAGCGATTGCCGGCGATGACCGCACTCAACGGTGTTGCCGCCGAGGAGAAAGCGTTGCGCTATTTCCGTCGGGTGTTTGGTATCTGTGTCTGGTTGCCTGCCGTGCACCTCGAACCCGGCGAGGTGATCGTTCGGTCGTGGCCGGTGGCGGGGCAGTTCCACATCGCTCGGTGGCCCGCGTCGATCAGCACACCGGACGACGCGACCCTGTTATCGGAGGTCGCCGAGACGTTGACCGCGGCGGGGATCACGGTGCAGATTCCCCACGACGTCGCCCCCTGGAAGTACAACAAGCTCCTGAGCAACCTGGGCAACGCGGCCGGCGCCCTGGCCGCCGAGGCAGCCGACATCGGCGCGGTGGTGGCCGCGGTGCGCGGTGAAGGTGAGGACGTGTTGCGTTCCGCCGGAATCGAATTCATCTCGTTCGAGACCTCCACGGCCGCGCGCGCGGACGGACCGACCATACGCCCGATACCGGGATGGAATGCCGCCGCGAGCAACTCCACCTGGCAGTCGTTGAGTCGCAACACCGGCAACGTCGAGACCGACTTCTTCAACGGTGAGATCGTCCGGCTCGCTCACCGACATGGCATGACGGCGCCACTGAACGCCGCGTTGGCACGGGCGGCGCGTGATGCGGTCCGGAATGCAAGTGGGCCAAGCGGCTATTCAGCGGCAGAGCTGGCGGAGCTTCTCGAAGTGGGCCACTAAACAGGCAGCAGCTGGTCGATCACCGCCGCCAGCTGTTTGGCGGATCGGCATTCGTGCATGGTGATCACTTCTTGGTAGCGAGGGACCGCCGAGTCGCCGCTGCCCCACAGGTGCTTGGGCTCCGGGTTGAGCCAGTGCGCGTGCCGGCTGGCGGTCACCATGTGGGCCAACACATCGGTGGCCGGGTCGCGGTAGTTGGTGCGGCCGTCGCCGAGCACCAACAACGAGCTGCGCGGCGACAGCACATTCGGGTGGGCCTGAATGAACGAGACGAACGCGTTGCCGTAATCACTGTGTCCGTCACGGGTGTAGACGCCAGCCTCCCGGGTGATCCGCTGAATCGCCACGGCCAGGTCGGCGTCCGGGCCGAACATGTGGGTCACCTCGTCGGCGGTGTCGATGAAGGCGAAGACCCGAACACGGGAAAACTGTTGGCGCAGTGCGTGCACCAACAACAGGGTGAAGTGGCTGAAGCCGGCGACCGAACCCGACACGTCGCACAACACCACCAGTTCGGGGCGCGCCGGGCGCGGTTTGCGCAGCACCAGGTCGATCGGCACACCACCGGTGGACATCGACTTGCGCAACGTCTTGCGCAGGTCGATCGCTCCCGCGCGGGCACGGCGCCGACGAGCGGCCAACCGGGTGGCCAACGTGCGGGCCAGTGGCTGCACCACCCGGCGCATTGAACGCAGCTGTTCGCCCGAGGCACGCAGGAATTCGACGTTCTCGGCCAGCTGCGGGATTCCGTACATCTGGACATGGTCGCGGCCGAGTTGCTCGGCGGTGCGCCGCTTGGTCTCGGCGTCGACCATTTTGCGCAACTGGGTGATCCGCTGCGCGGCAAGCGCTTTGGCGATCTGCTCTTGGGTCGGCGTGGGTTCGTCGCCGTACGGAGCCAGCAGACCGGCCAGCAGCTTGCCCTCGAGCTCGTCCAGCGCCATCGCCTTGAGCGCCTGATACGACGAATACGACGGGCCGCGGCTGGAGTTGTATTTGCCGTAGGCGTCCACGATTTGCGCGATCATCGCGACCAGCCGCTCATCCATGTCGGCGAGGTCCGCATTGGCGGTAAGCAGGTCCAGCAGCATCTGCCGCATCGCCTCGACATCGTCAGGCGGCAACTGGATCTCGGGATCGGCCTCGGCCTCTTCCGCCACCACCGCACGTGTGCCCAGCGCGGCGGGCCACCATAGGTCGAACATCGCGTCGTAGGTCTCGCGGTGCTCGGGCCTGCGTAACACCGCGCAAGCGAGGCCTTCGCGCAGCACCTCCCGATCACCGAGACCAAGCACCGCCATCACTTTGCCGGCGTCCACCGTCTCCGACGGTCCGACCGAAATACCTTGCCCGCGAAGCGCTTCCACGAAGCCTACCAAGTGACCCGGCAGGCCGTGCGGAGCCAGCGGATGGCTGGGGCGGACGCGGCGGACGGCCATCAGTACCTCTCAGTTCAACCGAAGTTCGCCTGTGGCGCGTTGATGATCGGATTGGTGTTTGAGCACCACGCCCAGCGTGGCGGCGATGGTCGCATCGTCGATGGTGTCCATGCCAAGTGCCAGCACCGTGCGTCCCCAATCGATGGTCTCGGCCACCGACGGCAGCTTCTTGAGTTGCATTCCGCGTAGCACCCCGATGATTCGCACCAACTCATCGGCGATGTGTGCGGGAAGTTCGGGCACGCGGGACAGCAGAATGCGGCGTTCCAGCTCGGGGCTGGGGAAGTCGATGTGCAGGAACAGGCAACGACGTTTGAGCGCCTCGGACAACTCGCGGGTGGCGTTGGAGGTCAGCACCACGAACGGCGCTCGCTCGGCGGTGATGGTGCCCAACTCGGGAACCGTCACCGCGAAGTCGGACAGCACTTCCAGCAGCAGACCCTCGATTTCGATGTCAGCCTTGTCGGTTTCGTCGACCAGCAGCACCGTGGGCTCGGTGCGCCGGATCGCGGTCAGCAGCGGGCGTGACAGCAGAAACTCCTCGCTGAACACGTCCATCTTCGTCTGGTCCCAGTCTCCGGAGCCGGCCTGAATACGAAGTATCTGCTTGGCGTGGTTCCACTCGTAGAGCGCGCGGGCCTCGTCGACGCCTTCGTAGCACTGCAGGCGAACCAGACCGGATTCGGTGGCCTGCGCGACGGCGCGGGCCAGTTCGGTCTTGCCGACCCCGGCCGGCCCCTCCACCAGCAGCGGCTTGCCGAGCCTGTCGGCGAGAAAAACCGCGGTGGCGGTGGCGGTGTCGACCAGATAGCCGGTTTCGGCCAGCCGCTGCTCGACGTCGTCGATATCGGCGAACAGCGGGACGGGCCGCGCGGGCACACTCACGTTTGTGTTCTCCTCAGCATGTCAGGCCGGGCGAGTCTGACCGTCTCCCCAGACGATCCACTTGGTCGAGGTCAATTCTGGCAGTCCCATCGGGCCGCGGGCGTGCAGCTTTTGGGTGGAGATACCGATCTCGGCGCCGAACCCGAACTGCTCACCGTCGGTGAAGCTCGTCGACGCGTTGACCATCACCGCGGCCGCGTCCACTCCTTCGGTAAAACGTTGGGCGGCAGCCATATTGGTGGTCACGATCGCTTCGGTGTGCCCGGTGCCGTATTCGTTGATGTGCGCGATCGCCCCGTCGACACCATCGACGACCGCGACCGCGATCTCCATCGCCAAGTACTCGCGGCGCAAGTGCTCCTCATCGGGGTCGAGATGCACCGTCACACCGGCGTCTTGCAGCGCACCGATCAGTCGTGGCATGGCCTGACCCGCGATCGCGGAGTCGACCAGCAACGTCTCGGCGGCGTTGCAGACGCTGGGCCGACGGGTCTTGGAGTTCAGCAGGATCCGTTCCGCCATCCCGAGGTCGGCCGCATCGTGCACGTAGACGTGGCAGTTGCCGACGCCTGTCTCAATGGTCGGCACCTGCGCGTCTCGCACCACCGCGTCGATCAGGCCGGCCCCCCCGCGCGGGATCACCACGTCGACCAGGCCGCGGGCCTGGATCAGGTGGGTCACGGTAGAGCGGTCGGCGGCCGAGAGCAGCTGGACGGCGTCGGCGGGCAAGTCCTCGGTGAGCAGCGCAGCGCGCAACACGGACACCAGCGCCTCATTGGACCTCGCCGCCGACGCGCTACCGCGCAGCAGCGCGGCGTTGCCGGACTTGAGCGCCAAACCGAACGCGTCGACGGTGACGTTGGGCCGGCCCTCGTACACCATGCCAAGCACGCCGAGCGGCACCCGCTGCTGGCGCAGCGCCAGCCCGTTGGGCAGGGTATAGCCGCGCAGCACCTCGCCGACCGGGTCGGGCAGCCCCGCGACCTGACGCAGGCCGGCGGCGATTTCGTCGATGCGCTTCGGGTCCAGTGCCAGGCGATCGATCATGGCGGTCGGTGTCTGGGCCGCCCGTGCCGCGGTCAGATCTTCGGCGTTGGCCGCCAGGATCTGATCGCCGTTGGCCACGATTGCCTCCGCGGCGACTAGCAGCGCCTGGTCCTTGGCGACGGTCGGCAAGGAGGCCAACACGCGGGCCGCGACCCGCGCCCGGCGCGCGGCGTGGTGCACCTGTTGACGCAAGTCGGGAGCCGACGGAGCATGCACACTCATTAACTCAGGGTATCGAGTTTCCTACCGCCCGGTTGACACGGCCCTACCGGACGTGCGGGCGAACGCCCGGCCGATCAAGATCGACTTCGTTGCGCCGCGCCAGGATGCGCTAGCGGATTGCTGAAATCGCTTTGCGCATCGTTATTTTGGCGTTGTCGGCAATAGTGGTCCGCCCGAGATAACCGGTATCGCCGCGTTCAGGCCATCCGGTCGACGCGCTTTCGCCGGTCTTCGATGATGCGACCTAGTTCCTGAAGCAGGAGAGGTGATCGCATGACGAGATCTTCGATGTGCTCACGATCGAGCACCAGCGCAGTCACCTCTTCCAGCGCATACGCCGTAGTGAAGTTTGGTTGACGGGTCAGCGTCGTCAGCCCGAGGAATGAACCGGGTTCGAGCACACTGAGCGACAGCACAGAACCGTCTTCGGCGGTGGCGGTGAGCCGGACGCAGCCAGTGATCAGAAATGTCATCGCGTGCGCCACTTCCCCGGCGAAATGCACGACTTCGTCCGTGCCGTATCGAACGATTTTCGCATGCGGGACCAGCGACTGTTGATCGGTGAGGCTCAACCGCAATGCCGGCGCCACGACAGTTCGCATCGCCCTCTCCACCCGGGCCGGTGTGGAGAAGTCGTCGTTCTCGCCATCGAGGTGGAGGTCCTCACGCCGCGCCGCGTACCAAATCCATCGCAGGAAAGTGGAGCGCGCCGCGCCGTCATCGGCCGGCGACTTTAACCCGATGGTGACGCGGTACTCGCCGCTGCCGGTGGCCACCGCGGTCGGTGTGGTGTCGGCTTTGCATTGCGGCAGCGTGCCGGCGACCCGCGATAGCAGCCGTCGCACCCGGTCGGGCGCGTCGGCAGGAGAAAACGCGGTCGTTATCTCTAATTGGTGTGCGCCGGGCGGGCGGCTGAGATTGGTAAACGAGGTGGCGGCGAGCACCGAATTGGGTGTGATCTGCAATCCGTGGTCGGTTTGGATGTGAACAGCGCGCCAGTTCGCTTCCACGACGCGTCCCCGCGCCGCGGGGGTGTCCAGCCAGTCGCCGATCCGGAACGGCTGCTCGAACAACATGAACAGGCCCGACACGATCTGGCCGACGGAATTCTGCAGCATCAAGCCGATGACCACGGACCCAACGCCCAGCGCGGTGAACAGGCCACCGATACGCACTCCCCAGATGTAGGAGAAGATCAGCGCCAGTCCCACCGCGATCAGCAAAAGCCGCAATACGTCTCGAAATATCGTCGGCACCCGCTGGCGGAAAGAGCCCTGCGGAGCGCCTTCAAATAGTGTGGCGTTCAGCCCGGACAACACCAGCACCAGCACCAAAAAGCCAAATACCGTGGCCAGTACCCGCACCGAGTCGAGGCGTGCCGGAACCTGCGCCACCTCGGTCAAAAGCATCAATAGCGCTGTCAGCGGCACTACATAGGTGCGCAGCAGGTTGACCGGTCGAGCCAGAGCGCTCTGCCGGCGCTCAAGCGCGTGGTGCAATTCGGTGAGGCCGATCAGCGTCAGGGGCAGTCCGACGGTCAGCCCGACGGCCCAGTAAAACCAGCCTGCGTCAAGGAATTTCACTTGCGCTCCGACAACCGCCAGATCGGCTGCTCCGAGCCGTCGACCGTGATGCTGCCGGCCGGCGTGAAGTGCCGAATGTCACGCATCAGGTCGTACACCTCCGAGGTGACGTAGACGCCCGACTCCGTTGCACCACTACGCATCTGGTGGGCCAAATTGACCGCGGCTCCCCACATGTCGTAGATGACGCTGGTCCGGCCGACAAGTCCACTGATCACGTTGCCGGTGTTCACGCCAGCCCGAATGCCGAGGTGGTGACCCGTCCGGCTATTGAATCGCTCGATGATCCGTTGCATCTCCACCGCGAAGTCGATGGTGCGGGGCACGCTGTCCAGCCGTGGAACATTCAATCCGCAGCTGGCCAGGAAGCCGTTATGCACGGTGCGAATGGGCTCAACGCCAAGGGTTTCCGCTGCCGAATCGACTTCCCGCACCAACTCGTCGACAATCCCCACCAGTTCGTTACCGGACAGCCGATTGGAGAGCTCGTCGAGGCCAACGATGTCGGCGAATATGACAGCGACGTCCTGGTGTTCTTGCGCGATGGTCTGTTCGCCTTCGCGGTAACGCTGTACGACCGGCTCGGGCATCAATGACAATAGCAGACGGTCGTTTTCCTTGCGCTGCTCGGTAAGCAGATCTTCTTTGATCTGCAGATTCCGGCTCATCTCGTTGAAGGCGACAGTGAGATCGCCGATCTCGTCGCGCGTTGTCACCGGCATCGTGACGTCGTAATCTCCCGCGCTGATCTTCTGCGCGCCGGCTTGCAGGCGCCGGAGCGGCCCCACGAATAACCGGGCAATCAGCATTGCCACCACACAGATGACGAAAACCAACGCCGCGGTGGTCAATACCAATGTTCGGGTGAATGAGCCGATTCGGTCGAAGGCTTCGGCGCTGGCCCTGGTCGCCACGATCGACCAACGCAGGTCCGAATTCGGCACATGCAGCGGGGCGTAAGCCGCCAGTTCCCGGTCTCCCAGGTAGCCGGTGTCGACCACGGTTCCGGTCTGCCCGCGTTGGGCGGCGCGAACGGCCGCCGTCGCCACGGGCTGGACCAGCGTCGTGCCATGCCACCTGATCGCTTTCTCGACGATGTCGGGCGGTGTCCCTGCCGCCACCGCCTCGCGCTGATATTTCTCGGGGTCCTCCAGGAACAACCGCGAATCAGAACGCATCAGGTCGTCCGGACCGGCCAAATACGTCTCCGCGCTGTCCCCCATGCCGGCGGCTTTCCAGTGCTTGTCGGCGGTCATGATCCGGTTGACTTTGGAGATCGGTAACGGCAGGGCCAACACCCCCGCTGTCTTGCCCGCCGCAACGATCGGCGACACCAGCCACGCGATGGGCGCCCCGAGTGCAGCCTGAAACGGCTCGAAGTCGGTGATCCACACAAAGTCCACCGAGTCGGCGGCCATTGCCTTTTCGTAGGCCTTGCGCAAGTTGGACTCGCGAAACGGACCGGTCAGGATATTGGTGCCCAGCACGGGACCTTTGTTCACGCTGTAGACCAGGTTGCCCCGAGTGTCGAGCAGCATGGCATCCCGGTATTCGAAGCGAGTCGCGACCTCGTGAAAATAGTTGTTGAAACGCGCATTCGCGGCCGACCATGCGCTGCCGTCACCCTCATCGTCGGGCGGAGCCGACACTCCAAACGACGGGACGGTGTAGTGGATTTGAAGATACCTTTGCGCGTTGCTCTCGGGCAGCACCGCATCGAGACTCAGATTATCGCCAGTTGCCTTTTGGATCGGTTTGATCAATTTGTCGTTGTAGAACGTCACCAGCGACTGCTGTTGCGCCGGGTCGATCGGCGCGTCGGCCAGTTGGTCGAAGCCGGCGGTGAACGCCTGCACCGCCTCGATCGCAGTCGAACCCCTGCTGTACACAACCAGCGAATTCGTCAGGTCCGCGAACAGCATCTCCATTGCCCGCTTCTGTCCCTCGCGCAACTCGATCATTCGTTCAGAGGCGGCAGGCAGCAGGGCGCGACGACCGGATATGTATTCGACGACGCAGATCACCGCCAAGGATGTGAGGCTGGAAATCAACAGCATCACCATGATCTTGGACTGAATGCTGAACCGGGACAGCGGCCGTGGGAATCGCCTGACCTTGCCGGCCGCGACCGTTTGGTCTTGCGGTCCCGCATCGGTTGAGCGCCGCAGCGTCAATCGGCTTCCTCTCGATGTCTGATGGCCCTGCTCCTGACCGGGCCGTACCGGCCCGCATCGTCGCAGGGCGGCGACGGGCGTTAAAAGCCCAGATCACGCAGCAGCGTAACGCGAACGGTGTACTGAATTTGGATTTGCCGAAAACCGTTATCAACGTGCCGTTGTGAAACCCGGCGCGACTCCATACCGTCGGCGGGATGACACCCGTATGCGTGGTGGGCAGCGTGAATATGGACATCGGGTTCGACGTCGACGCCCTGCCGCACCCGGGCGAGACGGTGCTGGCGGCGGCGGTCCGGTCCACACCCGGTGGCAAAGGCGCCAACCAAGCGGTCGCCGCGGCGCGTGCCGGAGCGCAGGTGCAGTTCGTCGGCGCGGTGGGTGACGACTCGTGGGCGGCGGCGCTGCGCGAGCATCTGATTGCGAACGGGGTGGGCACCGACGGACTCGTCACCTCGCCCGGTCCCAGCGGAACCGCCGCCGTCGTGGTCGACTCCGCCGGCGAGAACCTTATCGTCGTCGCGCCGGGCGCCAACGGCCGTCTGACGCTGGACTCCGCCGGGCTACGCGGGCGCATCGCCGACTGCGATGTGCTGTTGCTGCAGTTGGAGATTCCGGTTACGACGGCGACAGCCGCTGCGCGCGAGGCCCATTCGACCGGAGCGACCGTGATCGTCAACGCCTCACCATCCGGCGGAGACTCGGGCGAGCTGGCCGAACTGGCCAAGCTGACGGATGTGGTGGTGGTCAACGAAGCCGAAGCCGCGCACTGGGTTTGGCCGGTCCCGCACCGGGTGATTACCTGCGGCGCCCGCGGCGCCAGCTATGCCGGCGGCGGCGAGGAGTTAACCATCCCGGCGCCGGCCGTGGAGGTAGTCGACACGTCCGGCGCCGGCGACGTATTCGCCGGGGTGCTCGCCGCCGGATGGACAACCGGTCGCGAGTACGCCCTGCGCCGGGCCTGCGCCGCCGGCGCGTTGGCGACGCTGGTGCCCGGTGCCGGTGACTGCGCACCGTATTCCGACGCCATCGACGAGGCGACTCTGCCGGACTGATCAAAGGAGAGACGCAATGCCACAAACCCCAGCAGACCCCCAAGACAATGGCAGTCCACGCCCGCCCGACGGTGACTGGCTGGGAACGCCTTACTTGACGTTTCGGCGCGAGGGTCCGTTCGCGATCGTGACACTGGACCGCCCGGAAGCCCGCAACGCCATGACACCGGCGATGTACTTTGGCATCCGCTACGCGGTCGCGCGGGTCAACGCCGACGCGGATCTGGCGGGCCTGCTCATCACCGGAACCGGTGACGTGTTCGCCCCGGGCGGCGACCTGGGCGGCGGCGGGGCTGACAACTGGATGCAATGGGGTTCAGCGTTGTCGATGGATGTGACGCCGTTCGACACGCTGCGGAAATCGGCCAAGCCGGTGGTCTCCGCGGTCAACGGCCTGTGCCAGGGCGGCGGGCTGCAGATCGCGATGTGCAGCGACGTCGCGGTCGTCAGCGAGCGGGCGACCTTCCGGGTTCCCGAGCTGTACCGCGGGATCGCCGACACCTATTACAGCCAGATGCTGGCGCGCGTCGTAGGCCCGATCCGCACCCGCGACCTGATGCTGACCGGGCGGACGCTTACCGCGTCGGAAGCCGTGGAGTGGGGCATGGTCGCGCGCATGGTGACGCACGACGAGCTGATCACCGCCGCCAAAGAGGTGCTGGCGCAATGTTGCCGGACCGCCCCGGGCGCGCGACGGGTGGTCAAGTCCAGCCTGGACAACTACCTCGGCCTCTACGACCGCATCGGGATGGAGGCCAGCATCGAGAGTGCCGAAGCCGTCGAGGGATTCGTCGCATTCAGGGAGCGCCGGTCCCCCGACTGGGTGCACCCCGACCTGCGCGTCGACGGACGGCTGTGACGATGTCGCCGGTTTCTGCGGCCGTGGTCGCGCTGGCACTGCTCACGGTGTTCGGTCTGCTCGGATTTGTCTGGCGCGCTTGGCTTCAACATCGGCGAACGGGATCGACCGGGTTTCGCGGCATCAGCGGCAGGATCGGCTCAGTGGAATGGGTGGCCGGGGTTGGCTTCGTCGTAGCCCTAGTCGTCGCGGTGGTCGGCCCGGCGCTCCAGTTGTCGGGTGTCATCACTCCCCTGCCCGTGCTGAACGCTGACTGGATTCAGATCACGGGAATCGCGTTGGCGCTGCTGGGGATCGCGCTGACGGTGTGGGCGCAGCTCGACATGGGCGACTCCTGGCGGGTCGGCGTGGACGAGAACGAAACCACCGCGTTGGTGCACACCGGAATGTTCGGGTGGGTGCGCAACCCCATCTACACGGCGATGCTCACATTCGACCTCGGAATCGCGCTGCTGACACAGAATTTCGTGACGATCGCCGGGTTGGCCCTCGCGGTCACCGCGCTCGAGCTGCAGGTACGACGAGTCGAGGAACCTTATCTGCTGGGCAGACACGGTGCGGCCTACCGCAGCTACACGGCCAGTGTCGGCCGATTTATCCCGGGCGTCGGGCTGCTGCGTTAGCGCGAGCCGCGCCGCACGTCGTGCGCGATCGCCAGGCCTTCGCCTGTTTGGAGTTCGGCGGCGGTCTGGCTCATCAGCACACGACTGCGGTTGGGCGACAGCAGGATCGAGACGTAGTGATGCGGTAACTCCGTCACAAACGCAAGGCGGTTGACCCGAAGCAGCGCCGAACCGATGGCCGTGTTCAGCAGACGCGCGTTGCGTGGACCCGCGATCTCCGCCGTGATCTCGTGCTGCATCCGATCGATGACGACACCGGCGCCGGCAAGCAACTCGTAAAGGGGTGTGCGCCGTAGCGCCGAGGCGCTCAACGTGTCGCCGAGATCGGTGGGCAGCCAGGCTTCGGTGACCATCAACGGTTCGCGAGTCCTGCGCTCGCGGCGCACCCGCAGAATGTGCAGCATCTCCGCGGTCACCCCGAGCGCGTCGCCGATCGAGGACGGCGGCATTCGGAGGTCATGCTCGACGACATCGACGGACGTCTGGAATTGCGCCTGCCGGAGACCGTCCATGTACGAGCCGCCCGCCGGCACCTCATCGGATCGGTCGCGTTGACGGACGAACGATCCCACGCCTTGCCGGCGTTCGATGTAGCCCTGCTCGGCCAGGTCGGCCAACGCCCGACGCACCGTAATGCGGGACACGCCGAACTCGTCGCACAGCGCTTGTTCGGTCGGCAGCGCGGCGCCGGGTGCCAGCGCACCCCGGGCGATCTCGTCGTGCAGCACCAAGAACAGCTGCCGGTGCAGCGGCACCCCGGCACCGGTGTTCACCGGTCCGACGACACCGCTGGTCTCCTGCATGAGCATCAATGTTCGCACACTCCCTTGCCGATCTCGTTATCATTTGTTATAAGTATATAACAAGCATACAACAGCAGATGGAGGCTGACGATGACCGCGGAACAGCAGGCCGCCACCACCGATCCGAACGGACCGACCGGCCGGCTCGCCACCTGGGTCGCCGACGTGACACTTGACGACGTGCCACGCGACGTCGTCGAAAGGGCCAAACACCTGTTGCTCGACGGCATCGGTTGCGCCCTGATCGGTTCGCAACTGCCCTGGTCGCGGGTCGCGACCGGCGCCGTCCTGGATCTAGAGAACAAGGGCGACGTCGTGGTGATCGGCACCGGGCTGTCCACCAGCGGACCGGCAGCGGCGGTGCTCAACGGCACCTTCATCCAGGGCTTCGAGCTCGACGACTTCCACCCGATCGCGCCGGTGCACAGCTGCTCACTGGTCATCCCCGCACTGCTGTCCACGGCGGCCGCGCTGCCGGGAGCCACGACCGGCGTGGACTTTCTGCTAGGAGCAATCACCGGTTTCGAGGTCGGCCCCCGCGTCGGCTACGCGCTGCACGGGACGCAGATGCTCGACCGCGGCTGGCACTCGGGACCGGTCTTCGGCACGCACTCCGCGGCAATGGCATCCGGCAAGATGCGCGGGCTCTCCCCCGCACAGTTGGAAGATGCACTGGGCCTGGCGGGCACCCAGTCGGCGGGGCTGATGGCCGCGCAGTACGAGGCGATGAGCAAGCGCATGCACCACGGGTTCGCCGCCCGCAACGGCTTTTACGCCGCCGGGCTGGCCGCGGCGAACTACACCGGCATCAAACGAGTCTTCGAGCGCGAATATGGCGGATTCCTCAGCGTTTTCGGCGAAGGCCACGATCCCGACGCGTCATTGCTGACCGAGCAACTGGGTGAGCGCTGGGAGACCAGCATCATCATGGTCAAGTCCTACGCCGTCATGGGTGGCCTGCACGGAGCCGTCGACGCGGCCCGGCAGCTGCGCCCTTCGCTTGTCCCCGAGGACATCTTGAAGATCGACATCACCGTCGGCGAGACGGTGTACAAGCACGGTTGGTGGAAGCCCGAGCGGCCGCTGACCGCGATCGGCGCTCAAATGAACATCGGCTACGCGACCGCCGCCGCGTTGCTCGACGGTAACGCGCTGCCCGAGCAATTCACCCCTGCGCGCCTGGACGCAGACGACATCTGGTCGCTGATCGACAACACCGACGTGCACCTGGACGAGTCGCTGGCCGACGGCCCCCTTACCGAGCGATTCCGCACCGACCTCTCGGTGACCACCCGCGACGGCAACGTGCATCACACCCGCGTCGTCGCGCCCCATGGTGCGCCGTGGGACCCGGTCACCAACGAGGAGCTGATCACCAAATTCCACGCCCTGGCCGACCGGGTCACCAGCCGCGACCGCGCGGACGCGATCGAGCGTGCGGTGATCGGCCTCGAGGACCTCGATGACGTCGGTGTCCTCGTCGATCTACTGGCCCCGCCCGTCGCCGGCACACTCGACTGAA
>NZ_DATFZD010000060.1:0-15714 GCF_035314665.1 Mycobacterium sp. | reverse complement strand
TTTCCACGAAAATCACGGTCGTCGGCCACCACTAGACTGGTTGCGGCATCAATGCAGCGAAGGAGAGTCGTGGACACCGCAAGGCAGGCTTCCGGCCAGACCGGCACCGCGCGCGTCAAGCGCGGCATGGCCGAGATGCTCAAGGGCGGCGTCATCATGGACGTCGTCACCCCTGAGCAGGCGCGCATCGCCGAGGGCGCCGGCGCCGTCGCGGTGATGGCGCTGGAACGGGTGCCCGCCGACATCCGCGCTCAGGGTGGGGTGTCGCGGATGAGCGACCCCGACATGGTCGAGGGCATCATCTCCGCGGTCACCATCCCGGTGATGGCCAAGGCCCGCATCGGGCACTTCGTCGAGGCGCAGATCCTGCAGAGCCTGGGTGTGGACTACATCGACGAATCCGAGGTGCTCACCCCGGCTGACTACACCCACCACATCGACAAGTCGAAGTTCACCGTGCCGTTTGTCTGTGGCGCCACCAATCTCGGTGAGGCGCTGCGGCGCATCGGCGAGGGCGCGGCGATGATCCGTTCGAAGGGCGAAGCGGGCACCGGTGACGTCTCCAACGCGACCACGCACATGCGGGCCATCGGCGGCGAGATCCGCCGGCTGACGTCGTTGTCCGACGACGAGTTGTACGTTGCGGCAAAGGAACTCGCGGCGCCCTACGACCTTGTGGTGGAGGTGGCGCGGGCCGGCAAGCTACCGGTCACGCTGTTCACCGCCGGTGGCATCGCCACCCCGGCCGACGCGGCGATGATGATGCAGCTCGGCGCCGAAGGAGTTTTCGTGGGTTCGGGCATCTTCAAGTCCGGGGACCCGGCGCAACGCGCCGCGGCGATCGTCAAGGCCACCACTTTCCATGACGACCCCGATGTGCTGGCCCGGGTGTCACGGGGGCTCGGCGAGCCGATGGTCGGCATTAACGTGGAGGAGATCGCCACGCCGCATCGCCTGGCCGAACGCGGCTGGTAAGAACAACTCGTGTCGATCGAGAAGATCCTTGATCTCGAGCAACTCGAGGTCAACATCTACCGCGGTAGCGTATTCAGCCCGGAATCGGGTTATTTTCAGCGCACCTTCGGCGGTCATGTGGCCGGTCAGTCGCTGGTGTCGGCCGTGCGCACCGTCGAACCCGGCCACTTGGTGCACTCGCTGCACGGGTACTTCATCCGGCCGGGAGATGCCAAGGCGCCCACCGTCTTTATCGTCGAGCGGTTGCGCGACGGCGGCTCGTTCTGCACCAGGCGGGTCAACGCCATTCAGCACGGCCAGACGATCTTTTCCATGTCGGCGTCTTTCCAGACCGATCAGGACGGCATCCACCACCAGGACGCGATGCCATCGGCGCCGCCCCCGGACGATCTGCCGGGACTGAAGTCGATGAAGGTGTTCGACGACGCCGGGTTCAAGCAGTTCGAGGAGTGGGACGTCCGCATCGTGCCGCAAGACCAGCTCGAGCGTCTACCCGGCAAGGCCTCCCAACAGCAGGTGTGGTTTCGGCATCGCGATCCGCTGCCCGACGACCCGGTGTTGCACATCTGCGCGCTGGCCTACATGAGCGACCTCACCCTGTTGGGGTCGGCCCAGGTGACACACCTCGCTGAACGCTCGCATCTGCAAGTGGCCTCGCTGGACCACGCGATGTGGTTCATGCGGGTGTTCCGCGCCGACGAGTGGTTGCTCTACGACCAGTCTTCGCCGTCGGCGTGCGGCGGTCGCGCGCTGTGCCAGGGCAAGATCTTCAACCAGTACGGCGAGATGGTCGCCGCCGTCATGCAGGAGGGCCTGACCCGCTTCGCCCGCGGATACCGGTCGCCGGAGCAGTGAGCGCTGTCCGCGTCGGGGTGTTGGCGCTGCAGGGCGACACCCGCGAACACCTGGCGGCGCTGCGCGACGCGGGAACCTCAGCCGTGACCGTGCGACGTCGCGAAGAACTCGAAGCCGTTGACGCGCTGGTGATCCCGGGTGGCGAGTCCACCACGATGAGTCATTTGCTGCGCGATCTCGACCTGCTGGAGCCGTTGCGTAAGCGGCTTGCCGATGGGTTTCCGGCTTATGGCGCCTGCGCGGGGATGATCCTGCTGGCCAACGAGATTCTTGACGCCGGTGCCGAAGGTCGCGAGGCCGTTCCGCTGGGCGGCATCGATATCACCGTGCGGCGCAATGCTTTTGGACGTCAGGTCGACTCGTTCGAAGGCGATGTCGAGTTCAGCGGCTTCGACGATCCGGTGCACGCGGTGTTCATCCGCGCGCCGTGGGTGGAGCGGGTCGGTGACGGTGTGCAGGTCCTGGCCCGGGCGGCCGGGCATGTCGTCGCGGTGCGGCAGGGCCGGGTGCTTGCCACGGCGTTTCACCCCGAGATGACCGGCGACCGTCGTATCCACCGATTGTTCGTCGACATCGTCAACGGGGCGGCGTGACGGCGCGTTGTCCGCCGGTGGCGGGCAGCGCCCAACGAATGCCGCCGACCAAGGCGCGTCCGACGGTGCGCACCACCGTGACCTCGAGCGGCGGAAAGTAGGGCAGCAGCAGCGGTATGCGCGCCCATGCGGGCAGCATCGCCACCGCCGTGGCGGCCAGTGCGCCGTACGGCGCCCGTGCCGCCAGCGACAGCGGCGGCGTCAGCAGAAGGAATCGGGCCGCATCACGCGCCTCGGGCGTGCTGCGCAATTCCGGTCGGAACGCGTTAATCCGTTGCGCCAATTCGCGTTCGGTGCGCGGCGGGTTGACCACGCCGAGCTTGCCGGCGATCTCGGCCATGTCGTCGACGTAGCCATCGCGACCATCCTGGTCCAGCGGGGCCGCGCCGTAGAGTTGATGGGCGCGCAGGAAGCTGTCGGCTTCGGCGATGTGCACCCACTCCAGCAGATGCGGATCGGTCGCCGCATACGGCCTGCCGTCGCGGGCGGTGCCTCGTACCCGCCGGTGAATTCCCCGGACGCGATCGACGGCGCGCTGTGCGTCGGTCGCTGAGCCGAACGTGGTTTCGGCCAAAAAGGTGCTGGTTCGTTGTAACCGGCCCCACGGGTCGCCGCGGTAATTGGAGTGCTCGGCCACGCCGGCCATGGCCAGCGGATGCAACGACTGCAGCAGCAATGCCCGCAACCCGCCGACGAACATCGAGGCGTCGGCGTGCACCCGGCGGATCGGGCGGCCGTCGGCAAACCAGCGGGGCCCGGGGGTGTGGTGGATGCGAGCGCGCTGCGCCGGACCGTCCGGACCGGCGATCATTTCGAACAGGCTGCTGCCCAACGCGTCCCGGACCGCATGCAGCGGGCTTTGCGGGTTCACCTATTCCACCGTAGTGCAGGGTTTGAAATGAGGCGTTCCGGTGAACAGATACCCAACGTTCCGGCTCAGAAAGGTCAACGATGAAGCGAACTGTTGCCGCGGCTATCGCGATCGCCGCGCTGTTGCTCAGCGGTTGCTCTGCCTCACAGATCCTCAACACCGGTGGCGACACCAAATGCAAGGACTTCACGTCGCAGGACGAGAAGAAGCAAGACAGCGAAGTCAGCAAGATGCTCAAAGACAAGAGCGGTGCTGACCCCAGCAACCTGGAGATCACGGCGACGCGGACGTCGGCGTCCCTTTATTGCCAAACGATCGGCAAACCCGACAGCAAGATCTCTGAGGCGCCGCACGGCTGACCGGACCGTGGATACCACCACCAAGTTCGACAAACCCGTGCACACGCGGCGCGATATACCGGGCTGGTTTCAGTGGCGTCGTCATCAAGAGGAAGCCGCGGCGCACTTCCCGGACGGCAGTTGGTTTGTCGAGGTGGGGTGCTACCTCGGGCGCAGCATCTGCTCGTTGGGTGAGGTAGTGCGCGAGGCCGGTCTCGATGTCCGGATCGTCGGCGTCGATACCGCTCGCGGGAGCGGGCCGGAAGGCCGCGACGACACCGACGCGCACGGGCCCGCCGTCGTCCATGGCGGTGGAACGTTCGCGGGGCTGTTGCACCGAAACATCATCGGGTGCGGCTTGGCGGACACGATTCAACTAGTGATCAGCGACTCCGTCGACGCCGCAGCGCTGTTCGCCGACGACTCGCTGGCCTGGGTGTATATCGACGCCCGTCACGATTACGCCAGCGTCGCCGCCGATCTGGAGGCGTGGGCGCCGAAGGTTACGCCGGGAGGCTGGTTGTCGGGAGACGACTATCACGCCGAATGGTGGCCCGGGGTGGTTGCCGCCGTTGCCGACAACCTGCCGGACGCGGGTCCATGGTGGTCGACCCAGTGGCGGTGGATCAAACCTCGTTAGAGCTATCACGCCCCATCCGTCACTGGAGTCACCAGGCGCCGGGGGTGGCGTCTTCTGCCCGCCGCTGAGCGATTTCGTGTGACTCCCGGGACAGCTGAGACGGCGGTGGGCAGCCGGTGTCCCGCGTCAACGTAGACTCGTCAGGCGAACTTTCGAGAGCGACAGAAGAGGTAGTAGCACGATGAGCGGCCATTCCAAGTGGGCCACCACCAAGCACCAGAAGGCCGTCAAAGACGCGCGCCGTGGCAAGGAGTTCGCCCGGCTGATCAAGAACATCGAGGTAGCCGCCCGTACCGGCGGCGGTGACCCTGGCGGTAATCCGACGCTGTATGACGCCATCCAGAAGGCGAAGAAGACCTCGGTGCCCAACGACAACATCGAGCGCGCCCGAAAGCGCGGCGCCGGTGAGGAAGCCGGCGGCGCCGACTGGCAAACGATCACCTACGAGGGCTACGGGCCGAACGGGGTGGCGGTGTTGGTCGAGTGCCTCACCGACAACCGCAACCGCGCCGCCAGTGAGGTCCGGGTGGCGATGACCCGCAACGGCGGCACGATGGCCGATCCGGGGTCGGTCGCCTATCTGTTCTCCCGCAAGGGCGTGGTGACGCTGGAGAAGAACGGCCTGACCGAGGACGACGTGCTGACGGCGGTGCTGGACGCCGGCGCCGAGGATGTCAGCGACCTGGGCGACAGCTTCGAGGTGATCTCGGAGCCCGGCGACCTGGTGGCGGTGCGAACCGCGTTGCAGGACGCCGGGATTGACTACGAGTCGGCCGAGGCCGGTTTTCAGCCCTCAGTGAGCGTGCCGGTAGACGTCGACGGTGCCCGCAAGGTGTTCAAGCTCGTCGACGCGCTGGAGGAGAGCGACGACGTGCAGAACGTCTACACCAACGTCGACCTGTCCGACGAGGTGCTCGCCGCCCTCGACGAGTAGTAGCTTCAGTCGACGCCACCGCGGCCTGGAAGACTGCTGCAGCATGGCGGACCGCCGCTACATCGTCACATTCGGCTGCCCCGACCGCACCGGCATCGTCGCCGGGATCGCCGGGTTCCTTGCCGCGGCCGGCGGGTGGATCGTGGAGGCGGCGTACCACACTGACCGCGAAACCGGGTGGTTCTTCACCCGCCAGGAGGTGTTGGCCGAGTCGCTGCCCTACGACGTGATCGAACTGCAGGCCCGGTTCGCCGGTGTTGCCGCCGACCTGGCCGGCCCCGGCGGCGAGGCCGATTGGCGGATCAGCGACACCGGTGCGCGACGCCGGGTGGTGATCCTGGTATCCCGCGAAGGCCACTGCTTATACGACCTGCTCGGACGGGTCGCCTCGGGCGAGCTGGACGTCGACGTCGGCGCGGTGATAGGCAACCACACCGACCTGGCCGACGTAACCCGCGCACACGGAATCCCCTTTCACCACGTGCCTTTTCCGACGGGCGACGCCAAGGGCAAGGCCGACGCGTTCCACCGGCTCGGTCAGCTGGTGGACGCCGAGCGGCCGGACGCGGTGGTGCTGGCGCGATTCATGCAGGTGCTGCCGCCGGAGCTATGCGAAGCGTGGGCGGGGAGGGCGCTGAACATCCACCACAGCTTCCTGCCGTCCTTCGTCGGCGCCCGCCCTTACCACCAGGCGTCCGCGCGGGGTGTCAAATTGGTCGGCGCTACCTGCCACTACGTCACCGCCGAGTTGGACGCCGGTCCGATCATCGAGCAGGACGTGATCCGAGTGGATCACCGCGACTCGATAGCCGACATGGTGCGCAAGGGCCGCGACATCGAAAAGGTCGTGCTGGCACGAGGACTGCGCTGGCACCTGGAGGACCGGGTGCTGCTACATGGCAGCCGCACCGTCATCTTCTGAAAGCGCCTAGTCGTAGCCGTGGCGCATGTCCTCGACGACCCGCGGGTGTTCCAGAGTCGAGGGCTCGAGGTTGCGGGGTCGCACGTCGGCGGGGAAGACGGTGGCGGCGTCCAGCACCGACTGGCTGAGGAACCGCAGCGAGGGCGCGTTGGGCGGTATCGTGGGTCGCGGTGGCGTGTCGCCGCGGCGGGCCAGGGCGAACCCCCAGTCGCCGAAGGTCGGGACATAGACGTGGTAGGGCGTGACGGCGTAGCCGGCCGCCTCGATCGTGGAAACCGTGCGCCAGAATGCAATTGGGGTCGAATACGGGCTGCCGGCCTGAACCACCATCAGCCCGCCGGGGGCGAGCGCACGCGAAACCAGCGCGTAGAACTCGGTCGAATACAGCCGGCCCAGCACCGGCGTGTCCGGATCGGGAAGGTCGACGATCACCGCGTCGAACGATCCGCCGTGGGGGCCGCGCAGCCAGGTCATCGCGTCGTCGGTGACGACGTCGACGCGCGGATTGTCCAGCGAGCCGCCGTTCGCGGAACGCATTGTGGTGCGGGCCAATTCGACGACCGCAGGGTCGAGCTCCACCTGCACGATCTTGTCGACGCCGGGCTGGCGCAGCAGTTCGCGGGCGGCCAGGCCGTCGCCGCCGCCCAGCACGAGCACCGAGCGAGCTCCCGCGCCGAGCGCTGGATAGACCAGGCTTTCGGTGTAGCGGTACTCGTCGCGGGAGGAGAACTGCAAACCGCCGTCGAGGTAGAGGCGCGTGTCGTTGCCACGACGGGTCACCACGATCTCCTGATAGGCCGAATGGCGGTAGGCGATGATCGGGTCGGCGTACAGCCGCTGGCGGCTGGTGGCCTCGATGTCCTCGGCGCGCACCAACAGCGTGGCCAGGCCCGCCAGCGCTGCGGCCAGCGCGCCCACCGCCGTGATCAGCTGCCGGACGCTAACCACTTGTCGCAGCAGGAAAATCGCGACGATCGCCGCGGCGAGCAGGTTGATGATGCCGGTGGCGGCCGCGCCGCGGATCATCCCCAGCTGCGGCAGCAGCAGGAACGGCCAAACCAACCCGCCGATCAACGCGCCCAGGTAGTCGGCGGCGGTGAGGTTGGCCAGCGTCCGTCCGGTGTCAGTCGCCTCAGCCGTGCGCCCGCGCTGCAGCAGTGTCATCAGCAACGGAACCTCGGCGCCGACCAGGCCGCCGATCAGCGCGGTACCCACCGCGAGCACCAACAAGGATCCGCCGATGAACGAGAACATCACGTACAGCGCCGCCGCAGATAAACCGCCGACGATGCCCAGCAGTGCCTCGACGGCGACGAAAGTGATTGCAGCCCGGGCTAATAGCGGCTTGACCAACAGAGCGCCGGCGCCCAGCGCGGCGATGTAACCGGCGACGATCAGCGAGGTGGCGACGATGCCGCCGCCGTTCAGGCTCGCCGACAACGTCAGCAGCGCAAGCTCGTAGATGATGCCGCACGCCGCGCATGCTGCGACCGCGGCCAGCAGCACCGCACGCCAGCGAACAGAAGACTCCGTCAACGACGTCATGAGACTGCGGCGGCGGTCACCCCTCCCACGGCTAGCAGCATCACCGCCGTGGCGAACGCCGCCGGATGCAGCTCCGGCTCGTCGACGTGCTCATGGAAGTTACCGGGTATGACGAAGTGAAGAGTCAGCAGCGCGATCCCTTGCAGGACAACGCCGATGAGCCCGTACACCGCGACGCCCACCAGCCCCTGACCGAGCTGGCTATAGCTGTTGGCGATCGCGGTGATGATGACGGTGGCCAGCGCGATGTACATCGCGCACGCCAGCACGACGGCGTTCGGGCGGCGATCGACGAACACCATCTGCCGCAGCTGCCCCGGGGTGAGCACGTCGACCATGATGAACCCGAGAACCAGCACGGCCATGCCGACCACGAAGTACAAGATGGTCGCGACAAGGCCTTTGACGACTGGATTGAGGTCGATGTTTCCCAATTCGAGCGCCAGGTACATGATTATCTCCTTTGTATGGGTCTCCGCTTAGGGGTCATTTGGTCCCGCCCGGGCCGCCGGAGCTGCCTCCGGCGCCGCTCGAGGGAGATCCTGGATAAAAGCCGGGACCGAGAAAGATGAAGGCGCCGTGGCTGTATCCAGCGGCCAAGTCCTCGACTCGGACGCTGCACGGATGCTTGCCGTCCGGGCCGACCGACACGATTGCGTCGTTGTAACGGAGATACTGGGTGCCCGCGCTGGAGGCACGCGCTGCCGGGCTCTGATAGCCGGCGAGGGTGTTGGCCACCTTTGCGGGCGATCCGTCGCAGAGATAACGTGTTCCGTTTGCGTCGCGGGAGTATTCGCGGTAGTGGGACGCGATATACGAGCGAATATCCTTGCTTTGCAACGATATTCCGAATATCAGGGTGGTAAAAGACGTGATGGCCAGCACCAGGGCAATCACGAAAAGACGGTTGCGGCTCACGGGTGCCACCGGCTGGCGGTGTAGACGACGGTGCCGCCGGACGCGGCCGGGTAGAGGTGCCAGGTCTGCCAGCGCCAGCCCGCGCCGTCGGGTTCGGCGGCGAGAGCGGTCAGCGCGGCGTCATCGCCGGGGAAAGTGCCGCCAAGCCAACCGGTTTCACGCGCGCAACGTTCGCGCAGGCGTTGCGCCACTCGGCGGAAGGTCGGCTCGTCTTGGACGTCGGTGCGGGATTCGAGGCGATAGCCGGGTGCATCGGTGTGCTCGGGCAGCTCGCCGCCGAGGTTGCACGAGACCTGTTCGGAGAAGCTGCCTTTGGCGTGCTCGACGGTGATGACGTGCGATGCGCCGAGGACGCCGAGCACCAGTGCGCCGCCGTCGGGGTGGTGCAGTCGGTCGGTGGCCAGCGGCGCAGGGGTGGGCGCGTTGAGTGCCAGTCCAAGCCCGGCTCCGCTGACGTCGGCCTGGGATACGGCCAGCTGATGAAGCGGCACAGACGTGCGCCTACGCGCTAGCCGGTGGCGCAGGGTAGACGGTGAGTTCGCCGGTCACCACGTAGTGGCCGGTGGAAACCTCCCACGGCATGTCGGGCGCCCAGCGCTCGAAGGAGAGCAGTGCGGTCTCGTCGGCGTTGGCGTAGTCGACGAAGTCCATGTCGCCGGCCGCCGGCAGGCCGGTCGTGCCCTCGGTGGTGTATCCGGCGTGGCCGCGCTCGGCCTCCCGGTAGGTCACACCGTCGACCACGTGCTCGCCGCCGGGTTGCAGCTGAAGGTCTTTGCGGCTGACCCACATCGCGAGCTTGAGCCGGCCGTCATCGTCTTCGACGCTGAACCAGATTGGCTGGTCACCGCCTTCGAGCAAGTGTTCCCACCACACGAACGGACCCTCGCGGTACGTCACCGAGCCGCGGACCACGTAGTCGATGCCGCCGTGACTGACGATCGCACCGGGGCCGAGCTGCCGCGGCCCGAACTGCGGCGCCGCGGAGGTGAATGCGAGTGGATCCTGGCGGGCGCCGCGCGGTTCTTTAGGGCGGCGCAGCGCGGCGACGAAAACGACGACCGCCGCGATGAATAGCACCGCGGCGAGGACGAGCAGTGCTGTCCCCATGCGCAACCTTTCCGCATGACCCACCGCGGTTTGATCAATAGTGCGGTTCAAGGTAACAGCTTTTGCTGGTTCTGGCAGGTAGTACAGCTGTCTCGACCTCAGACGACCCGCAGCCCCTCGGGAATCTTCTCCGGGTCGCGCCGTAGGGGACACCGACCAAGCCATCCTGCCCGGCGACGCCGTTGGCGCGGGTATAGACGGTGCCGCCGGCGCTGTAGTTGAAGATCGACGACGGGCTAAAGACGTTGCGCTGGATCAACCGTTCGATGCTGTCGATCACCTACGGCAATTCACGCACGCAGGCAATGACTTTCGCCTCTGGGAACAGTCGCGTTATCGCCGGAGAATCCGAATAAATATTCCGGAAATTCGGACAAAATGACTGGTCGCCAGAGCGCAAAACAGTGGGCGTAAATACAGTCGGCATATATGACCCGAACAGACAGGCGTGGTAGGCCGCTCAAAGCGTTCTTGCAGGCCGAGATTGTCGGCGCCGACATCACCATCGAGCAAGTCCGCACGGCGTGTGGCCTGACCCGGGCCAGCTACTACGGCGAGCCCAGCGGTAGCGGTCGCGGCTTCGCCGACGACTTTCCCAACTCGGAGGACCTGCGCCAGGTGGCTCAGCACTACCAGCTGGGAGACAACGGGTGGGTCAGCCTGCTGGTCGAATTCGGGTGGCTAGAACCGCTGCCCGGTACCCTCCGCATGCCGTTCACGGCGGCCGACTACAGCACCGACCGAGAGTTCTCCAACCCAATCGGGTTGGTCCAACTTCGCGATGCTCTCTCTCGCTATCGGGATGGCGCAGTTCTGCTGGTGTCTTCAGATGGTCAGGAGGTCAGCCTCTTGCCACTGCACCGAGCTCTGGAGGAACGCCCGGATGCGTCGCTGATCATGTTTGGCACCCAACCGCCCGCCGAGCCATGATCTTGCAAGGGACCGCGTGTCTACCCGCCGACGTCGGTCTGGCCCATTAAGGTATCGAACAACCGTTCGGCATCGAGGGAGCTTGAAGTGCGGGTGATGGGCGTCGATCCGGGCCTGACCCGCTGCGGGCTGTCGGTGGTGGAGAACCGCGGCGGTCGCCAGATCTTCGCGCTGGACGTCGACGTGGTGCGGACCCCGGCCGACGAGCCGCTGCCCATGCGATTGCTCATGATCAGCGACGCCGTCGAGCACTGGCTGGACACACATCATCCCGACGTCATCGCCATCGAGCGGGTTTTCTCCCAGCAGAACGTCTCGACGGTGATGGGCACCGCGCAGGCCGGCGGGGTGATCGCGCTGGCGGCGGCCAAGCGCGACATCGACGTGCACTTCCACACCCCCAGCGAGGTCAAGGCCGCGGTCACCGGCAACGGCGGTGCCGGCAAGGCGCAAGTCACCGCGATGGTCACCAGAATCCTTGGGCTGCAAGCGAAACCGACACCCGCTGACGCCGCCGACGCGTTGGCGTTGGCGATCTGTCACTGTTGGCGGGCGCCGATGATCGCCCGGATGGCCGAATTCGAGGCGAAGGCCGCCGAGCAGCGCAAGAAGTTCGCCGCGAAAGTGAAGGCTGCGAGATGATCGCCTCGGTGCGTGGAGAAGTGCTCGACGTCGCTCTCGACCACGTCGTCATCGAGGCGGCCGGTGTGGGTTACAAGCTGATGGCAACCCCGTCGACGCTTGCGACGCTTCGTCGGGGCGAGGAAACCCGGCTCATCACGGCGATGATCGTCCGCGAAGACTCCATGACGCTCTACGGTTTCCCCGACGGCGACGCCCGCGACCTGTTCCTGACGCTGCTGGGCGTCTCCGGCGTCGGGCCCAAAATCGCATTGGCCACACTCGCGGTCTACGACGCGCACGCGCTGCGGCAAGCGCTCGCCGACGGCGACGTCACGGCGCTAACCCGGGTGCCGGGCATCGGCAAACGTGGTGCCGAGCGGCTGGTGCTCGAGTTGCGCGACAAGATCGGCCCGGTGGGCACCAGCGTCGCAGCGACGTCGGTCAACGGCCACAGTATCCGGGGCCCCGTAGTGGAAGCCCTTGTGGGACTTGGCTTTGCGGCCAAGCAGGCCGAGGAGGCCATCGACAAGGTGATGGCCAACGAGCCCGAGGCAACCACCTCAAGCGCGCTGCGGGCAGCGTTGTCGATGTTGGGTAAGAAGTGAGGCGCTTCGACGACGACGAGGACGCCGAGGACCGTGAGGTCACTGCCGCACTGACCGTCGGCGAGGGCGACATCGACGCGAGCCTGCGGCCGCGTTCGCTGCGGGAGTTCATCGGCCAGCCGCGGGTGCGCGAACAGCTGCAACTGGTCATCGAGGGCGCCAAAAACCGCGGCAGCACACCGGATCACATCTTGTTGTCCGGCCCGCCAGGGCTGGGCAAGACGTCGCTGGCGATGATCATCGCCGCTGAACTCGGCTCGTCGTTGCGGGTGACGTCCGGGCCGGCGTTGGAACGCGCCGGCGATCTGGCGGCGATGCTGTCCAACCTCGTCGAGCATGACGTGCTGTTCATCGACGAGATCCACCGCATCGCCCGGCCCGCCGAGGAGATGCTGTATCTGGCGATGGAGGACTTCCGGGTCGACGTTGTCGTCGGGAAAGGCCCTGGGGCGACGTCGATTCCGTTGGAGGTGGCGCCGTTCACCTTGGTCGGCGCGACCACCCGGTCCGGCGCGTTGACCGGCCCGCTGCGCGACCGGTTCGGGTTCACCGCGCATATGGACTTCTACGAGCCCGCCGAGCTGGAGCGGGTGCTGGCACGCTCTGCCGGAATTCTGGGCATCGAACTGGGTGCCGAGGCGGGCGCTGAGATCGCCCGCCGCTCGCGGGGCACCCCACGCATCGCCAACCGCTTGCTGCGCCGGGTTCGGGACTTCGCCGAGGTGCGCGCCGACGGCGTCATCACCCGCGATGTCGCCAAATCCGCGCTCGAGGTCTACGACGTTGACGAGCTCGGCTTGGATCGGCTGGACCGGGCTGTGCTGTCGGCGCTGACCCGCAGCTTCGGCGGCGGCCCGGTCGGCGTGTCGACGCTCGCGGTCGCGGTCGGGGAGGAGGCCACCACAGTCGAGGAGGTCTGCGAGCCGTTTCTGGTGCGGGCCGGCATGATCGCGCGCACGCCGCGCGGCCGGGTCGCCACCCCGCAGGCCTGGACGCACCTGGGGATGACCCCACCCCCGCGGGCCAGTGGGCTTGGCCAACCCGGACTTTTCGAGTAGGAGGACGCAATGATCACCGCCGCGTTGGTATTCGCCGCACTGGCCGCGCTGCTGCACGTCTACATCTTCACGATGGAATCGCTGACCTGGACCAGTCCGCGCACCCGCGCCACGTTCGGAACGACGGCCGAGGAAGCCGAGACCACCAAGCTGCTCGCGTTCAATCAGGGCTTCTACAACCTTTTCCTGGCGATCGTCACCGGGGTCGGTATCGCTGCGATTGCGTTGGGAAACAAAGGCATTGGCGCGGCGCTGATCTTCGCCGGTGTCGGATCCATGGCCGCCGCGGCGGTTGTACTACTGGCGTCGGCACCCGACAAGGCGCGGGCAGCGCTGACCCAGGGCCTCTTTCCGGCGATCGCGGTCGTCCTGTTGGTGATCGGCCTCGTCACGCAGTGACGGCCCGAATCCTGAGTAACGGCCAACGTCCTGAACAGGCACATCGTCGCGTTCTGAGAGCCGCCTGAACATATCGGTGGATCCGGTTTCATCGGCCGCGCCGCGGGTACCCCGCACGCGCTCGACAGCATTGACGTCCACTTGTTGAGGAGACTTGTAATGAATGACTCGCGGTCAGGTTTCGGCAGCCTGCACATGCCGCGCAGCCGTGGTGCGGTAAGCGGACTGCTGCTGATAATTCTTGGTGTATGGGGAGCAGTGATCCCCTTCATCGGGCCCTACTTCCATTTCGCCTACACCCCCGATCAGGCCTGGGCGTGGAGCACGGCACGCGGGTGGCTGGAGGTATTCCCCGGAATCACCACCGCTATCGGCGGCTTCTTGCTGCTGATTTCAGGGAACCGCGCCACCGCAATGTTCGGCGGCTGGTTGGCCGTCATCGGCGGCGCCTGGTTCGTGGTCGGCCGCACGCTGACGCCGCTTTTGCGGATCGGGGATATTGGTCACCCGATCGCCTGGACGGACGCCAAGCGGGCAGTGCTCGAGATCGCCTACTTCTCCGGGCTCGGCGCATTGATCGTCTTCCTGGGTGGAGCGGTCCTGGCGCGGGTGTCGGTGCGGACTGCGCGTGACCTGGAATACGCGCTGGAAGCCGAGGAGGCGGCAGACGCATCCGGTGCTTTCGCGGCACCGGCTGCTCCGATCGAGGTGCTCAGCTCCGCCGAGCCACAACGGCACCGGCGCGAGAGCAAGGGTGGATTCTTCTGCCGGGGGCGGGCCAGCGTAGCGGGCAATTGATCTGGTCTTGACACTATGAGGCCGATCGCCGCCGGAATGGGCGGCGATCGGCCTCAGCGGTAGCCGGCGATTACAGCAGCCCGAGCAGCTGCAGGTCGGTGATGTACTTGATGATGACCGGCGCCGAGACGTGCGGGATGTCCTTGTCCGGCCCGATCTTCGCTTCCTGCACCGCCGCACGGAACCGGTCCGTCGGAGCCATCGACCCATTGATCGGCACCGAAGGCCGCTGGTAGTTGTGCAGCAGCGGCAGTAGCGAATACTGGCGCTGCCGCTCGGGCAGGGCGCGCAGCGTGGTCTCGAACCGCTCCAACCAGCTGGCGTAGTCGCCGACCCGCTGGACCGAGTAGCCGGCGTCGATCAGCCAGTCGACGTACTCGTCAAGGCCAATGCCGTCGTCGTAGGGGTTCATCACGTGGTAGGTCTGGAAACCATCGACCACCTGGGCCCCGAGGTCCGATATCGCCTGCGCGATGAACTCGACCGGAAGGCCGTCATAGTGCGCGCGCTGCCGGTGGCCGTCGCTGTCCAGCTCGTAGAACGAGGCCGGTGCGATACCGGTGGCGACCAGGCTGAGCATCAGCCGGGTGAACATGTCCGGCAGGTTCAGCTGGCCCGCATAGGTGGTGTCGGCCAGGATCATGTCGCAGCGGAACACCGCTACCGGCAGGCCGCACAGGTCGTTGGCCTCGCGCAGTAACACCTCGCCGGCCCACTTGCTGTTGCCGTAGCCGTTGGCGTACCCGTCGTTGATCGCCCGCGTCGCGCTGATCTGACGGATGTCCGCGTCCTCGACGAACGTGCCCGGCTTGATCTGATCGCCCACGCCGATCGTTGACACGTAGGTGTAGGGCTTGATCTTGGTGGTCAGTGCGATCTTGATCAGCTCGGCGGTGCCCAGCGCGTTGGGGCCGAACAGCTCGCTGTAGGGCAGCACGTGGTTGACCAGCGCCGCGGAGTCGACGATCAGGTCGACGGTGTCGGCCAGCCGCTGCCAGGTCTGCGGGTCCAGGCCGAGGTTGGCCTCGCCCTTGTCGCCGGCGACGACCTCGAGGTGGTCGGCGGCCAGTTCGCGGTAGTGCGCGAGCAGCTTCGGGTCGCCGCTGTCGAAGGTCTTGTCGAGACGGGCCTGCGCGTCCTTGTCGGACTTGGCGCGCACCAGGGCGATCACCTTGCCGTCGACCAGGTGCATGCGCTCTAGCCATTCCAGGGCGAGGTAGCGGCCCAGGAAGCCGGTCGCGCCGGTCAACAGGACGGTGCGCACCTCGGCGCTGGGCCGCGGCAGCGTTGGCGCGGCAGCCAGCGTCGGCGCATCGATGAACTTGTCCAGCGTGAGGCCACTCGCATGCACCGCGACCGCGTCGCGACCATGGACCGAGGCGAAGCTGGGCCGCTTGGTGCCCTGCCGTTCGCCCTGGATGTAGTCGGCGATGGCCGCCAGGTCGTTGGCCGGGCTGACGATGACGCCCACCGGCACGTCGATGTCGAAGATCTCGTGCAGCAGGTTGCCGAATGTCAACGCGGACAGCGAGTCTCCGCCTAAGTCGGTGAAGTGTGCGTCCGGTGACAGCTCGGTGGTCGCCCCGCCCAGCATGGCGGCCG
>NZ_DATFZD010000059.1:0-10914 GCF_035314665.1 Mycobacterium sp. | reverse complement strand
GAGTTGGAGGCGATCTTCGCCGACGTCGAAAAGCGGCCACGGCTAACCCTGTTCGACGACTTCGGTGGCCGCATCCCGTCGGACAAGCCGCCGATCAAAACGCCTGGCGAGTTGGCCATCGAGCGCGGCGAGCCATGGCCGAAACCGCAGCCCGAACCGGCCTTCAAGGCTGCGATCGCGGCGGCGGCCCGGGATGCCGCGCAGGCCGAGGCCGATCGGGCCACCAACGGCGCCAATGGTTCTCACGGAGCGCCGGGCGGCCCCGAGGGCCAGAATGTCCCGGGCGCTCCACCGCACCACACGCAACCCGATTACGGTGCACCGGCAGGCTGGCACGCTCCCGGCTGGCCGCCGCAGCAACAGCCGCCCGGCTACTGGTACCCGCCGCCGTCCGCACCGCCGGCACCGCCGCACTGGGCTCAGCCACCACACAACTACGGCGGCCAGCCCTATCCGCCGTATCCGCCGTATCCGCCGCCCGGTGCACCTGCGCCGGAGGCAGGCCAGCCGGTGGACCCACCCGGCGGCGACCCGAGCCCGTCCAACCCGTCGGCGCACGGCTGAAACGAACGGAGGCTTCGATGGTGCGGCCGAATTCCCGAACCGCGACCCAGAGCACCCCGGTCTTCGACCAGCCGCGTGCCGAGGCCGCGATCCGCGAGCTGCTGCACGCGATCGGAGAGGACCCGAACCGGCACGGCCTGGTGGACACCCCGGCCCGCGTCGCCCGCAGTTACCGCGAGATGTTCGCCGGTCTGTACACCGATCCTGACACCGTGCTGGACACCACGTTTGACGAGCAGCACGACGAGTTGGTGATGATCAATCAGATCCCGCTGTACTCCACCTGCGAGCACCATCTGGTGGCGTTCCACGGGGTGGCGCACGTGGGATACATCCCCGGTCACGATGGCCGGGTCACCGGATTGTCAAAGATTGCGCGGCTGGTCGACCTGTACGCCAAGCGGCCGCAGCTGCAGGAGCGGCTCACCGCCCAGATCGCCGACGCCCTGATGCGGAAACTCGATCCGCGCGGGGTCATTGTCGTGATCGAAGCCGAGCACCTGTGCATGTCGATGCGAGGTGTCCGCAAGCCCGGCGCTGTTACCACCACATCGGCAGTGCGTGGACAGTTCAAGTCCGACAATGCATCTCGAGCTGAGGCACTCGAACTGATCTTGCGCAAGTGAGCACGACGCACGTCCAAGTCATGGGGGTGGTGAACGTCACCGACGACTCGTTCTCGGATGGCGGGCACTACCTGGATCCCGACCGCGCCGTCGAGCACGGCTTGGCGTTGGCCGCTGCCGGCGCGGCGATCATCGACGTCGGTGGTGAGTCGACCCGGCCCGGCGCGGTCCGAATAGATCCTGCGGTGGAAGCCGCTCGCATCGTTCCTGTCGTCAAAGAGCTTGCATCGCACGGTATTACGGTCAGTATCGACACCATGCACGCCGGCGTTGCACGCGCGGCGCTGGAAAACGGCGCCCAGATGGTCAACGACGTGTCCGGCGGGCGCGCCGATCCGGACATGGCCGGTCTGCTCGTCGAGGCCGGTGTGCCTTGGGTGCTGATGCATTGGCGATCGGTGTCGTCTGACCACCCGCACAAAACTCCGCGCTACGGCGACGTGGTGGCCGAAGTGCGCGCCGAGCTGCTCGCCAGCATCGACGACGCCGTGGACGCGGGCGTGGATCCGGCGAAGCTGATCATCGACCCCGGCCTCGGATTCGCCAAGACGGGCCAACACAATTGGGCGCTGCTGCACGCCTTGCCGAAGCTGGTGGCGATCGGTGTCCCGGTTCTGGTCGGGGCATCGCGGAAACGGTTCCTTGGCACCTTGTTGGCCGGTCCCGATGGCGCGGTGCGGCAACCTGACGGACGTGAGACGGCCACCGCGGTGGTGTCGGCATTGGCGGCACTGCATGGCGCATGGGGCGTGCGGGTGCACGATGTACGCGCGTCGGTCGACGCGCTGCGGGTCGTCGACGCGTGGACGCTAGGTGGGGCGGACGAATCCGATGGCTGATCGAATTGAGTTGCGCGGCTTGACGGTTCGCGGCCGACATGGAGTCTTCGACCATGAGCGCGCCGACGGCCAGGACTTCGTGGTCGATATCACGCTGTGGATCGACCTGGTGGACGCCGCGGCCAGCGACGACCTCGCGGACACTTACGATTACGGCGTCCTGGCGCAGCGCGCGGCCGCTATCATCGCCGGGCCCGTCCGCAATTTGATCGAAACGGTGGCCGGGGAGATCGCCGAGGATGTGATGAAAGACCCGCGCGTGCACGCCGTTGAGGTGACGGTGCACAAGCCGCAGGCTCCGATTCGGCAGACGTTCGCAGATGTGGCGGTGGTGGCCCGGCGGTCGCGCCGCGGGGGAAGGGGTTCGGTAGTTCCGGCAGGAGGGGGCGTATGACGCGCGCCGCCGACGATGCAGAGCGCAGCGATGGGGAGGAGTGGCGCAAATGACGCAGGTGGTGTTGTCGCTCGGATCGAACATCGGTGACCGGCTGGCCCGGCTGCAGTCGGTGCTTGACCGGCTGGGCGGGGCGGTGCAAGCGGTCTCTCCGGTTTATGAGACGGCCGCCTGGGGCGGCGTCGAACAGGGGCCGTTTCTCAACGCCGTGCTGATCGCCGACGACGCGACGCTCGACGGACACGGTTGGTTGCGCCGCGCCCAGGAGATGGAGCAGGCGGCAGACCGAGTTCGCGGACAGCGTTGGGGCCCACGAACTCTCGATGTGGATTTGGTCAGCTGCCGCGAGACGTCGCCGGTCGGCGACACCGAACTGATTTCCCTTGACGATGGTCTGACGCTGCCACATCCGCTGGCCCACCTGCGGGCCTTCGTGATGATTCCATGGCTGGCCATCGACCCGGACGCCGAGCTGACGGTGGCGGGCGGAAAGCAGTCCGTCGCAAAGCTGCTCGCCCAGCTGGATCCTGCCGACCGCGCCGGTGTGCAACTGACCGGGCTGACACTCGAATTGCGAGGCGAGAGTGCGGAATCCGACGCGGCATCGGGGACTTGATGGGCCCGACCCGCAAACGTGACCTGACGGCGGCGGTGATCGGCACTGCGGTGGTCGGATACTTGCTTGTCGTGATGCTCTACCGATGGTTCCCACCGATCACGGTCTGGACGGGTCTGTCGTTGCTTGCGGTCGGTATCGCCGAGGCGGTGTGGGGGCGTCATGTGCGGGCCAAGATCAGCGACGGTGAGATCGGCGACGGGCCCGGCTGGCTGCATCCGCTGTCGGTGGCCCGCACCCTGGTGATCGCGAAAGCGTCGGCCTGGGTGGGCGCATTGGCGCTGGGTTGGTGGGTCGGGGTTCTGGTGTACTTGTTGCCGCGGCGGTCGTGGCTCAGGGTGGCCGGCGAAGACACCGCCGGCACGGCGGTGGCGGCAGTCAGCGCGCTGGTTTTGGTGATTGCCGCACTGTGGCTGCAACATTGCTGCAAGTCGCCGCAGGATCCGACCGAGCATGCTGAGGGGGCGGAAAATTAGCCAGGTTCAGTGCGGGCAATCGGTCCAGGTGAGAATCGCCGCAGCACGGCGACACGCGGAGTGACCTCGGCCCGGTACAGTCGGGCCATGACCGATCTGGCCCGCGGCGCCCGGGTGCGGCGCGGCGGCCGCAGACCGGGTTGGGTACTGCTCACGGCGTTGCTGGTGCTCGCTATCGGCGCCAGTTCTGCGCTGGTTTTTACCAACCGGGTGGAGCTCCTGAAGCTTGCCGTGATCCTGGCGCTGTGGGCCGCCGTCGTCGCCGCGTTCGTGTCGGTGATCTACCGCCGGCAGAGCGATGTGGATCAGGCCCGGGCGCGGGACCTGAAGCTGGTTTACGACCTGCAACTGGACCGCGAAATCTCGGCCCGCCGCGAATACGAGCTCACCGTGGAGTCGCAGCTGCGTCGCGAGCTGGCCAGCGAACTGCGCGCTCACTCCGCCGACGAGGTCTCGGCATTGCGCGCCGAGTTGGCCGCGCTGCGCACCAATCTGGAGATCTTGTTCGACGCCGAACTCAGCGAGCGGCCGGCACTGGAGACCGAGCGCAAAACCGTGCGCAGCGATTGGGATCGCGAACACGAAAACGCGCGGGAACAGGTCAATCGCGTTACCTCGGTGCGGGCCGAAGAGCCGCCCCGTCGCGCCGACGACAGCTCGATCATCGACGTGCCCGAAGAACCGCTGGCCCCACCGCCGCGGCAGCCGGTCGCGGACAGCTACCAAGCCGCGACGTACAACTACCAACCCGTCGGCGCTCACGAAGCTGCCGGGCCAAACCTTGCCGCGCAGGCATACGAGGCGCCAGAAGCAGACCGGGGTGGGCGCCGGCGCCGAGACGAGCGCGTCGCTCGAGCCCAGCAGGACGAATCGACGCCACCCACCGGTTGGGCCGCCGCGCCGGGGACATCACCCGCGGGCGACGCAGAGCGGCAGCCCGAGGGCCGCTCGACCCTGCGGGAGCCAACGCCGGCGGCCAACGGTTGGGCCGCATCGGCGGGGGCGTCATCCGCGAGCACGCCAGAGCCAGAGCGCCCCGAGTATCAACCGCCACGTCGCTCACACCGGCGAGAGGAAGCGCCGCCGCAGCCCGAGCCGCGCTTCGTACCTCCACCCATCCCGCCCGAGCCGCCACCGCAAATGCCGCGGCCCGAGTGGACCGGCCCCACCGCGGCGTCGCGGCATCAAGAAACGCCCACCAGCTGGCAGCCAGTCGCCTCCGAAGGACAATGGCTGCCCCCTGGAGCACCGGGCAGCAATTGGAATTCCGAACCGGCCGTGAACACCGGCGGCGGCCCTTGGAAGTACGACAACGCACCGTCCAGCGAGGGGGCTCCGCTCGGTTCTCCCAGCGTCAGCGAGGCCCCCCCGCTGTCGGCTGAGCGGCGA
The DNA here is from genome assembly GCF_035314665.1 of Mycobacterium sp. Lineage (GTDB taxonomy): Bacteria > Actinomycetota > Actinomycetes > Mycobacteriales > Mycobacteriaceae > Mycobacterium. Next base: position 6,010 of record NZ_DATFZD010000059.1, on the reverse strand, counting down.
GGTCGGCATTCCAGCACCGCCGAGCCGCCAAGTCAGGTCGGGCAGCCCGAAGCCGATTGGCGCGAGCCGGGTCGTCGGGCCGCCGCCCGTCACTCCGCTGAAAATTCCGCGTATTCTGACTCCGGCATCGGCGTCGGCGACACCGAGACGCCGGCGCCGGCGATGTCGCCGCCACCCACCCCACCGCCGCCAATGCCAGCTTCGCCACCGCCACCGCCCGACCGGGAACCGGTAATGTCGCCGCCACCCTCGCCCAGTGCCCGGCACCGGACCACCGATCCGTTGGATACCTCCGCTCCGCCGTCCGGCGGCCAGTCGGTCGCCGAGTTGTTGGCGCGGCTGCAACCCAGCCCGTCCGGCGGCGGCCGGCGGCGGCGGCGCGAGGACTGAGGCGAAGGCCACAGGCCAACCGCGTGGTAGCCGGGGTAGAGTCTTAACGACCGTCCGGTACCCGCGCCGCGGGACTGGAACGAATCAAGAGACTTGTGAGGGTCGTCTGCGATGGTGCAGTTCGACGGATTGCGCCCCGCCCGGCTCAAGGTGGGGATCATCTCCGCCGGCCGGGTGGGAACGGCGTTGGGCGTCGCGCTGGAACGTGTCGACCACGTCGTGGTGGCCTGCAGCGCCGTTTCCCGGGCGTCGCGGCAACGCGCCGAGCGCTGGTTGCCCGACACCCCGGTGTCGCCGGTGCCGGACGTTGCCGGCAACGCCGAGCTGCTGCTGTTGGCCGTGCCCGACACCGAGCTCGCGGGCCTGGTTTCGGGACTGGCCGCCACATCGGCGGTGCGGCCGGGCACCATCGTGGCGCATACCTCGGGGGCCAACGGCGTCGCCGTTCTCGCGCCGCTGAGCAGGCAGGACTGCATACCGCTGGCCATTCATCCGGCGATGACGTTCACCGGCTCCGACGAGGACATCTCGCGGCTGCCGGACACCTGCTTCGGGATCACCGCGGCCGACGAGGTCGGTTACGCGATCGCGCAATCCCTGGTGCTGGAGATCGGCGGTGAGCCGTTCAGGGTTCGCGAGGACGCACGGGCGCTGTATCACGCCGCGCTGGCCCATGCCGGCAACCACATCGTCACGGTGCTCGCCGACGCCCTGGACGCATTACGGGCCGCGCTGTCGGGGACCGAACTCCTCGGCCAGCAGCTGGTCGACGACCAACCCGGCGGCATCGCGGAACGGATACTCGGACCGCTCGCCCGCGCGGCACTGGAGAACACCCTGCGACGCGGACAGGCGGCGCTCACCGGCCCGGTCGCGCGCGGCGATGCCAGCGCGGTCGCCGGCCACCTGAACGCGCTGGCGGCTGTCGACGCGCAACTGGCTCAGGCCTACCGGGTCAACGCCCTGCGCACCGCGCACCGCGCGCATGCGCCCGACGAGGTCCTTCAGGTCCTGGAGGCTTCCGCGTGACGACCCTCAACAGGCCGAAGTTCAGTGCCGGCGAACTCAACGTGTATTCCAGCCCCAGCGATGTTCTCCAGGTCAGCCGCGCGCTGCGCCACACCGGTCGACGGGTGATGCTGGTGCCGACCATGGGCGCGCTGCACGACGGACACCTCGCGCTCGTCCGCGCTGCCAAACGGGTGCCCGGTTCGGTGGTGGTGGTGTCGATCTTCGTCAACCCGCTGCAATTCGCCGCCGACGAGGATCTGGACGCCTACCCGCGGATCGTTGAAGACGACTTGGCGCTGTTGCGTGGTGAAGGGGTTAAAATAGCTTTCACCCCAAGCGTTGCGGCGATGTATCCGGATGGCCCGCGTACCGCCGTGCACCCGGGCCCGCTGGGATCCGACCTCGAGGGCGCCGCCCGACCCACCCATTTCGCCGGCATGCTGACCGTGGTGCTCAAGCTGCTGCAGATTGTGCACCCTGACCGAGTTTTCTTCGGCGAGAAGGATTATCAGCAGCTGGTGTTGGTGCGGCAGATGGTCGCCGACCTCAACGTCGATACCGCCGTCGTCGGTGTGCCGATCGTGCGCGAGCGGGATGGCCTGGCGATGTCGTCGCGCAACCGGTACCTCGACCCGACGCAACGTGAACTGGCCGGCGTGCTGTCGGCGGCACTGCTGGCCGGGACTCACGCCGCGTCGGGTGGTGCGGACGCAGCGCTACAGGCGGCCCGCGCCGTGCTGTCCGAGGTACCCGCGATCGACGTGGATTACCTGCAGGTGCGCGACCCCGACCTCGGACCCGCGCCGCTGCACGGCCCCGCCCGTCTGCTCGTTGCGGCCCGGCTGGGCGCTACCAGACTCCTCGACAATGTCGGGATCGAAATCAGCACCACCGTCGGCGTCGGCGGGCGAGAGCCCGCGGTTACCGGCACTAGAGACCTCGAATCACCCTGGAGGAACTGATGTTACGAACAATGCTCAAATCGAAGATCCACCGGGCGACCGTCACCCAGGCAGACCTACACTACGTCGGCTCGGTGACGATCGACGCCGACTTGATGGACGCCGCCGACCTGCTCGAGGGCGAACAGGTGACCATCGTCGACATCGACAACGGCGCCCGGCTCGTCACCTATGCGATCACCGGTGCGCGCGGCAGCGGTGTGATCGGAATCAACGGGGCCGCTGCGCATCTCGTGCATCCCGGTGATTTGGTGATCCTGATCGCCTACGCCACGATGGACGACGCCGAGGCGCGCAGCTATAAGCCGAGGATCGTCTTCGTCGATGCCGACAACCGGCCGGTCGATCTCGGCCACGATCCGGCGTTCGTGCCTGCCGACGCCGGCGAGTTGGTCTCGCCGCGATGAGGCTCACTCGCATGAAGGCGGCCTAGCCGTGCTGCTGGCAATCGACGTCCGCAACACACACACCGTCGTCGGGCTAATTTCCGGTTCGGGAGAGCACGCGAAGGTAGTGCAGCAGTGGCGGATTCGCACCGAATCCGAAGTCACTGCCGACGAGCTGGCCCTGACCATCGACGGTCTGATCGGTGACGATGCCGATCAGCTGACCGGCGCGGCCGCGCTGTCCACCGTCCCCTCGGTGCTGCACGAAGTACGGGTGATGCTCGAGCAGTACTGGCCGTCGGTGCCGCATGTGCTGATCGAACCCGGGGTCCGCACCGGCATTCCGCTGCTGGTCGACAATCCGAAAGAAGTCGGCGCCGACCGAATCGTCAACTGCCTCGCGGCTTTTCAGAAGTACGGGACCGCCGCCATCGTGATCGATTTCGGCTCATCGATCTGCGTGGACGTGGTGTCCGGCAAAGGCGAATTCCTCGGCGGCGCTATCGCGCCGGGTATCCAGGTCTCGTCCGACGCGGCTGCCGCGCGCTCGGCCGCGCTGCGCCGGGTAGAGCTGGCCCGGCCGCGCTCGGTGGTCGGCAAGAACACCGTCGAATGCATGCAGGCCGGTGCCGTTTTCGGTTTCGCCGGCCTGGTCGACGGCTTGGTTCACCGCATCCGCGACGACGTGGACGGTTTCGCGGGCGGCCCCGGAAATCAGGTCACAGTCGTGGCGACTGGCCACACCGCGCCGCTGCTGCTGGCGGAGTTGCATTCCGTCGATCACTACGACCAGCACCTGACCCTGGACGGCCTGCGGCTGGTATTCGAACGTAACCGCGACAGCCAGCGCGGACGGCTTAAGACGGCGCGCTGAGGAGGCAATAGCGCTGCCGCGCCTATGACTTAAGCTGGCAGGTCGTGAACGCCGGCGATCAGGACCCTCCGCAGGACCTTCCTGAGGACATCCCCGAGCAGTTCCGGATCCGCCGGGACAAGCGGGCTCGGCTGTCGGCCGAGGGCCGCGACCCCTACCCCGTCGAGGTCGGGCGCACCCACACCCTGGCGCAGATCCGCGCCGCCTACCCGGACCTGCCCGCCGATTCGACCACCGGCGACATTGTCGGTGTCGCCGGCCGAGTGGTGTTCGCCCGTAACTCGGGCAAGCTGTGTTTTGCGACACTTCAAGAGGGCGACGGCACCCAACTGCAAGTGATGCTCAGCCTCGCCAGCGTTGGTGCGGAAGCGCTCGATGAGTGGAAAGCCGATGTGGATATCGGCGACATCGTCTTCGTGCACGGCGAGGTGATCAGCTCAAAGCGCGGCGAGCTGTCGGTCCTCGGCGATAGTTGGCAAATGGCGTCCAAGGCGTTGCGGCCGCTGCCGGTGGCCCATAAGGAAATGAATGAAGAGTCCCGGGTGCGGCAGCGCTATGTCGACCTGATCGTCCGTCCGCAGGCACGCACGGTCGCCCGGCTGCGGATCGCGGTCATTCGCGCGGTACGGACCGCTTTGGAGCAACGCGGGTTTCTCGAAGTCGAAACGCCGATGTTGCAGACTTTGGCGGGCGGGGCGGCGGCCCGGCCGTTCGTCACGCACTCCAATGCTCTCGACATCGACCTCTACCTTCGGATCGCGCCGGAACTGTTCCTGAAGCGATGTGTCGTTGGTGGGTTTGACAAGGTCTTCGAACTTAATCGGGTGTTCAGAAACGAAGGAACCGATTCCACTCATTCCCCCGAATTTTCCATGCTGGAGACCTACCAGGCGTATGGAACCTATGACGATTCGGCGATCGTCACCCGTGAGCTTATTCAACAGGTGGCCGACGTGGCGATCGGCACGCGACAACTGCCACTGCCCGACGGCAGTGTCTATGACATCGACGGAGAATGGGCGTCGATACAAATGTATCCGTCGCTATCCGAGGCACTCGGCGAAGAGATCACCCCGAACACCACGGTTGAGCACTTACTTTCCATCGCCGAGTCGCTCGGCGTCGAGGTGCCGGCCGGTCGCGGGTACGGGCACGGCAAGCTGGTCGAGGAATTGTGGGAACACGCCGTCGGCGCCGGCTTGACCGCGCCCACTTTTGTTCGGGATTTTCCGGTAGAAACAACGCCTTTGACGCGTCAGCACCGCAGCATCCCGGGAGTCACCGAGAAGTGGGACCTGTATATCCGCGGGGTCGAACTGGCCACCGGATATTCGGAATTGATCGACCCGGTAGTGCAACGTGAGAGGTTCGCTGAACAGGCGCGAGCCGCGGCGGCCGGTGATGACGAGGCTATGGTGCTCGACGAGGATTTTCTCGCCGCCTTGGAGTACGCGATGCCGCCGTGCACGGGAACCGGAATGGGTATCGATCGGTTGTTGATGGCTTTGACTGGCCTGTCAATTAGAGAGACAGTATTGTTCCCGATTGTTCGTCCGCATAGCAACTGACCTCCTCTATGGTGGTTGTATTGAATGCCGCGCCTTCTTATGGCAGATTGATGCCCACGGGGGCGGCCCAACAACTTGCACAGTAAGTGCTCAGGAAGAAAGCGTGAGGCTTAGCCAATGGCGAAGAAAGTGACCGTCACCCTGGTCGATGATTTCGACGGTGAGGGCGCCGCCGATGAAACCGTCGAATTCGGCCTCGACGGGGTGACCTATGAGATCGACCTTTCGAGCAAAAATGCCACGAAACTGCGCCACGACCTGAAGCAGTGGGTCGAAGCCGGCCGTCGTGTCGGCGGTCGTCGGCGCGGCCGTTCCAGTTCCGGTCGCGGCCGCGGGGCCATCGACCGCGAGCAGAGCGCCGCGATCCGGGAATGGGCCCGCCGCAATGGCCACAACGTGTCGACGCGGGGCCGCATCCCGGCCGATGTCATCGACGCATTCCACGCCGCGACCTGACCGCCATTTGACTACCGCGAAAGCCGGACCAGCACCGAACGCGGGCTGGTCCGGCTTTCGCTGATGGCGAAGCGATCACCGACTCGGCGCGGAAACGTTTTGCCGTTTGACCGCGTTGCTTCTATTACGGCTGTCAAGTGACCGGGCGTCTGCGTGTGGCGTAATCAGCGCAAGGTAGGAAGCCCGGCGAGCCGACCACTACAGTGGATGTCAGGTACGCGATGTCGTCCGTTGTACCGATGGTGAGGGAGAGCAGGTAACCACCGATGTTCGAACGATTTACCGACCGTGCCCGCAGGGTCGTCGTCCTGGCGCAAGAAGAGGCCCGGATGCTCAACCACAACTACATCGGCACTGAGCACA
>NZ_DATFZD010000058.1:0-8310 GCF_035314665.1 Mycobacterium sp. | reverse complement strand
CTCACACGCTGGCGCGTCCGATCGCGTGCAGAGCCTCGGCGACGGCGTCGGCGAGCGAGTCGATTTCGGTGGCGTCGACGCCGGAGATCGTGATCCGCATTCCCGGCGGCGTGCCGATCCGGAACCGGGTTCCCGGTGCCGCCGCCCAGCCCGCGCTGAGCAGCCTGGTGATCGCCACGGTTTCGTCGGGCACCGGAATCCAGACGTTGAGACCGGATCGGCCGTGCGACGGCACACCGCGGTCGGCCAGCGCCGCGTGCAGCAGGCCGCGGTTGCGGGTATAGACGGCTTCCGCCTTGTGCACCAAGCGTTTTGCTGTCTCGTCGCCCCACAAACTGACGGCGAGATCCTGCAGCAGATAGCTGACCCAACCCGGTCCCAGACGCAGCCGGCCGTGCACCCGCTCAACCGTGCGGCGGTCGCCGGCGAGCAGTGCCAGCCGCAGATCGGGGCCGTATGCCTTGGATGCCGACCGCACGAACGCCCAGTGCCGCGTCGTCCCGGCCAAGGTGTGCGGCGGTAACCCCGCGATACCCGCACAGTGGTCGTCTTCGATCAGGAGCACGTCGGCATGGTCGGCCAGCAGCTCGCGCAGCTCGGCCGCTCGCGCAGCCGAGACCGCGGCGCCGGTCGGGTTCTGGGCGCGGGTGGTCACCACGACGGCCCGCACGCCCCGTCGCAGCGCTCGCGTCACGTCGGCGACCAGCGGCCCGTCGTCGTCAACTCGCACCGGCTCAACCGGAAAGCCCAGCGCGGCAAGCAGATCCAGAAGATTGGCCCACCCCGGATCCTCGACCGCGACCCGGTCGCCGGGCCGCAGATGAGCAGTGAGGACACGTTCGATGCCATCCAGAGCCCCGGAGGTCACGGCAAGGTGCGCGGCCGAAACGCCGTCAGCGGTCAGCGACGTCCGGGCGTGCTCGGCGAGCTCCGGCGAGACTGCCGGTTCCCCGTACAGCAGCGGGGGTCGCCGCGCCGAGCTCGCGCGGACGGCGGCGATTGGCAGCAGCGCCGGATCCGGATTCCCTGTGGACAGGTCTCGCACCCCCGGTGGGACGACGAGCCCGCGCAGCGACCGTGGCGTGGTCGCCGGCCGGTCCCGCACCCGGGTGCCGCGTCGGCCCGCGGTCTCGACGGCACCGCGTTCGCGCAGCAGGCGATAGGCGGCGCCAACGGTGTTGGCATTGACGCTCAGCTGCCCGGCCAATTCCCTGATCGGTGGCAAGTCGGCACCGGGCGCCAGGGCGCCCTCAGAGATGGCCTCCTCGATGTTGGCGGCAATCGCCTCGGCGCCCGCGCCCTGAATGGTGTATTGTCCTGGCACATTGACAAGTATGTACTAGTACAAACTCGGAGGCAACTGATGGCGTCGGCCACGAGCTCACCTCAGGCCACGGGACAGGCGTACCCGCCCACACCGCGTACCGTGCCGACCCGATATCGGGAGCGCGCCCGCTACGACCGGGCGACGGTGCACGGCATTCTCGACGAGGCCCTGATCTGTCACGTCGGCTACCTCAACGGCGATCGACCTGTGGTGTTACCCACGACCCACACGCGGCTGGGCGAAACCTTGTATCTGCACGGGTCCACCGGAAGCGGCCCGATGCTCACGGCCGCGGGGCCTGCCGAAGGTCTGCCGGTCTGCGTCACCGCCACCCTGGTGGACGGCTTGGTGCTGGCCCGCGCGGCGTTGCACCACTCACTGAAATACCGGTCGGTGGTCGTGGTGGGCAGTGCGCGCCTGGTGCACGACAGCGATGAGAAGCTACGCGCGCTCGCGGCGTTGCTCGATCACGTCGCGTCCGGCCGGTCCACCGACAGCAGGCCTCCGAACACCCGCGAACTCGCGGCGACCGCCGTGCTTGCGCTCGATCTCGTCGAGGTCTCCGCCAAGGTGCGCGATGGGGGACCGGTCGACGAGGAGGACGACATGACGTTGCCGCACTGGGCCGGGGTCGTGCCGCTGACGCTGACGGCGGGCACACCGGTGCCCGCCGACGACCTGGACCCCGCCGTGCCGCTGCCGTCGTACCTCACGCCGTATCGCCGGCTTTGAGACGTTGAACCCGGCCCGGGTGTGATTCGTGGTTAGGACATCGCCGCCACTCCGCAGCGCCCGCGGAGTGGTTGGCGTTGACCGATACGGCGAGGCAGTGGTTGGGGAGGTGGCTGGGCCTCCCCAACCACGGCTGCAACGCATGCTTCGATAAACGCATGGCCGACGACACCGACGTCCCTCGAGTAGTCAGCGCAAGCCGCGACATCGCCGCGAGTACCGATCGTATTTTCGAGCTCATCGCGGATCCCGCGCAACAGCCGCGCTGGGATGGCAACGACAACCTCGCCGAAGCCGAACCCGGACAACGCGTTCGCAGCCTCGGCGACGTCTTCACCATGACCCTGACCATGGGCAGCATCCGGGAGAATCACATCGTCGAGTTCGAAGAAGGCCGTCGCATCGCCTGGCGTCCTTCGGAGTCGGGTCGGCGACCGCCAGGGCATCTGTGGCGCTGGGAGCTCGAACCCTTAACCGAGACCCGCACCCTGGTCACCCACACCTACGACTGGTCGCGGTTGACGGACAAGAATCGCCTGCCCCGGGCACGTCAGACGACGGCAGACAGGCTTCGGGCCTCCCTCGATCGGCTCGCCGAGATCGCCGAACGCAACGGATAGCCGGCCGGGGGATCGGGGAACTGCACCGATTGCTGGCAGCGCAGGTGGGCGACGTGCCAGGATGAGCAAACGGAATGCCGCAACAGCGGCACGCAATCCGGTCGAGTGGTGTGCCAATGTTTGACAAGGCGACAGGCCGCGTGGTCGCCGTGATCGTGCTGCTCATCATTATCGCTGCGGCGTTGCGCGGCTATCTTCCGGGCGTTGACCGCGCGGCGCGGAAAACACCACCGGACAGCGGGGCGTCGCTGGTCTACGTGATCGCCATGCTCGGCGTGTCACTGGTGATTTTCGCCGTGGCGATCATCGTGCGGCTTCGCGACCCGCGCAGGGCGGCACCCAGCGCCGGTGGCCTGCCGGACAGGTTTTCCGACGGCCGGGGCCGACCGACTTGGCGGGTGTTGCTGATCGGGGCCGGCGTGCTCGCCGCGTGGCTGTTGGCGGTGTGGCTGCTTTCGCAGTTCGTCGTGCTGCACACCGCCGTTCAGGCCCCGACGGCTCCGGCATCAACCGCTCCGACGCCCGCCAACAACGTCTCTCGGCCACCGCAGCCGCCGGACGTGGGCGGAAGTCGGGCGATGCTGCGCTACCTGATCGCTACCACGGTGGCAGTGTTGGTGCTGGCCGTCGTGGGTGTCGTCGCCGCGCGGCGACGGAGCGTCGAGGAGGCGCCGATCGTCGCTGCCGAACCGCTGCGGCCCGCCCCTGCGCCGGGCACCTCCGAGTCGCTGGTACGTGCGGCCGAAGTCGGGTTGGCCGAAATCGGCGACCGCAGCCGCGAGCCGCGGGAGGCGATCATCGCGTGCTACGCCGCGATGGAGCGCGAACTGGCGTACGTTCCGGGAGCCGTCCCGCAGGACTTCGATACCCCCACCGAGGTGCTGGCCCGAGCCGTCGAAAACCACGCGCTACGCGTCGATAGCGCCGGCGAGCTGGTGAACTTGTTCGAAGAGGCCCGGTTCAGTCCGCACGTGATGAGCGAGGCGCACCGCGAAAGCGCGCTAAGCGTGCTGCGACTGGTTCTCGCTGAATTGCGGAGCCCCGTATGAAAAGGCTTGTTGCCCTGGGTGTTTCCGTCATCTTGAGCGCGGAGCTCGCCGCGCTTGCGCTGCACGATCGGCGATTGGTGCTCTGGGCGGCCGGTGTCGCGGTGTTGTTCGCATTGGTCAATGTCCGCCAGGTCCTGGGCCGCGGCGTCGAATCGTCACCCGCGGAGGCCTCGAATGCCCTCGAGGAGTCGCTGCGTAGTTGGTTGTCGCGGACCGAGACGCTCATCCACCGGTCGGAATCCACCCGACTCGATTGGGACCGACACCTGCGGCCAATGCTGGCCCGGCGCTTCGCAATCACGACCGGTCAAAATCAGGCCAAAAGCCCAACCGAGTTTGACGCCACCGGACGAATGCTTTTCGGCCCGCAATTGTGGGCGTGGGTGGATCCCAACAACGTCGCGCAAACCGGTGCGCGCGAACCCGGGCCGGGCCGTGCGACGCTGGCGGAGATCCTGGAGCGGTTGGAACAGGTATGACGGAGGGTACGACTCGGATATGGCTCGAAAATGACTAAGCCGGCACCTATAACCACCGCGCGCGCGGTGGCGGTGCTCGACGAGATCGAGCGCGTCGTGGTGGGCAAGCGGTCCGCGCTCACCCTCATCCTCACCACGGTGCTCGCCCGCGGGCATGTTCTCATCGAGGACCTGCCCGGCCTCGGCAAAACGCTGATCGCCCGGTCGTTTGCCGCGGCGCTCGGGCTGGACTTCACCCGCGTACAGTTCACCCCCGACCTGCTGCCGGCGGACCTGCTCGGCTCGACGGTTTACGACATGCAGTCGGGCCGCTTCGAGTTTCGTCCGGGGCCGATCTTCACCAACCTGCTGCTTGCCGACGAGGTCAACCGGACACCGCCCAAGACCCAGGCGGCTTTGCTGGAGGCGATGGCCGAGCGCCAGGTCAGCATCGACGGCGCGACACACCAACTGCCCCAACCGTTCATCGTTCTGGCTACCGACAACCCGATCGAATACGAAGGCACTTACCCGTTGCCCGAGGCACAGCTGGACCGGTTCGCGGTTCGGCTCGAATTGCGCTACCTCTCCGAGCGCGACGAGGCCTCGATGTTGCGCCGCCGATTGGATCGCGGGTCGGCCGAGCCGAGGGTCAATCAGGTTGTCGATGCACACGATCTGCTGGCGATGCGCGAGTCGGTCGAGCAGGTGAGTGTGCACGAGGACGTCCTGCATTACGTTGTCTCGCTGGCCGCCGCCAGCCGCCATCACCCCCAGGTGGCGGTGGGCGCCAGCCCGCGTGCGGAACTCGATCTGGTCCAACTCGCCCGCGCCCGCGCCTTGCTGCTTGGCCGCGACTACGTGATACCCGAAGACATCAAGGCGCTCGCGACCCCTGCGGTGGCGCACCGGATCACCTTGCGGCCGGAGATGTGGGTACGAAAGATTCAAGGATCCGACGTCGTCGAAGACCTGCTGCGGCGGTTGCCGGTGCCGCGAACGGGCGGTGGTCCGCAGTAAGCGGCGCGACGATGTGATCGAGATCCGGGAAGTCCAGTTGCACTGGCGCGCATCAACATTGACGCGTGCGATCGCGACGTGTGCCGCGCTGGCGCTGGCCCTCGCCTTGATCGGATCGCGCTGGCAGTTGATCGCCTTCGCGGCCCCGCTGCTCGGTGTGTTGTGTTCCATCAGCTGGCAGCGCCCGATGCCGAAGGTCACCGTGCACGCAGAACCGGCCTCGCAGCGATGCTTCGAAACTGAGCAGGCGCAACTGACCGTCTGGGCTTCCACTGAAAACCACGGTGTTGCAGTAGAACTCACGGTGTCAGCAGCCGCCGGGATGCGAGTGGACGTGCTGGACCGGGCATCTGGCCAGCGACAGACGGTGGCTACCACGGCCGAACGCTGGGGCCGCTATCCCATCCGGGCCACGATCGATGTCGTCGCGCACGGTGGGCTGTTGACCGGAGCGGGGACCGTCGACGCCGCCGATGTGACGGTGTTTCCGATGACTCCGCCGCAAGCGACGGCGCTGCCGCAGACCGAGCTGCTCGATCGGCTGGGCACCCACCTGACCAGGCACATCGGCCGCGGCGTCGAGTACGCCGACATTCGCACCTATGTGCCCGGTGACCAGCTTCGCACTGTCAACTGGCCGGTGAGCGCCCGCCGCGGCCGCCTGCATGTGACACAGCGGTTGACCGACCGGTCCGCCGACGTGGTGGTGCTCATCGACGGCTATCCGCAGCCGGCCGGGCCGGCAACGGAATCCACCGAGCGGACCGTGCGCGGCGCCGCGCAGGTGGTGCAGACCGCGCTGCGCAACGGCGATCGGGCGGGCATCGTCGCGCTCGGCGGTAACCGGCCGCGCTGGCTGGGCGCCGACATCGGGCAGCGCCAGTTCTATCGGGTGCTCGACACCGTGCTTGCCGCCGGTGATGAATTCGAAACCACCACTGGAACATTGGCGCCCCGTGCGGCTATCCCGCCGGGTGCGATCGTCGTGGCGTTCTCCACGCTGCTCGACACCGAGTTCGCGCTGTCGCTGATCGACCTGCGCAGACGCGGACACGTCGTGGTGGCGGTCGATGTGCTGCAGGGCTCGCCGTTCGCAGCTCAGCAGGAGCCGCTGGTGGACCGGATGTGGGCGTTGCAGCGGTCCGCGATGTATCGCGACATGGGCACCGTCGGGGTCGACGTGGTGGCCTGGCAGCCGGACCGCACCCTGGACCAATCGATGCGTGCGGTGCCCGATCGCCGCCGGCCGCTAACCGGACGGCGTTGATGAGGCCCGGCACGAGGCTGGCCGCGCTCATCCTGTCGACGGCCTGCGGCTTCTTGATGGTGGGAGCCGTCGCGATCGGGTCGCACGGCCCGTCCCTCATCGCCGCGACGTCGGCGCTGGTCGCGGTGCTGGCCGGAATCCTGTTTCGCCAGGTCGCGACGCTTGCGGTGCTGCTCACCGTCGTGGCGATCGCGCTGTCCGATCCCGCGGCGACGCTCGCCGCGGTGTCGGGACTGTCCGCGGCGGTCTACTTGGTGCTCCGGCACGCAGCCGGTAGCGGGGCCGGGCTGGACGGTGTCAGCGGGGCAACGCTGGTCGGGGCCGTGGGATTCACGTTCGCCGGTCTGGTTGCCGCGGCGTTTCCGCTGCAGCTGCCGTGGTTACCGTTGCTGGCTCCGCTGGCCGCATTCGCCGTGTATTTGCTGGCTACTCGGCCGTTTCTGCGGAGCTGATGGGACGCGGGCAACAGAATCGGGCCATAAACCACCCTGGTCCGATGCTCGGGCCTGCGCGGACTATACTCGCAACTCCTTCGCAGCAAAAGTGTTTTTCTCCAACGATTTACACAACAAATCGTTTACGGGATGCGTCTTGACCACTATCGGGACGGCGGCAAGAATATCGGCATGCTTCAAGAGGAGGTGGCTCTTATCGGCGACGTTGAGCTGCGCCTCGCTAAGAAATACACGGCTCTTCCCCACGATCAGGTCAGCGCGGTTGTGCAGTACGCATACGCGCGGTTGCGAACCAGCCGGGTGCGCGATTTCATTCCTTTGCTGGTCGAGCGGCGCGCCAACGAGGAACTCGAGGAATTAAGCGTCTTGCGGCCGGATCTGGCGGCCGTCGCATTCGGCGATCTCGTCCTAGCTGGCTCCAAGACCTAGCGTTTATTCAGTTTCCTTGCGACCGGCCATGATTGGCGCTGGCTGGTCGGTGCGGTGTTGGCATGTTCAAACCCACGGCGGCCGCCCCCGCGGTTTCGGCCTAATTTTCGAACTATTTCTGTACGGTAAGCCCGCATAACGGCTATCAGCGAGGGGCGGCTAGCCATCCTGCGCGGCGCGGGGCAGAGTGCGGCCGGGCGGCATCCATGGTGGGGGACACCTCGTCAGCGAAGGGAGCGTCGGTTGAGCAAGCTTGGGGAGCGCGCGGTTGTCTGTGGCGCGGGGATGGGTGGATTGCTCGCCGCTCGAGTGCTCGCCGACTTCTACGACACGGTGACGGTGGTCGAACGGGACAAGTTGCCGGACGACGCGGATCACCGGCGTGGGGTTCCGCAGGGGCAGCACTTCCACGCTCTGTGGAGTCGCGGCGCGCAGGAGCTGGAAGAGTTATTTCCAGGCATACATTGCGAACTCGTCGCCGCCGGTGCGACAGTGTGCGACGACGGCGACCTCTCCCAGGTGTCCATCCGGGTGTCCGGCCACGAACTCAACAGATGCGGCAAATTCAAAGACCCGGGATCGGTCGTCATTCATCTGCTCAGTCGTCCATTGCTGGAATCCCAGGTCAGGCGGCGAGTCAACGCCATCGAAAACGTCGAAATCCTCGATGGTCACGACTTCGTCGAACCGATCACGGCGAATCCGCACCGAGTCACGGGTGCGCACATTGTCAACCGCGACAGCGGCGCTGAGCGGATGTTGGACGCCGATCTGGTGGTCGACGCGATGGGCCGCAGCGCGCGGACCCCCGCCTTTCTGGACAGCTTGGGCTACGGCCGACCGGCCGCCGAGCGCTCGACAGCCAGCGCGAACTACGCCAGCCTGCGAATGCGTATCCCGGCCGGGATCCTGCGCGAGAAGATGACCTTTGTCGTCCCGGAGCCGAAACGACC
>NZ_DATFZD010000057.1:0-2132 GCF_035314665.1 Mycobacterium sp. | reverse complement strand
ACGAACGGCTGCGAGGAATGTCTGCGGCTCGGCACACCGTGGGTGCACCTACGGCTGTGCCTGACGTGCGGGCATGTCGGCTGCTGCGACTCGTCACCGATGCGGCATGCCCGGGCGCACGCCGGCACCATCGGGCACCCGATCGTGCAGTCCATGGAGCCCGGCGAGAACTGGCGCTGGTGCTACGTCCATGAGAACTATGTCTGAGGCCGCCACCGACCAGCCCGCATCGACTCCGCTGGCGGAAACCCCCGACACATACGGCGCGTACCCGCGACTGTCCGACGATCAGATTGCCACCCTCGAGGCAGGCGGCACCCGGCGCGCCGTCGACACGGGCGAAACGCTGGTCCGCGAGGGTGAGCGCTCCGACTACTTCTTCGTCATTCTGTCCGGCAAGGTCGCCGTTACCACTACCGACGACGCGCGCAATCGGCACGTGATGCGGGTACATGGCCCCGGGCGGTTCCTCGGGGAGCTGGGCGATCTCGAAGGACAAGCCGCGTTCTACACCGCCGAAGTGGTGGAACTCGGCGAAGTACTAGTGGTACCGACCGAGCGGGTGCGGGCCCTGGTCGCCCACGATCCGGTGCTCAGTGACCTCATCCTGCGCGCATACCTGTTACGCCGCTCGCTGCTCATCCAGGAAGGAACCGGATTTAGGATCATCGGCTCCTGCTATGACCCCGATACCGTGCGGCTGCGAGAATTCGCGGCGCGAAACCGGTTACCGCACAAGTGGATCGACCTGGAACGCGACAAGCACGCCGAGCGGCTGCTGCAGCGGTTCGGAGTGTCGGCGCAGGACACCCCGGTGGTGATCTGGGGCGGTGAGGTGCTTCGCAACCCGACCAACGCCGAGCTGGCCCGCCGGGTCGGGCTGCCGGTGCCCGACACAGTCCCCGACGAATGCGACGTCGTTGTAGTGGGCGCTGGTCCGGCCGGCCTCGGCGCGGCCGTGTATGGCGCTTCCGACGGCCTGACCACCGCGGCCATGGAGCGGATCGCAACCGGCGGGCAGGCCGGGACGTCATCGAGAATCGAGAACTACCTCGGATTCCCGGGCGGGATCTCGGGTGCCGACCTGGCCGAACGGGCCGTTCTGCAGGCCGGCAAGTTTGGCGCGCGGATCATGGTCTCCGCGGAGGTTATCCAGCTGGAATCCGACAGCGGACACCATCTGCTCCGACTCGCCGATCAAGCGTCCGTGATCGCCCGTGCCGTCGTGCTGGCCACGGGAGCGCGGTATCGTAGGCTCGCCGTCCCGGGAATCGAATCGTTCGAGGGCAACGGCGTGTACTACGCCGCCACGGTTCAAGAGGCGTTGATGTGCGGCACGGGGCCCGTCGTCATTGTCGGGGGTGGTAACTCTGCAGGCCAGGCGGCGATCTTCCTCGCATCCCGGGTTTCCCGGGTGTATGTGGTGATCCGCGGCGACGACCTGAACACGAGCATGTCCCGATATCTCGTCGACCAGATCCGCCAGCACCCCCGCGTGACCGTGCGGTCGTGTACAGAGATCCGGGAGGTGCACGGAGACGGTGCCCTCACGGCGGTAGTGACCGAGGACAAACGGACCGGCGAGCGTCATTCGATCCAGACCCGCGCCCTGTTCGTTTTCATCGGCGCCGTTCCCAACACCTCGTGGCTCGCCGGCGCTATCGAGCTCGATGACCATGGCTACGTGCCGACCGGCCCGGCCGCGCTCTACTCGGACACCGACGGCAATCAGGGGCGAACGCAACGTCAGCCAATGATGCTGGAGACGAGCCGACCCGGTGTGTTCGCGGCGGGCGACGTGCGTAGCGGCTCGGTCAAGCGGGTGGCGTCCGCGGTCGGCGAAGGATCTATGGCAATCCGCCAAATCCACGAGTACTTCGGGACCTGATCGGCGGCGGCGTGCGGTCACCTCGATCGGCCTGACCCCAAAACGCCACCCCGCCAACGCCGAGAGTCACCCACCACACGCCGCGTCGAACCGGCGGTAATCCGGCTCTTCGGAAATGAGCGTGCAGCGGTGGTTGGCGGATATCCGGGGTGGGGGTTCGTGTCGTTGAGCTGAGGTGGGGCCTCGGTGGGTGACGATTCAGGTTCCTACACGCCGCTTCACCAACACCACCGAGGTGACCCTT
>NZ_DATFZD010000056.1:0-3894 GCF_035314665.1 Mycobacterium sp. | reverse complement strand
GAACTAGAGTTTCGGCCTCCAATTCGATCTCACCCGATGAATCATTGAGTCGTCCAATGAATCAATACCGCATACCGGCAGGTAAGGGCGTCAACTTGCGAACCTGTGTCGCGGCATGCTGGCGGGGCCGAGGCAGTGCGCAGCTATCGAAATTGACCGTGATAGCGTGAAATTCCGCTCCTAACAGCATGTTTCGGGATCGAAGATGCCCTCACGAACCGACCAATGAGTAGGGCGGGGCTGATTTATCTGATGAAACATGCGGCAATTTACCGGTAACCCTGCATATTCGATCTCGCCATAATCGGTCGGTCGCGCGGAAGCGATGGGCTCCAGAACCGCCGAGTGGCCCGATGTCCGATCGTCTTGGTTCGGTGCAGGGGTTAGCTTTGATGTCATCACTCTTGCAGAGTCACCGTCCCGTTTGCTGATGCGTTGAATGTCTGAAGATGAGGCAATGACGGTGTGGCAGTGGCAAGTGGCTGCTGTGTGAGATCGCATCCTAGACCGCAATCGGATCAGCCATGGCAGTTCTGCTGTCAGGCGCCGGGTGCGACGCCGTCCTCGTCCTCGTCCTCGCCAAGTTGTCGCCGTGCTAGACGCACGGGGCGGCGCGGCGGGGTCTGGTCGAAGAAGTGGCCCCACGTGGCGCGGGCGGCGACGAACGCCGCGTCAGCGTCATCGACGTTTTGGGACGCCTGGGTTTGGGCGATGGCCACCAGCGCATCAGCCACACTCAGCGTGCTGACATTGTGGCGTTTCGCGATCTGCACGATCTCGACGAACGCCTGGTTGAGGGTGCAGCCCCGCAGCGCGATAAGGACGCCTTCAGCAGTGTCGAGGATCCGCGCGCCGGCGCGGCGCGGATCGGGCAACCGGTTCGAGATGTTCATTCGCACTCACCTCCTACACACCGTCTACCTGCGAATGCACGTTAGATAACTTATGGCCTGAAATAGATATTTCCTTACGATAATTGGCTGCTCACTCGATGTCACCGTCGCGTTGGTCGTCAGGCAACGGCACCACGATGGCTTGGTCAATCACGTCGAAGGCGTTGGCGTCTGTCTGTAATCGGTTGGCGACGTGCTCGGGGTCTAGCCCCGCATCTTCGTCGGCGAGGGCGGCAGGTTGTTGTTGCTCGACCGCATCGGCGACGGGCACCTCGGCGGCCAGCGGGTTGTCCTCGGGGTTGATCGTCATCGGCTTCCCGTCCTCCTTCCGGCAGTCGGCTCGTTGGATTGCAGTCTGGTGTTCTCGGTCTTGAGCTGGCTGTTGTCGCACTCGAGTTCAGTATTGCGGTGTTCGAGGTTCAAGATTTGCAGGATTCCGGCGATGTTGATACCGGCATCGACGAGCTCGCTGATGCGGGCCAGGCGATCCAGATCGTCGTCGCTGTAGCGGCGGGTGCCGCCGTCGGTGCGCGCCGGAGTGACCAGCCCGCGCCGCTCGTAGAGCCGCAAGGTCTGCGGATCGAAGCCGCTCAACTCCGAGGCCACCGAGATGCCGTACACACCGCGCGCAGACCGCGACACCGGATCGCCAGGCACTGACACCTCCCATTCGCCACAAAATTCTTCTTGCATCAACCTAGCATCAATGATATAAGAAAGCTATGGCAGGTCACACAGATCTGCGAGGACAATTTGGGTTGGAGGTTAGAGATGATGTTGATGCGCACCGATCCGTTTCGCGACCTCGATCGCCTCACCCAGCAGGTGCTGGGCACGGCTGCACGCCCGGCGGTGATGCCGATGGATGCCTGGCGTGACAGTGATCGGTTCATCGTCGAGTTTGACCTGCCCGGGGTAGACGAGGATTCCCTGGACCTCGACGTCGAGCGAAACGTGCTCACCGTGCACGCCAAACGGCCCGAGGTGGATCCCGGCCGGGAGATGGTAGCGGCCGAGCGGCCCCGCGGGGTGTTTAGCCGCCAGCTGTTCTTGGGCGAAAACCTCGACACCGACGCGATCGAAGCCAGCTATGGCGGCGGGGTGTTGCGGCTGACCATCCCCGTCGCCGAGAAAGCCAAACCCCGCCGTATCCAGATCACCAGCGACAACGAGAAGACGGCAATCAACGCCTAACTACCGGGCCGCCCACCTGGCCGGCGGGCCGGGGCGCAGCATCCGCGCAAAAGGGGGTGAGTGAGATGGCAACCGACACCCAGACGGCAACTGTTCTGCTCGATGAGGCGACGGCAATCGTGGAGGCCGAATGGATGCGCCTACAGCAGGAAGAAGAGGACCTCTGGTGTGAGGTCGCCGACCTGTTCGCCGAGATGCCGGCGCCCCGGCCCCGCCCGCGCCGTACCGGGGTCACCATCCAGCGCCCGCGGCCGGGCCAACCGCTAGCCGCCAATCGACGGCGCTGGCCCCCGCGAGGCTGGCCACCACGAAAGATCTGGGCTAGCCAGCGTTCTCCTCCGTGAGATCGGGTGTTTGCCTGAAAGGCACTGTCGGACAAGGGAGGTGATGTCCCCGAGCGATGACTACCAGCAGGCAGCGACTCGCGTGCCGCCCACAGTGATCACATATGTCGCATGACCGCGCCCGACGCAGCACCCCAGAGTGGCTGCGCGCGCACCGCCACTAGCGGTGGCACCTCGCAAATGGGCTGTGCGCGATGTCGTTGCAGCGCCCGGGTGACCCGCCGGTGAATCCCTCACCATCCTGGCGGTCACCCGGGCGTTCCTCCCCAGGGCATCACGGTAGTCGTCACCAGCGCGGCACGACGCCGACGAGGGCACCCGACCGCCCCAGCACAGCGCAGACGTCAAATAGACCATCCCACAGCAGTGACTCCCGGTTCGCCCAGCGTGGCCCGGGAGTCACCGCACCTCATTCCTGGAGGTGACCAGCGATGGTACGCGTCAATCCCGATCCCTACCTGGTGTTGGGCGTGCCGCCAACCGCAACCCAGACCGAGATCACCCACGCCTACCGCACCCACCTGCGCGCCCACCACCCCGACACACGCCCGGCACGATCGGCGCAAACCGCCGACGAACACTTACGCCAGGTGCTGGCCGCCTATACCCTGCTGCGCGACCCCGCCCGCCGGGCCGACTACGACCGCCTAATCGCCCATACCGCCGACACGCAACCGCATAGCCCAGCCGTGCCGACACCACCCGACCATCCCCTCGCAGGCCCAGTCCAGATCCCGATCACCCATCGCCGCGACAACACCCGCATAACTCCCTTCTCACCGCCACCGTTGCGGGCTGGCCCGGTCCGCCACCACCGATAGCCGCGATCGTGCGGAACACCTGGCGAAACGCAGCTGCGCGGCGGCACCTTGCATGCCGGCGCCCTCGACGCCCAGCAAAAGGCCTCGACTCGCTGGCGCTCGGCAACGCAGCCCTGGGCTGCGGCGGAAAAGGGGTCCCTGGCTGTCTCAACACCAGCGGACCAGATTTACGTTGGTGCAGCTCAAGGTCACTGTCGGCAGAACGCGAGGCCGATTCGGGCTATCCGTGGGCCCGACTCGCTGACTCCCGTACGGTGTGTGTCTTGCACTGTGGGCACAGGTAGACACTGGTGATCCGCGTAGCCGGCCGGGCCCGCCATTTGGGTTGCAATCCTTGCCCAGATCATCGCGGCAGCGGCCGGCAGCCACTCCCGCACTGACGCCCCAGCGACGGGCCTGGCGCGCAGTGCGGTGGTTGCGGCGGCGACTGTGTATCAAGCACTCCCTAGTTTGACGGGCTAATCGCTACGAAGCCTGAAGCGTGCTTCAGTAAAAATCCGGTACACCCTTAGCATGTCGGGATTGTTCTCCGTCACAACGACGGTGACCGAGGGATCGACAGGATGAGTCATCACCCGTACTGCTCAAGGAGGCATGACACCGTGAACGGACCACTAGTCGGGGCGCTGATGAGTTGGCGGC
>NZ_DATFZD010000055.1:0-8763 GCF_035314665.1 Mycobacterium sp. | reverse complement strand
GAATATCAGACTGACACGCGTCGATACGACACGCTCGACACCCCGACGACTCAACTGATCAACGAAGCGGCGGCCGCAGCGACGGTTGCGGCCGCCGCTTCACCCTGCCCACTTGACACGAAGTCCCCCATATCAGAACGGGGGCAGGTGGGATGCTGATGGATAATGGAAACGTTACTCGCGACCAGATTCGGACGGTGCCATGACGATCACGACGCTCGGCCTCCCGCGAGTGCCGCGTCGGCTCGTTGGCCCTGAGACGCAGGCCCCTTCCACCGGCCCGTTAGTCGACACCTATGGGCGATCGGCGACCGATTTGCGGGTGTCGCTGACCGACCGCTGCAATCTGCGATGCACCTACTGCATGCCCGCCGAGGGCCTGCGGTGGGAGGCCGCCGAGCAGCTGCTGCAACCCGACGAGATCATCAGGCTGGTGCGAATAGGGGTGACCCGGCTCGGCATCACCAAGGTGCGGTTCACCGGTGGAGAACCGTTGCTGGCCAAGCATCTTGACGAAATCGTCGCCGCCACGGCCGCACTGCGGCCGCGGCCACGGCTCGCGCTGACCACCAACGGGGTTCTGCTGGCGAAGCGTGCGGAGGCGCTTGCGCGGGCCGGCCTGGACCGGGTGAACGTGTCGCTGGACAGCGTCGATTACCTGCGTTTCGCGGCCATCACCCGCCGCGACCGGCTGGCTGACGTGCTGGCCGGCCTGGCCGCCGGGCACGCAGCGGGCCTGCGGCCGGTGAAGGTGAATGCCGTACTGGACCCCATGACCGGCCTCGACGATGCGGTGTCGCTGGTGCGGTTCTGCCTCGGCCACGACTACCAGTTGCGGATCATCGAGCAGATGCCGCTGGATGCCGGACATCAATGGCGTCGCGAGGCCACGGTGACCGCGAACCAAGTGCTGGCGCAGCTGCGACGGCATTCGTTCACGCTGGAGCCGGATCGGGCGCCGCGGGGCTCGGCGGCAGCCGAGTTGTGGCGGATCACCGATCCAGCAACCGGGCACACCGGGAAGGTCGGGATCATCGCCTCGGTGACGCACCCGTTCTGCTCGAGCTGTAACCGCGCCCGGCTGACCGCCGACGGGCAGCTCCGTAGCTGCCTGTTCGCCATTGAGGAGACCGACCTGCGGAGGCTGCTGCGCGGCGGCGCCGACGACGCCGCGATCGAGGCGGCCTGGCGGACGGCGATCTGGGGCAAACCGGCGGGTCACGGCATCAACGACCCGAACTTCGTCCAGCCGGCGCGACCGATGAGCGCCATTGGTGGCTGAGGTGACGGTCGACACGATCACCGTGCGGTACTTCGCGGCCGCTCGCGCCGCCGCCGGATCCGACTCCGAGCAGCTGACCGTGCGTTCCGGCGCGACGGTTGGCGAGCTCGTCGAAACGCTGGGCGGCCGCGGCGGCGAACTGGCCCGCGTGCTCGGCCGTTGCTCGTTTCTCTGCGACGGTGTGGCGGTTCGCGACCAAGCCCAGCCGCTGCGGGCGGGCGACACGATCGACGTCCTGCCGCCGTTCGCCGGGGGATGACCGGGCTCTTAAGTCGAGCCCACCCACTCGTCGGTTCCGTCGGCGAAGACCTGCCGCTTCCACACCGGTAATCGCGCCTTGATGGTGTCCACCAGCTGTGCGCAGGCGGCAAACGCCGCTTGGCGATGATCGGCCGCGACCGCGGCTACCAGCGCCGCCTCGCCGATCTGCAGGACGCCGATCCGGTGGCTGGCCGCGATGGCCCGCGTCCCGGGGGAGTGCGCGGCGACCTCGGCCACCACCTCGGCGATGACGTCGGCGGCCGACGGGTGCGCGGAGTACTCCAGCTTCACCACGTCGCGCCCGTTGTCGTGGTCGCGAATCATCCCCACGAATCCCACGATGGCTCCCGCCGCCTGATGGCTCACCAGCTCCTGGTGTTCGGCGAGCGAAATCGGCTGATCGGTCAGCGCCGCCCGCACTACCAGACACTCCACAGAGACCAACTATATTTAGTGATTCCATGCGGTCGGTCGAGGAGCATCAACGCGTTGTCGCCGGGCTGATTACTGCCCGGCCCGCCGCCACCGCCGACCTGTCCGACGCCGCGGGCCGGGCGCTGTCCGACGATGTGACCGCGACGGTGTCGCTGCCGGTTTTCGACAACTCGGCAATGGACGGATACGCCGTGCGCGCCGACGACGTGGCCTCGGCCACGACCGAACATCCGGTGAAACTGCCTGTGGCCGAGGATATTCCGGCCGGTCGAACCGAGATCCCCACCCTCGAGCCGGGTACCGCGCATCGCATCATGACCGGCGCGCCGATCCCGGTCGGCGCGACGGCGATAGTGCCCGTCGAGGCCACCGACGGGCGGACCGACGTCGTGCGGATCGACGCACCCAGCGGCGAGGGCAAACACATCCGCCGCGCCGGCGAGGACGTCGCCGCCGGCACCACGGTGTTGCGGGCCGGGCAGCTGATCACGCCGGCGATGATCGGCCTGGCCGCGGCGCTGGGACTGCACCGGTTGCCGGTGATTCCGCGTCAGCGGGTGCTGATCATCTCCACCGGGTCGGAGCTGGTGTCACCGGGAAAGCCGCTGCGGCCGGGGCAGATCTACGAGTCCAACTCGCCGATGCTGGCCGCCGCGATCCGAGACGCCGGCGCCGAGGTGGTCGCCACCGCGGTTGCCAGCGACGACATCGCCGAGTTCACCGCGTTGCTGGACCGGTACGCCACCGAGTCGGATCTGATCATCACCAGCGGCGGCGTCAGCGCGGGTGCCTACGAGGTGGTCAAGGACGCCTTCGGCCGCGCCGGTGATCAGGGGGTGGAGTTCGTCAAGGTCGCGATGCAGCCGGGCATGCCGCAGGGCACCGGCCGGGTCGCCGGCACACCGATCGTCACCCTGCCCGGTAACCCGGTCAGCGCGCTGGTGTCCTTCGAGGTGTTCATCCGCCCGGCGCTGCGCTCCGCGATGGGCCTACCCGATCCGCGCCGGCCGCGACGATCCGCCGTGCTCACCGAGACGTTGGCCGCACCGGCCGAAAAGCGTCAGTTCCGACGTGGGGTTTTCGACGCCGCCGCGGGCACCGTCGTGAGCCACGGCCCGCCCGGGTCACACCACCTGGGGTCGCTGGCGTCGGCGAACTGCCTGCTGGACATCCCGGAAGAGGTCACCGAGATTCCGGCCGGCTCCACGGTGCAGGTCTGGGATCTGCGCTAGCAGCTGTCAGAATGGAATCCGTGGCTGACTCGGGTCCGCTCTCGCACATCGACGATCAGGGCGCGGCTCATATGGTCGACGTCACCGGGAAGGCGGCCACCAAGCGCACCGCGGTTGCCGCGGGCTCGCTGCGTACTTCCGCGCACGTGGTGGAGCTGATCGCGGCGGGCGGGCTACCCAAAGGCGATGCCCTGGCCACTGCTCGGGTCGCCGGCATTCTGGCCGCCAAGCGCACCAGCGACCTGATTCCGCTGTGCCATCAGTTGGCGCTGACCGGCGTCGACGTCGAATTCAGCGTCGGAAAGACGGACGTCGACATCAGCGCGACGGTGCGCAGCACCGATCGCACGGGGGTCGAGATGGAAGCGCTGACCGCGGTGAGCGTGGCGGCGCTGACGCTTTACGACATGATCAAAGCGGTGGACCCGGCTGCTCGTATCGATGACATTCGGGTGTTGCGAAAAGACGGCGGCCGGCACGGAACCTGGGAGCGGTGATGGCGGACCGATCGGCGTGCGTCATCATCGCCTCGACCCGTGCATCGGCCGGGGTCTACGAAGATCGGTGCGGGCCGATCATCTCCGAATGGCTTGCGCAGCATGGGTTCTCGTCGGTACAACCGATGGTGGTGGCTGACGGCGATCCGGTGGGTGAAGCGCTGCGTGATGCGATCGACGAGGGTGTCGACGTGGTGATCACCTCCGGTGGCACCGGCATCTCGCCCAGCGATAGCACCCCGGACCAGACCGTGGCGGTGCTCGACTACATGATTCCCGGGCTGGCTGAGGCGATCCGGCGGTCCGGTCTGCCGAAGGTGCCGACCTCGGTGCTTTCCCGCGGGGTATGCGGGGTGGCCGCGCGAACCTTGGTGGTCAACCTGCCGGGTTCGCCGGGCGGTGTGCGCGACGGCCTCGGGGTGCTCGCCGACGTGCTGGACCATGCGCTGGACCAACTCGCCGGCAAGGATCACCCGCAGTAGGTCAGCGCCGGGCCCGCAATGCCTGAATCCCGCGGGCCACCCACCAAATCACCAACGCCCCGACCAGCGCGATGGCCAGGTTGCTGAGAAAACCGGTGACTCCGACCGCAACGGCCAGCGCCCAGTGCCAGGGTCCGCGCAGATCCTTCAGCAGGGCGATGTGCAGCAGGCCGGCGACCGTCAGCAGGCCCGCCAGGATCGGCACCGGGAACCCGGCCAGTGCCGCGGTCAGTGTCGCTCCCAACGCGAGCGCAAGCGCGATCAGCGCGCTGCCCAACATGATTGGCGCGCCGCCGCTGCGGGCACCAAAGCTGCGATGCGCGGTCATGCCGCCGGCGCCGTGACACACCGGCATGCCGCTGATCGCGCCGGCGAACAGGTTGGCCAGGCCAAGAGTGATCGCCAGGCGCCCCGGGCGCACCCGCGAGGCGGCATCGCCGAAGTACGCGCGGGCCGTGTCCGCGGTGGCCAAACACGAGTTGGCGAACGACAACGGAAACTGCGGCAGCACCAGCGCGACGGCGGCGGCCGAGAACGCGGCCCAGGTCAGGTGCGGCGTGTGCACCGCCGACGGGCCGAAGCGCAGCGAGCCGTGGAAGGTCAGCACCATCGCCACCGCGGCAATCGCAAGGAAGACCAGGGTGATCTGGCGGCGCCGCAACAACAGCGCCGCGGCGATCACCGCCACCGTGGCGGCGCCCAGCCACCAGACCGAATGCCGATGGTCGGTGAACGATTTCGGCGTTGCGGACACCAGCTTCCACGCCAACTGACAAAAGAGCAGTCCCACCGAGAGCTGAATTCCCCGAATGATCGGCTGGGGGAACACTTTCGCGACCCAATCCAACAGGCCCGACGCCCCAAGCGTCACAAAGATCGCGCCCATCAGCAGCGCGCCCGCGGCGATGTCGTCGGCGCCGAAACCGTGCGCGATCGCTATCGCCCCGAACGCCTTCAACGGCTGCACCGGCACCGGAAGCCGGTACACCAGCCCGGCTACCACATAGAGCAGCCCGGCCGGCAACAGCACCGCCGTCGGCATGAGCCCGTTCTTCACGATCAACGCCACGGCGATCGGCACCAGCACACCCAGATCGCCCACCGCTCCGGCTAATTCCGCCCTGTCGAACCGGAACGAGCCCTCACCCGACTTCGGTCGCTCATCGACAACGGTCATCGGAACTCCGCGATCACCTTGGCGATGGTGTCGGCGTGCTGTTCCTGCACGGTGACCGATGTCAGCCCATACGTGTCGCGGTAGCCGCCCAAGGTGTCGGCGATGTCGCGAGGCGATCCGCCCAGCACGGACGGCAGTGCCAGCAACTGCTCGTCGGACAGACCGGGCACATACCTGCGCGTCATCGTCAGGTCGGGTTTGCCGGAACTGTCCGACACCCCCGTGATTGCCAAATTCAATTCGAGATCGGCAAACCGGTCACCGGCGGCGGTGCGGACGAACTCGATCCTTTCGGCGAGCGCGTCCTTGGCCCAGTGCTCGTTGGCGCCGGTCAGGCCGATGATGTCGGCGTGCTGGGCGGCGATCGTCAGCAATCGATTTCCGTTGCCGGCGATCAGGATCGGCACGTTCGGCAGGTGCTTCTTCAGGTAGATCGTGGTGTGCTCGAGGTAGTCGACGCGTTGCCCGGCGCTCGGGTACGGCAGCTCGGCCGCCTCGAATTCCTCTCGCACGTAGCCGGCACCGAGGCCGAGATCGAGGCGGCCGTCGCTGAGGTCATTGACCGCCCCCGCGTCGCGAGCCAGCAGAGCCGGCTTGTAGAAGCCCACGTTGAGCACGTAGGTTCCCAGCCGCACGGTCGTGGTGGCCGCTGCGATCGCGGTCAGCACCGGAAACGGTGCCGGCGCGCCGAGGTGGTCGGGCAGATGAATGGCGTCGAATCCGGCGTCCTCCAGGCGTCGCGCCTTGTCCCGCAGCGCGGCGCCCGACTTGGCGCTGTGAATGCCTATCGAAAACCGAAAATCACGAGCCATCAACTAACTCCGATCGTGTTGTCGTTCCTTAATTCAATTTCCAGGACCGCGCGGCGGCGGCAAGGCCCTGCACCAGTGCAGAAGTCACCGGTGACAACCCGTCGTCACCGGGTAGCGGACTACGGGGGCTGATGCCCCTGACCCGGCTGGGCAGTTCCAGCTGGGTTCCGCCGTCGCGTGCCAGGTTGACGGGGTTGTGCGGGTGCAACCCGCGCAGCTCGAGCGGGATCTGGTCGATGTCGGTGACGACCTGATAGCCGGGCAGGTCGAGATGGCCGGCCACGTGAGCGGCGAGCGCGCGGTTGCTGCCGCCGGCCAGCAGCTGGGTGCCGCGTCCGATCCGCCCGTATCCGTGCAGCGAGATCGCGATATCGACGTGGTCGAGAAACTCCGCGAGTGGGGCCGATTCGTCGGGGCGAAAGCGCGCCGACGACAGGTGATGCGGATAACGGTCGGGATGCCGCACCAGATACACCGACGCGTCGGCCGCGTCGGCGGCGCGTTCGGCGATCACGTCGGTCATCTCTTCCAGGCCGCCGCCGTGAATGGCGAGAAACCCGAAGCGTGACCGCAGCCGGCTTTCCTCGGTCACCCCGGCCTCCGACAGCAGCTCGGAAAGCGACTGGGGCGCAGGCGTTGTCGGCCGCGGCCGTGGGCGAGGCCAGCGAGCGGGATCCCATCGGCGCAGGAAGTCGATCCAGCGCTGCGGCAACCCATGGTGCAGCGCTCCGTCGATGATGCGTTCGAGGTAGCCCGGTCGTGGTGCACCCGGATGCACCCGGTGGTCGATGTAGACCCAGGCGTCCGACGGCCCGTCGTCGCTGTGCACGGTCAGCTGGTCGCGCCGGTAGCGTCGCGGCACACCCTCGGCGCTGTCCAAGGTGGCCAGGTCGTGATCGGACAGCTGCCAGATGACCCCGTGCACTTGCACGCCGTCGAACGGCTCGACGGTGGCCACCCCGCGCTGATTGATCAGCCAGTCATGGTCGGCCAGCACTGCCCGCCGGGGATCGGTGGCGCCGGGACAACGTTGCGCCATCTGCCGCACGCACAGGTTTGACCCGTACGCAAAGTAGGTATGACGCCCCGCCGGCACGACATCGATGTTAGCGGGGCGAAGTATTTGGTCCGCCTCGGCCGTGGCGCCGCCATCCCCGGCGTGTCGACCGACGACCGCAACGACGTCATCCGGACCCCTACACTGGAACCTGTCGCCGAACGCTACCTGTTCGGCCAAGTCCCCCAACAACTCTTGGACGGCGACACCGACACAGTGACCTGATCGGGTAATGACCGCAAGGTTAATTCCCGCGCGTCACGCTGTTGGTGCCATCGTTTCGGTGCAAGGATCACTCAATGGACGGTTCGGAAGTCAGCACGCGGGATCGCGACACGATCGAACGGGAATTGCGCTTGCTGGTCAGCGTCCGCAGTGCGTACCGACAGCGGGGCGGCGCGTTGCCGCCGGTAAGTCAAATGGACGCCCTGCTGGACGAACTCCTGGCGCTGGGTACGCCGGTCACGCCGAAGCCCAAAGCCACCCGGGCTATGCAGACCCGCTCACGGTAGGTGGATCAGGGCTGCGTTCGTCTCGCAAATGTTCAGGTAACCAAATGCGGCGCATCGAAGGAGAGACGCGCAGGCGCGGTCTCGACCCGTGATTTGACCTATCTCGCTGTCATGCGGGTTGGATTTCGACGGGGTCGTCGGGGTTGAAGTAGCGCTCTGTTCCGTCGGTGAACTGCACCGTCACCACTTCGGGTAGGAAACTGCCGTCGTGGGGACGCAATTCGGAGACGGCCCTTGTTTTGACCTGCTTCCAGGAGTCGTCGCCTTCACCGTGCTCGCGGAATCGGTAGCCAGGTATGCGGTTGGTGAGGTCAACCGCCCGCATGCGCAGCACTCGGCGCGGTGGCGTGGGCATACTTGCCAATTCTGCCAGCTGCAGCCCTGGCCGGCTGAGTATGAACGCGGGAAGCTGTTAGGGCTAGCGCGCCAACGTCAGATAAATCAGCACCATCCGGTAGCTGACCGTCATGCTAAACGTGGTTTGACCTGGTCATTCATTGCCGTCATGGGTCGAACTATCTTTAACTTGAGCTAACACCCTGCGCTCGGCCTGGTTGGGTTCTACTGATCAGGACGACGTCGCGATGCGCTCGGGATCTGCTGACCATTACTTCCATCGAGGAGACCTGTGCGACAACGGCATGGATACGCGGCGCACACAACGTCGCTGGGCGAACGCCGACGTATGCGGCTCGGTCTCAACCCGTCTCTGTAACCCTGGCTACGCCGGTCCGCTGGTCGGACCGCACTCTTGAATTGATCGCGCCCGGGGTGTCTGATTCGAGCCACGTAAGCCTCGGAAAGGGAAAACTTGTGGGTGTTTTAGCCGGTCCATTTGCAGGAGAGAACTGGCTCATCATGCCAGCGGCCGTCGCGGTGAACGAGTCTCCGCCTCGCAGCATCAGCGACCAAAAATGGATCCTTGTGCTCAGTGGGGTCTGCATTCTGAATTTACAGGGCACGAATGCCAATGATTGGACTCGCGAAACTAGAACAATCCTACCCGATTATAATTA
>NZ_DATFZD010000054.1:0-13566 GCF_035314665.1 Mycobacterium sp. | reverse complement strand
GGTTCATCGGGTCGACGTCTTGCGCCCAGTCGATGCGCGACTGGGCATCCCACTGCTTGTCCTTTCCCTTTTGGTATAGGGAAAGGAGCCGGGCGCGCCCGTCGTCGTACTCCCACGTGAAGCGCGCGTCGCCGGCACTGGGGACCTCCCACGAGTAGGGCGCGGGCACGTCCGTGTACTTGTCCCTCGTGGTCATGAGCTGCCGCCTTTCTGCCCAGTGTGACCAGTGGTCATGTGACGGGTATCACCATTGCACCGCCTGCGACGACGCGTCAAGCCTGACAGGCGGGCTAACTGACCGCGGCCCTCTCCAACGCCCAACAAACGAAGGCACCCCCGGCCAATTGACCGGGGGTGCTTCGTTGGAAGCGGATTCTAGTGAGCGTGGCCGTGGTGATGACCGGCGTGCTCGTCCTCGTCGGCGGGCTTTTCGACAATCGCCGTCTCGGTCGTGCGAGATTGCAGCCCGCGCATTGTCATTAACCCACTGGGAAGTCGCCCACTTAACTATGCGCCGCGGCGATTTTATAGTTTGCGAATGTGACGCTCGCCCGACCGGAGACCCGCTACGCAGAAGCAGATGGGGTCCGCATCGGCTACCAGGCGTTCGGCTCGGGTAAGCGGACACTGATAGGTGTTCCCGGATTCGCGCAGAACCTCGAGGTGATCTGGGAGAACCCGGATGCCACCACTTTTTTTGAACGACTCGGATCCGTCTGCCGCGTAATTTATTTCGACAAGCGCGGCACAGGAGTCTCCGACCGCAGCATCCCCCCGCCGTCGCTCGACGCGCGGGTTCAGGACCTCGTCGCCGTCATGCGCGCAGAAGCCGTGGACCGCGCCGTCATCAGCGGCTGGTCAGAGGGCGGCACCCTGGCAGCGTTCTTTGCCGCCACGTTTCCTGAGCGCACCGAGGGTTTGATTCTGAGCGGCAGCTTCGCAAGCTGGGTGCGCCGTGACGATCATCCATGGGCACCAACCAGGCGGCAACAATTGCTGGCCTTACGGCTGGGTCCGTTGATCTGGGGCACCGGCGAAACCACGATGAGGCACATGGCCCCGTCCATGGCGGGGCAACCGGGTTTCCGGCGCTGGGCGGCCCGTTACGAACGCGCATCGCTGCCCCGATTGAAGCTGGCCCCATTTGGCCGGCTCATTGCCGAGATCGACATCCGCCAGGTGCTGCCGTCCATTTACGCTCCGACCCTTGTGATGCACGCCCGCAGGGATCGCGTCGTCCCGTTTCAGAGTGGCCGTTATTTGGCCGAGCACATCGTGGGCGCTCGCTTCGTGGAGCTACCCACCGACGATCACGCCGTCTGGTTCGGTTCGGGCAAAAAATACGCCGACGCAATCGAGGAGTTTCTCACCGGCACCCGGCCGAACGCGGACCATTCACGAAAGCTCGCAACGGTTCTCTTCACAGACATTGTCGACTCGACATTACATGCCGCGCACCTGGGCGACACCGCGTGGCGCGACTTTTTGGACCGTCACGACGACCTATGCCGCATCGAGATTGGCGTGTGCGGAGGGCGCTGGATAAAGAGCACAGGCGACGGACTGCTGGCGACTTTTGACAGCCCGAGCCGGGCGGTTCGATGCGCGTGGGCCCTGAGGAATCGCATCTTGTCAGAATTTGATATCGAGATTCGGGCCGGATTGCACACTGGCGAGATCGAGACACGCGGCGACGACATAACCGGGATGGCCGTGCATCAAGCTGCGCGGATTCAGGGCTTAGCCAGGAATTCGGAGGTGCTCGTTTCTTCCTCTATTAGCAACCTCGTGGCCGGTTCCGGCATCACGCTTGAAGGCCACGGGACGCACACCCTAAAGGGCATCGCCGAACCGTGTGAGCTATACGCGGTGCGTCATGTCTCGGGCGGTTAGCTATGGCGTGATCGCACAGAGCGCCCCCGGCCAAATGACCCGGGGGCGCTCTGTGTACAGTACAGACCGCTCCTAGTGAGCGTGGCCGTGGTGATGACCGGCGTGCTCGTCCTCGTCGGCGGGCTTTTCGACAATCGCCGTTTCGGTTGTCAGCACCATGCGTGCCACCGACGCGGCGTTGAGCACCGCGGACCTGGTGACCTTGACCGGGTCGATAACCCCGTCCGCGGCCAAGTCGCCGTAGGTCAGCGTCGCGGCGTTGAACCCGTGCCCGGCGGGCAGTTCGCCGACCTTGTTGACCACCACCGAGCCGTCCTGCCCGGCGTTGGCTGCGATCCAGTACAGCGGCGCGCTAAGCGCCTCGGAGAACACCTCGACGCCGAGGGCCTCGTCGCCTGACAGCGACGCACGCAGGTCGGTGAGTGCCTTACGGGCTTGCAAGAGAGCAGAGCCACCACCCGGGACGATGCCTTCCTCGACGGCTGCCTTTGCTGCGGCAACGGCATCCTCGACGCTTTCTTTGCGCTCCTTGAGTGCGGTCTCGGTGGCGGCGCCGACCTTGATGACGGCGACCCCGCCGGCCAGCTTGGCCAGCCGCTCCTCCAGCTTTTCACGGTCCCAGTCGGAGTCAGTGCTCTCGATCTCGGAACGCAGCTGCTTGGCGCGGTCGGCGATGGCCTCGGCGGTGCCACCGCCCTCGACGATCACGGTGTCGTCCTTGCTCACCACCACGCGGCGGGCCGATCCGAGCACCTCGAGCCCGACCTCACGCAGCGTCAGCCCGACGTCGGGGTTGACCACCTGGCCACCGGTGACGATGGCCAAGTCATCCAGGAACGCCTTGCGGCGGTCACCGAAGAACGGGGCCTTGACCGCGACCGCTTTCAGCGTCTTGCGGATCGCGTTGACCACCAGCGTCGACAGCGGCTCGCCTTCGACGTCTTCGGCGATGACCAGCAGCGGCTTACCCGACTCGGCCACCTTCTCCAGCAACGGCAGGAAGTCGGGCAGCGAGCTGATCTTGTCGCGGTGCAACAGGATCAGGGGGTCGTCGAGCACGGCCTGCTGCGCGTCGAAGTCAGTGACGAAGTACGCCGACAGGAAGCCTTTGTCGAAGCCGACGCCCTCGGTGAACTCCAGCTCGGTGCTCAGCGTGGACGATTCCTCGACGCTGACCACGCCGTCGTGGCCGACTTTGGTCATCGCCTCGCCGACCAGCTCGCCGATCTGCTCGTCGCGCGACGACACTGTGGCTACCTGCGCGATGCCGGTCTTGCCGGACACCGGGGTGGCCGCTGCCAGCAGCGCCTCGGACAGCGCGTCGGCGGCCTTGCCGATACCCAAGCCGAGCGCGATCGGGTTGGCACCGGCAGCGACGTTGCGCAGCCCGCCCTTGATGATCGCCTGCGCCAGCACGGTGGCGGTGGTGGTGCCGTCGCCGGCGACGTCGTTGGTCTTGGTGGCCACCGACTTGACCAGCTGGGCGCCCAGGTTTTCGAACGGGTCTTCCAATTCGATCTCGCGGGCGACGGTGACACCGTCGTTGGTGACCGTAGGGCCGCCAAAAGCCTTGGCCAGCACCACATGCCGGCCTCGCGGGCCCAGGGTCACCCGCACGGTGTCGGCGAGTTTATCCACGCCGGCTTCCATTGCCCGCCGTGCGGTCTCACTGAACTCAATCTGCTTGCTCATAAGTCTTTCTTGTCCCGTCCTAAGAAGCGGTCCGCCCCGGAAATCTCCCACGTGTCGACGTGGGGATTGCCGGGGCGGAACACGCTCTGCGTTACTTGGAGACGACGGCCAGCACGTCGCGGGCCGAAAGGATCAGGTACTCCTCGCCGTTGTACTTGATCTCGGTGCCGCCGTACTTGCTGTAGATGACGGTGTCACCCTCGGACACGTCCAGCGGAATCCGCTTCGCGCCATCGTCGTCCCACCGGCCGGGGCCGATGGCGACGACAGTGCCTTCCTGCGGCTTCTCCTTGGCGGTGTCGGGAATGACCAGACCGGATGCGGTCGTGGTCTCGGCCTCATTGGCTTGTACGAGGATCTTGTCCTCGAGTGGCTTGATCTTCACCTTCGCCACGATTGCAGCCTCCACTTGTTGGATAGGGGCACGGGGCCATAAGGATCTAGGCCCCGAACCTTGGGATTACCAGGTGTTCGGCATTCGTCCGTGCCCTCGCGTCGTCGTCGCGGGTGCCGGCGCGGGGGTTCGTCCGATTGCCACCTAGCACTCTATACATGAGAGTGCTAGCACTCAAGGTCGCCCACCTGCTTCCCGGTCGGTAAGCCCGTCGACTGGTCACCGTCGCGGATCTGGTCGGCCAGCTCACCGGCAGAGAACCGTCCCAAATCGGCATGGAGTTACGCGGGGTGTTCACCAAAAGCGAATCCCATCGCGGCGACGTCTACCACTTTGACGGCACCTCGCCCCAAGACATGGTCCTGCTGCTGCAGAAGCACGGCATCGAATCCGACCTCACGACCGGCAACGGCATGGGGACACTGGAACAAGACCTGGCCGGCGGCCACAAGGTCATCGCCGCGCTCAACGCCGAAACCATCTGGAACTACCCTCACGGCGATGGCGACCGGACCACGCCCGACCACGCCATGGTCGTCACCGGAGTCGACACCGGCACCAACGTCATCCACGTCAACGACAGTGGCACCCGCAACGGCCGCGACGAGCAGATCCCGATGGCCACCTTCAGCCAAGCCTGGACCACCAGCGACGACCTGCTGTCGTCACCCAAGAAACCGGCAACTGACGATCAGGGCAGCTGGCCTTTGACCACCGGCAGACCTGGGTCGCTGGCCACGTCCAACGGGGATGGGGCCGCACCGGCGGCAACCAGATGCGCGGCGAAGGAAGCGATCATCGCACCGTTGTCGGTGCACAGCCGGGGCCGCGGGATCCGCAGTGTCAATCCTGCTGCGCCACAACGCTCTTCGGCCAGTTCACGCAGCCGGGAGTTCGCGGCCACTCCCCCGGCGATCAGCAGCGTGGATACGCCGAGCCCGGTGGCGGCGCGCACCGCCTTCATGGTCAGCACGTCGGCGACTGCCTCCTGGAAGCCGGCGGCGATGTCGGCGGTCGCCCCGTCGGGATGGCTCTCCACGTACCGCGCCACCGCGGTCTTCAGCCCGGAGAAGCTGAACGCGTGCGGATCATCGCGTGGTCCAGTCATGCTGCGGGGGAACACAATCGCGTCCCGGTCACCGGTTTGCGCCAAGTCATCGAGCACCCTGCCGCCCGGATAGCCCAACCCCAGCAGGCGGGCCACCTTGTCGT
The DNA here is from genome assembly GCF_035314665.1 of Mycobacterium sp. Classification (GTDB taxonomy): domain Bacteria; phylum Actinomycetota; class Actinomycetes; order Mycobacteriales; family Mycobacteriaceae; genus Mycobacterium. The sequence goes on along the minus strand of NZ_DATFZD010000054.1, from coordinate 8,375 downwards.
AAGCCTCCCCGGCCGCGTCGTCGACGGTGCTGCCCAGCTCCACGATCGGCTCGCCGAGCGAACGCACATGCAACAGGTGGGTATGGCCGCCGGACACCAGCAGCGCCACGCTCTCCGGCAGCGGCCCGTGCTGGTAGACGTCGGCGGCCAGGTGCCCGCCCAAGTGGTTCACCGCGTAGAACGGCACCCCCCAGGCAGCCGAATACGCTTTGGCCGCAGCCACTCCCACCAGCAGCGCACCCGCCAGCCCCGGCCCGATGGTGGCCGCGACGATGTCCGGTTTTTGCACGCCCGCGCCTGCCAGCGCGCGGCGCATAGCCGGACCGAGCGCCTCCAGGTGCGCTCGCGAGGCGATCTCCGGGACCACACCGCCGAACCGGACGTGTTCGTCGACGCTGGATGCCACCTCGTCGGCCAACAACGTCACGCCGCCGTCGGCGTCGAGCCGGGCGATGCCGACTCCGGTTTCGTCGCAGGAGGTTTCGATGGCCAGGATGGTCTTAGTCATGGGGCCTCCCGGCGCATGGTGTACGCATCGGCGCCGCTGACCCGGTAATACCGCCGACGCAGGCCTACTTGGGTGAATCCCACGCTGCGGTACAGCGCGATGGCCGGCGCATTGTCGGTGCGGACCTCGAGGTGGACGACGCCGCCCGCGGCGAAGTTCAGCAGCTCGTCCAGCAGCCGGCGGCCGACACCGCGGCCTTGGTAAGCCGGGTCGACGCCGATGGTGTGCACCTCGTATTCGAACGGCGGCGTGCGGCCCAACCGCGAGATGCCACCGTAGCCGATCAGCTCGCCGCCATCAGCGCCGGTGCGGGCGGCCACGTAGTGATTGTGCTTGGCGGCAAGCTCGCGGACGAACGCGACTGTCGGCCAAGGGTCGTCACCGGGAAACAGCACGGCCTCCAACTCAGCGCAGCGGTCGGCGTCGGCCAGCGTCAATGCGCCGAACGTGACGGGTTCGCTGCAGGCGGTCATTGTCGGGCGGCCTCTCGCTCAGCCACCGTCTTTGCATCGGGTCGGCGCAGATACAACGGGAGCAGCGCGCCGGGTGGGGCCGACCAGTCGACCGCGGCGACCAGACCTATCGATGTCGGGTGTGACGGATCGCATAGCGGCAGGCCGAACAGCGCCGCATGTTCGGGCGAGCCGGCCACCGCCTGCGCGACACCGGGGTCGACATCGGCCGGGGCGTTAACCGCCGGACCGGCGATCCGGCCGCCGTCGCGATAGCAAGCCCAATAGATTTCGCGGCGGCGGGCATCGGTGACCACCAGCGTGTCTCCGGTGGTCTGCCCGCCGATCGCGTCGAGGCTGCAGACCCCGTGCACCGGAATGCCGAGCGCATGCCCGTAGGCCGCCGCGGTCGCCATACCAACTCGCAAGCCGGTGAATGGACCCGGGCCGCACCCCACCACGACGGCATCCAGATCCGCCATCTGCAGTCCGGCATCGGCCATGGCGGACAACACATTCGGGGTGATCCGTTCGGCGTGCGCGCGAGCATCGATGCTGACCCGCTGGGCCAGCAGCTCGCCATCGGCCACGACGCCCGCCGTCACGGCGGGAGTTGCGGTGTCGATGGCCAACACCAGGCGAGTACGGCCGCTCATGTGCGCCGCTCCTCCTCATCGCTGCGCTCTGCATCGTCGCCGGCGCGGCAGCTCCATTGCCACGTCGCGGTCCGCACGTCGGAGTTGCTGATTCGCTCGAGGCGGACGTCGAGGTGCCGATCGGAAAGCCGTTCGGCAAGGCCCTCGCCCCACTCCACCACGACGACGGCATCGTCGAGTTCGGTATCGAGGTCCAGGGATTCGAGCTCGTCGAGCAGATCGGCACCGGTGTGCTCCAGCAATCGATAGACGTCGACGTGGATCATCGCCGGGGCGCCGGTCCGTCGTGCCGGATGTACCCGCGCCAGCACGAACGTCGGCGAGGTGACCGGTCCGTCGACGTCCATCGCTGCAGCAATCCCCTTGGCCAGCACGGTTTTTCCGGCGCCGAGCGGGCCGGAGAGCACGACGACGTCGCCGGCGCGGAGCTGGCCGCCCAGCCGCCAACCGAGCGCGACGGTGTCTTCGACCCGCGGCAGCGTCGCGATGCCCTGTGGCGGGTCGCCACCTAGGTGACCGTCGGCCTTAGTCACGGCGCAAGACCCGATCGCGCCACCGCTGACTCAACGTTGCGAACCTGCTCGGGGCAGCCCGCTTGACCAGCCGCACCAACCCGTCGTTGATCGGATTCGGCTTGGACAGCAACACCAAATGGCCCGATCTGGCCACGATGACCAGTTCGGAATCCGGCATCGCATCGGCCATTTTCTTCGAGTACTCGGCAGGGGTGACCAAGTCGTGGTCGCCACAGACGATCAGTGTCGGGATCCTCGCCAGCGTTGGCAGTGCCCCCGTTTCGTCGTGAACTTCCAGCGCGTGCGAAAACTCGACCAGGGTCGGGATCGCGGTGTCGAGCATCATCTTCTCGGAGAACGCCACAACGCTCGGGCTGACGTACAGGTCGGCAAAGGACGCCGCCCGCAGAATCGGCCCGATCACCGAGCGGCCCACGTTGCGGCCGCGCTGAACCAGCTTGGGCGCCGTCCGCGCGGCCCGCCGAACGGCCTCTAGCGCAGGGTTATTCAGAATCTCGCCGAGCGGTGACTTCGCCACTCCTTCGGCCGCAGACGAAATCAGCGCGGCTCCGACAATGCGGTTGCCGTAGTGGTGCGGGTACTGCCGGGCGTGCGACAGCACCGTCATCCCGCCCATCGAATGACCAACCACCACGATCGGACCGCGTGGCGCTATCACCTGCAGCACCGTCTCTAGGTCCATGCCCAGCTGCGTCACCGTGTAGGTTTCCGGCGGGGCGTCGCCGGATCGGCCGTGGCCGCGCTGGTCGTAGAAGATCATACGGACCTGCGGACCCCACTCGTCGGACAGCCGCATGCGCTGAAAGTGAAAGGCACCCATGCGAAGGCAGAATCCGTGCGCGAACACCACGGTCAGTGGCGCGTCAGCGGGCCCGACCTCGCGCACCGCCAGCGGCACGCCGTCCGGCGTTGTCACCAGATAGCTGCGGTCGCCGTCGAGTGTCTCGAAATCCTCGTTGGCATAAGGGTCGTCGTTTTCCGGACGCCGCGTCATCGAGCGTGCCACCGTAACCCCGGCGATGGTGCCCACCGCGCTCAGGCCCGCGGCACCTGCCAGCCAGCGCGCCAACCCCACCCTGTCCACATGGGAGCCGTCATGATTCGCACCGCTCAACGATCGCCGGCCTCGCGGTAGGTTCTGGTGATACGTCCCCGCGGGCTGGTCACCACTTCGTAGTGGATGGTGCCCAGCAGATCGGCCCACTCCTGCGCGGTCGGCTCACCTCGCGTGCCGGGCCCGAACAGGATCGCCTCGTCGCCTTCGCTCACGTCGACGTGTCCGGGACCAAGGTCGACGACGAACTGATCCATGCAGATCCGCCCGACGCCAGGGCGCCGCCTGCCGTTGATCAGCACGTCCAGCCTGCCACCGAGCGCCCGGAAGACGCCGTCCGCGTAGCCGATCGGCATCAGCGCGACGGTGGTGTCGCGCTCCGCGATCCAGGTGTGCCCATACGACACGCCCTCGCCAGCGTGAATCGACTTCACCAGCGCGACGGCGCATTTCACCGTCATCGCCGGCACCAGACCCATGTCGCCCAGGGTGGGCACCGGACTCAGGCCGTACACCGCGACACCGGGCCGCACCATGTCGAACGCCAGGTCGGGACGTGACATCGTCGACGACGAATTCGACAGATGCGCCACCTCGAAGTGCACTCCCTGGTTGCGCGCCTGCGCCACGATCTCGGTAAACCGTTGAGCCTGAACATTATTGATCGGGTTGTCGGGTTCATCGGCGTACACCATGTGCGACATCAGCCCGCGCAACCGTAGGGCGTCCTCGGCGACGGCTTGGTGCAACGCGGTCAGCATCGACGGGTAGTCGTCGAGCGCGACGCCGTTGCGGTTCAGCCCGGTATCCACCTTGACGGTCACGGTGGCCGCGCGGCCGGTGCGACGGGCCGCGTCCAGCAGCTGCTCGAGCTGACGCACCGAGGACACGGCAATCTCCACGTCGGCCAGCAGCGCGGGACCGAAGTCGATACCGGGCGGATGCAGCCAGGCCAGCACCGGCGCGGTGATGCCGTCGGCGCGCAGGGCCAGCGCCTCGTCGACGGTGGCGACACCCAGCTCGGCGGCGCCCGCGGCCAACGCGGTCCGGGCCACCTGGGTGGCGCCGTGCCCGTATCCGTCGGCCTTGACGACAGCCATCAGCTGCGCACCGCCCGCGTGCTCGCACAGCACCCGGACGTTGTGCGCAATGGCACCCAGGTCCACCAGGGCCTCGGCAAGGACGCCCGGCGTCAGAGATATCGGCGTAACGGCCACGGCCGATATTCTCCCAGAATCGACTTCCGCAGCCGTATTCCGGCAGGTCAGTGCGCGAAGTGCTGGGCTTTGTAGTGGCCGCTGGGCTTGAGCTTGTCCAGGGAGGCCAGCGCGGTGTGCGCGTCGTCGTGCAGCGCGCGGGCCAGGTCGGCGGAGAGTCCCTCGCGCACCACGACCCGCAGCACGGAGATGTCGGTGGCGTTGTCGGGCATGGTGTAGGCGGGCACCTGCCACCCGAAGGTCCGTAGCTCGTGCGAGAGGTCGAACTCGGTGTAGCCCAGGCCGCGGGCCAGCCGGAAGGCGACGACGGGGATCGCCGAGCCGTCCGAGATCACCTCACAGTGGTCGGCTTCGTGAAGCTGCTCGCCCAGCCAGCGGGCGGTCTGCGACAAACTCTGCATGACCTGCGTGTAGCCCTCACGGCCCAGCCGCAAGAAGTTGTAGTACTGGCCGATCACCTGGTTGCCCGCGCGCGAGAAGTTCAGCGTGAACGTCGGCATGTCGCCGCCCAGGTAGTTGATCCGGAAGACCAAGTCCTCGGGCAGGTACTCCTTGCTGCGCCACACCACGAACCCGATGCCGGGGTAGGTCAGCCCGTATTTGTGGCCGCTGACGTTGATCGACACCACCCGGGGCAGCCGGAAGTCCCACTTCAGTTCCGGGTGCAGGAACGGCACCACGAAGCCCCCGCTAGCGGCGTCGACGTGCACCGGAACGTCCACACCCCCACCGGCGGCCAGTTTGTCCAGCGCCGCGCAGATCTCCGCGACCGGCTCGAGTTCGCCGGTGTAGGTGGTGCCCACGATCGCCACCACCCCAATGGTGTTCTCGTCGACGGCCTCGACAACCTGTTCGGGCGTGATGACGTAGCGACCCTCCTCCATCGGCAGATAGCGGGGCTCGACATCGAAGTAGCGGCAGAACTTCTCCCAGACCACCTGCACGTTGGAGCCCATCACCAGGTTGGGGGTGCGGCCCTCCCAGCCTTTACCCACCTTTTCGCGCCAGCGCCATTTGAGCGCCAGACCACCGAGCATGACGGCCTCGCTGGAACCGATGGTGGACGCCCCGCAGGCGCTGGACGGATCGTCATCGCGCAAGTGATCGGCGTGGAACAGGTCGGCCACTATGCACACGCATCGCTGCTCAATGGATGCGGTGATCGGATATTCGTCCTTGTCGATCATGTTCTTGTCGAACGTCTCGGCCATCAACTTCTCGGCTTCGGGATCCATCCAGGTGGTGACGAAGGTGGCCAGGTTGAGCCGCGAGCTGCCGTCGAGCATCAGCTCGTCGTGGATGAAGCGGTAGGCAGCCTCCGCATCCATCGACTCCTCGGGCAGCCGCAACGCCGGCACCGGGGTGGTGAACATGCGGCCCGTGTAGGCGGGCGCGATCGAATATGCGGGGACGGATGGGTGGCTGAGGGTCACGATGGATTCCTTTCGGTGGTGAGCTACAGGGTTGCTAGGGCGGCTCGGATGTGGCCGACGATGCGGGACGCCGACGTCGGCGCGTCACCCGGCCCGGGGTCGGCGGCCGACAGCGCCGCCGCGCGTGCGTGCACGAAGGCGCCGGCTGCCGCGGCTTCGGCGGCCGGCAGCCCCGCGGCCAGCAGGGCGCCGATCATGCCGGACAGCACGTCGCCGGACCCGGCGGTCGCCGCCCAGGACTGCCCGGCCGGGTTGAGGTAGACCAGGCCGCCGTGTTCGGCGATGACGGTGACGTTGCCCTTCAGCAGCACGGTGACCCCGAGCGCGTCGGCCAGCTTGCGGGTGGCGCCGACGCGGTCGTCGCCGGGTGGGGCGCCGGCCAGTCGGGCGAACTCACCGGCGTGCGGAGTCAGCAAGGTCGGGGCGCGACGGCCGCTGACCATGTCCGGGTGGGCCGCCAGGATGGTCAACCCGTCGGCGTCGACCAGCACCGGCAGGTCGGTGCCCAGCGCGAAGTACAGCGCGGCGGCTGCGGTGTCGTCGGTGCCCAGGCCCGGCCCAACCACCCAGGCCTGTACCCGTCCGGCCGCGGCCGGGGTGGGCGACGCGATCACCTCGGGCCAATGCGCCAGCACCTCGGCGTGCGCACCGCCGGCATAGCGGACCATGCCGGAGTGAGCCGCGACGGCCGCACCGGTGCACAGCACCGCGGCGCCCGGATACGTCGACGAACCGGCCAGCACGCCCGTCACACCCTGGGTGTACTTGTCGTCGTGCGGTCCGGGCACCGGCCAGCGCGCGGCCACATCCGCGGCTTCGAAGCCGACGACATCGGTCTGGGGTAGATCCAAACCGATGTCGACCAGACGCACGCGGCCGCAGTCGGCCAGCGCGTGTACCAGCTTGAGGCCGCCGAAGGTGACGGTCAGCGCGGCGTGCACGGCGGGGCCGGTGACCGCGCCGGTCGCCACGTCGACGCCGCTGGGGATGTCGACGGCGACAACCGGGATCGCGTTGGCATCGACAGCCTCGAAGACGTCGGCCGCATTCGGCCGCAGCGGCCCCGATCCGGAGATACCGACAACGCCGTCGATGACGAGATCCGTTCCGGCAGAGATCTTTTCGACGATCCGCCCGCCGGCTTTCCGAAATGCCGCCAGCGCCTTCTGGTGAGTATGTTCCGGTTTGAGCAGTATCGCGTCGGCGGCCGCGCCGCGGCGGCGCAGGAACGTCGCCGCCCAGAGCGCGTCACCACCGTTGTCGCCCGAGCCGACGACCGCGCACACCCGGCGGCCAGCGACTCCGCCGGTGCGGGCGGTCAACTCGGCGATGATCGACGTGGCCAGCCCATAGGCTGCGCGCCTCATCAGCGCACCGTCGGGCAGGCCGGCCAGCACCGGCGCTTCGGCCTCGCGGATCGCCTCAGCCGAGTAGTAGTGCCGCACCTCGCCCAGATTACGTGTCCCCGATCGCGGGTACAGTCGATTAAACAAGCTAAATATCCAGGCGGCTCTACTGAGGAGGGGCAGATATGGCACGCACCGAAAACGACACCTGGGACCTGGCCACCAGCGTGGGCGCCACCGCGACCGGCGTCGCCGTCGGGCGCGCGTTGGCGAGCCGGGCGGCTAACCCACTGATCAACGATCCCTTCGCCGAACCGTTGGTCCGTGCGGTGGGGGTGGACTTCTTCACCCGTTTGGCCAGTGGCGAATTGAATCCGGCCGAGGTCGACGACAACAGCGCGTGGGGCATGCAGCGGATGCGGGACATGATGGCCTTGCGCACTCGCTTCTTCGACGACTTCTTCATCGAGGCGACCAACGGCGGGATCCGCCAGGCGGTGATCCTGGCGTCGGGGTTGGATGCCCGGGCCTACCGGTTGCCGTGGCCGGCCGGGACCACGGTGTACGAGATCGACCAACCTCGGGTGATCGAATTCAAGACCACGACGCTGGCCGATCTGGGCGCCGCCCCCACCGCCGACCGACGCCCGGTGGCAATAGATCTGCGCCACGACTGGCCGACCGCGTTGCGCGGAGCCGGCCTGGACCCCACCCAACCCACCGCGTGGAGCGCGGAGGGTTTGATGCCGTTCCTGCCGCCGGACGCCCAGGATGCGCTGCTGGACAACATCACCATGCTCAGCGCTGCGGGCAGTCAATTGGCCACCGAGAACGTGCCGGACGCAAGCCGGGCGGTGCCGAAGATGGCAGACCAGATGCGGCAGGCCACCGAACGCTGGCGCGACCACGGATTCGACGTGGAGATGACCGACCTTTGGTATGGCGGTGACCGCAACGATGTGGGCGACTATCTGGGCAGCCACGGCTGGAACGTCGCGGCCATCAGCGTTGCCGATTTGTTTGCCGCTCAAGGCCTTCCGGTCCAGACGCACAACGAAGAAGAAGCGGCGATGTTCTCCGGGCTCGGCTACCTGACCGCTACCCGGACTTAGGCGCAGCGCCGTTCGGTCGAAAGAGCTTGGCCGGGTTGACTAGTGGCCCATTGCGGGCCCG
>NZ_DATFZD010000053.1:0-21037 GCF_035314665.1 Mycobacterium sp. | reverse complement strand
CTAGTCGTCGAGCAACTTCTCAGCCATGGCGAGGCCGTGCGGGCGATGGTGCACCGCGAGGACTCGCGCGCCGACGCGCTGCGCGCACTCGGAGCTGAGGTGATCGTCGGAGACCTGACCAACCCGGTGGATGTCAGCGCGGCGATCTTTGGCATCGACCGGATGTTTTTCAACATGAGCGTCTCGGCTTCCTATTTGGAAGCCACCGCCGTAGTCTGCGCGGCCGCCGACGACGGCGACGGCCTGGAAGCGCTGGTCAACATGTCGCAAATGACGGTCTCGCAGATGACCGCGACTAGCACGGAGGAATCCCGCCAACAACGCCTGCACCGGCTGGCCGAGCACGTCATCAACTGGTCGGGCTTGCCGGCCGTACATGTCAGACCGACCGTCTTCCTCGACAACCCGCTGTTCACCGTGCTCGCGGCCCGCTCAATCCGCGAGAAGGGGCAATTGGCGTTGCCGTTCGGAAGCGGCCGCACCTCCCCTGTCGCTGCCACGGATGTGGCCGCCGTCGTTGCCACCGTGCTCCGGGCGCCGCAGGACCACATCGGTGCGGTTTACGAATTGACCGGGCCGGCAGCGCTGGACATCGATGGGTTGGCCGAACAATACGCGAAAGCCCTTGGCCGGCCGATCACCGCGGTTCAGCTGCCCTACGACGAATGGCTTGGGCATCTCAGCGAGGCAGGACTCGAGCCGCACACCCAACAGCACATCGCCACCATGGCCAAATTGCATCGCGACGATCGCTACAACCGCTTAACCCATGATGTCGAAGACCTCACCGGTCGTCCTGCGCAATCGGTGCAGGAGTACATCTCGCAGCGACGTGAACTGTTCACGTAACCCGGATTACGTTGGCGTTGAATTCGACTCGGCGACGAGCACAGGGCGTGCTTCGCCGTCTTCGCCAACGACTCCACATCGCCAGCCGACAACTCCGTCTCCAGATGAATCGTCGCCCGCGCCCACCGCGACAACACCAGATGCGTCTCCACATCGGCACACCCCTGCAATTGCCGGAGCAGTTCGATACCGAGCACCGCGCCGGTAGCCCCCGTCATACCCAACACAATCCGCTTCATCCAGCCCACTCCTGCGACCCGGTCCAGTTACCGGCGGTGCAAACGCTTTACGTACGAACGCCGTTGCTTTCGATCGTGGAGCAAACCGGCACGGTTGTCGCTGTCCTCACCGACAATCCGGGGCCTCGGCAGATGTTGGGCGAAACAACCTTCGCTAACCCAGTTGCGCGAACTCGGTCTGCAAGTTATCGAGGCGTCGAAGTGTCTGGTCGCGGGGCTCGGTCGGCAGGTCCACCAATAGGTGTTCCAACCCCAACGGGAGGTAGGCCTCGACCTCTTTTGCCGTCGGTTCGCCACCGTGGAAGTTGATCACCGGTACCTCGTGGTCGACGACACCGCGTAGTTCCTCCAGTTGGCCCGACAGAACTTCCGCTGACGGCGTCATCGCAAGCCAACCGGCGTGCAGCCGAGCGATACGTGGAAAACTCGCGGGTCCCCCGCCCAGATACAATGGCGGATACGGCTTCGTCACCGGCTTCGGCCAACTGTAGATCGGATCGAAATTCACGAACTCACCGTGAAATTCCGCCTTCTCCTGCGTCCAGATCTCGATCATCGCGCGCAGCCGTTCTTCAACCACGCGTCCGCGCACCTTGGGATCAACGCCATGGTTGGCGATTTCTTCACGCAGCCAGCCCACACCCACACCGAAGCGAAATCGGCCCTCCGACACCAGATCCAGCGATACAACGTCTTTAGCGGTCAGGATCGGATCGCGCTGCGGCATCAACGCTATCCCGGTGCCGACAACCAGGTTCTCGGTGGCGACCGCCGCCGCCGTCAACGCCACAAACGGATCCAGGGTCCGGTAATACTTGCGAGGAATCGGGCCCCCGCCCGGATACGGGGTCTTCGCATCGACCGGGATGTGCGAATGCTCGGCGAGGAACAGCGACGAAAACCCACGCTGCTCCAGCGCCTCACCCAGCTCAACCGGACCAATGCCCTCGTCGGTCACGAAGGTCAACACACCGATACGCACGCTCGCTCCCATCGCAATCGCCTACAAGTTGCCGCGGCGACATCCGCGGACGACTAGCTCAACCGCCATCTCCAGATTCTTGTTCCGGCGTCCGACGCGCCGCACCCCAAAGCCCGGTCACAATGCCGACGGCAGCGCCACCCAACCCGATCAGCTGCTGTGAGCGCTTCATCTCGTGATGGACGCTCATCCCGCCGAGCAAATCGGACGCATCCGCGCCGGCGGACGCCAGGAACCAGCCGCGGGTGTTTCTGCCACGCAGCGCCGCCGCCGCGAGCAGCCCACCGATCAACGCATCGCGGTAGCCCATCGATCGCAACAACAGTTGCGCTGTCGGCGTCGGCACATCGGGATCGCCCCAGAACCGATTCGCACGGAGGGGGTCGACGAGAAACGAGATGCCCGAGGCAAGTCGGATGCTGCCCGCAAGGAGCCCAAAACGGTCGATAGCCATGGCCCGCAGCCTAGGAGCTCATACGCTCCAGCCACGCCAAAGTCGCGGATGTCACCAATTTTGATGTCGAGTCTTCTCGCCGTCGTTAGTCTCGAACCCCGGACGCCACTCAAACGACGCCGCACGGCTAGCAGGCTTGCAGAAAGATTGGGGAGCGCACGGTATGCCGGATCCCGCATCCGATACGGCCTCGGCGGTCGCACGACCGAGATTCGAACCCGACGAACGGTGGGTGCCCGCTGACGAGCGATGGTTTGGCTTGGATCGACGCACCATTCGCCCGACGCTGGCGGTGTTCGCGCTGGCCATCGTGATGTCGGTGGTGTTGCCCATCATCAACGCGGGAGTGCCCTATCACGACATTGTCAGAGCCGGCGATGTTCTCGAGGTCGAAGGCGGCGTGACGTTCGTGCCGGAGGCCGGCTGGGGTATCACCTCTGGTCTCCGAGCCGGCCACGGGCCCTTGTCCGGCGAGTATCCGTCGACCGCGACCGTCGAGCACGGGGCCTTGAAGTTCACCGTCCGCACCGGACAATTCCACGGGGACGCCGACCAACTGCTCGATCAGATCGAGACGACCTCCGAAGCTCTCAATCGCGGTCGCGGCGTCCACGTGACCGGTGCGCCCACCACGATCGTCAACGACCAGGGCAAGCAGGGCGCGACAGTGCGGGTCACCGGACCACACACCGCCGGGATCATCGCCGCGTTCGTATTCGAGACCCGCGGAGTCGAAGCCGTGGCCACCGGACCGTCGGATACCGGCTCGGAGCCAACGGCAACGGTTTGGCGGATGATCCGCAGCATCAGCCAAACCGAGGAGGGGAAGCGGTGACAACGACGCCAGTGCCGACGCTTGCCGACCTTGATCGCGCACGTGACATCGCGCTTGACCTCTCCGGCTGGGGCCGGCGATTCAGCTTTTACCAGCCTCGTAATTTTGCTTTCTGGGGGTATCTGCTGCTGGTCGGGACCGGATTCCTCGCCTTCATCTCCACGCTCGCCCGCGAGTACGACGCATACGGCGAGGCGATCGGCCTCGCGGTGACGTCGTTCGCCATCTACGCCGCCCTGTTCTGGTGGTTCGCGGCGCACATCGACCACTACGCCAAGCTCCCCGCCAAGCTGATGGTCGTCGCGTTTCTGTGGGGCGGCTTCGCCGCGACAGGGGCGATGGCAGCCAATGCCAACGACGCGATCCTCGCGTTGTACGGGAAGACCTTCGGTCAGGTGTGGGCGCTGAACTGGGGGGCCGGCTTGGCGGCCCCGTTCACCGAAGAATGGGCGAAAGGTTCGGGCCTGCTGCTACTCATCGCAATGGCGCCACGGCAAATACGAACAGCGTTCGACGGGTTCATCATGGGCGCGTTCATCGGCCTGGGATTTCAGATCATCGAGGACATCACCTACGCAATGACCTCGGCCGGAACGCAGTTCGGCGCGAATCAGGTTGGGGCGTCGGTGGGCACCATCATTCTTCGAATGGTCAGCGGGGTCGCCGCGCACATCCTCTACAGCGCAATCTTCTGCGCCGGCCTGGTCTACCTTCTTGGCCGGCCCGCGGAACCACGCAAGGTCGGGCGAGGTCTGCTTCTGATCGCGATACCGATGCTGCTGCACGGGACATGGGATTCGTTGGGCGCGATCGCCGGCCCGAGCGCATTGAAACTGATCGGATTGCTCATCGCGACGATCGTCATAGCGCTCATCATCGTTGTGCAAGTTTACAAGTCGACCGTCAAATCAGAACAGGACTTCGTCCGCGACGTTATGGCCCCTGAGCAGGCCCGCAACGTCATTACCGCAGCCGAACTCGACGCGATGGCCGGTAACCGTAAGGCCCGCAAGGCTTATCGCAAAGCCAGTCACAATCGTCAGGAACGGAAACGTGCCCGCTACGTCCTCAATGCCGCGTATGCCCTCGCCGACGAGCTGGCTGCCGCGCGCGGCGCCGACACTGATCGGGTGCGTTTCGCCCGCTCCGAGGTCGCCAGAATCCGCGCGGGCGTCCCGTCGATGTGGTGAGCCGGCGCCTACATCAGACGCCGCTGCACTTCGAAGACCAAACATAATTCGGCCACATCCCGTGGACGGGAGAGCGAGAACTTCGGCTGTCGCGGTCATACATGCCTCGCTTTCCTGCCAGACCCGAAACGGCAGCGTGACGTCGGTGATCTTCATGGATTTGACTCCGTGACTCGACGCGGCTCAGCTGGGAAGCGGCGCCCGAGCACTGACGACCTCTTCGACGCCCGCCTCCTTGAGCGTCGCGATGTCTTTGAATCCGCAAACCCGGAACCCGGCGCTTCTGACAGCTATCCCAGATGCGCGGCCTGAACTTTGGTCGGCACCACGATCACGGTGGGACCGTCGGCCTTCAGCGCGGCATTGAATTCGTGGGCGAGCTTTTCACAGCTGTCCACATTGACCGCGCGACACCCGAAACCCGTTGCGAGGGAGGCGATGTCAAGGCCCGGCAAGTCCAGTGCCGGCACGCCGGGTGTCTTTTCCAATACCGCGAACGACTTCAGGATCGAGTATTCGCCGTTGCGCATCGCGACGAACACGATCGGCAGCCGGTGTTGGGCGGCGGTGTAGAGGGCCTGCACCGAGTATTGGAACGACCCGTCGCCGATGGTGGCAAGCACGTGGCGCTTGACGCCGCGGGCGCGGTCCCCCAGGGCGACGCCCACCGCCGCGGGCAACCCCCAGCCGATACCGCCGCTGGCAGTGGCGAAAAACGAAGCCGGGCGGGTGCTGGGCAGGAAACGCAGTTGTTGGGCCATCGTCGACGTCGATTCGGTGACCAACGGCGAATCGGCGGGCGTGACGGTTCGCAACGTCTCCCACACCGCATCCGGCTCCAGCGGTGCCGACCCGGTCACGTCGACCGCCGAGGTGGGCACCTGCCTGGCCGGGACCGCCCGGTCGCTGTGATCATCGACCATGCCCACCAGCTGCTCCAAGGCCAGCAGCGTGTCCCCCAGCACGCTGTCGCCGACCGGCGCCGCGCCGGCCAGACCCGGATCGGCGGTGATCTGCAACAGTTCGGTGCCCTCGGGCAGGTACTCACCAGCCACGTAGGGGTAGTACCGGAACACCTGCGCCCCGATCACCACAACCAGGTCATGGCCGCGCAGCACCTCGGTGACACCGGCGATGGTCATCGCCAGCTGTCCCTGGAATAGCCGGTGATCCTCGGGGAACGACGCCCGGTCGGGCAACGGGCCGCTGTACACCGGCGCCCCGACCTTCTCCGCGAACGCCACACCGGCATCCCAGGCCCCGGCGCGATCGACCTCCGGCCCGAACACCAGCAGTGGCCGCTGCGCAGCGTTGATGCGCTGGGCGAATCCGCGCAACCGTTCGGCATCGGGGCTGACCCGGTGGCTCACCGTACGTACCACCGCCGGACCCAGCGCGGGCTTCTCCCAGTCATCAAGCGGGATCGACACAAACACCGGGCCGGCCGGTGGCTGTAGCGCTATCGCGTGCGCTCGCATAATCGCCGCCGGCACGTCCTCGGCGCGCTTGGGCTCATACGCCCACTTCACCCATGGCTGCGGAAATACCGTTTCGTCCTTGTTGGTCAGATATGGCTCGCACAACACCATTTCGCGGGTCTGCTGACCGGCCGTGACGATCAGCGGGGTGTTGCCCTTGGCCGCCGCCACCAGGTTGCCCATCGCGTTTCCCATGCCCGCGGCGGTGTGCACATTGACCAAGGCGGGCTTGCCGGTGGACTGGGCGAATCCGTCGGCCATGGCCACCACCGACGCCTCCTGCAATCCCAGGACATACGTGAAGTCGTCGGGGAAGTTCGTCAAGAACGTCTCCTCGGTAGAGCCCGGGTTGCCGAATACCGTCGTCAGCCCCAGCTCACGCAGCAGGTCGTAGGTCACCTCGTGAATCGTCTTCGCATTTCCCATCGGTCTGCCTTTCTCCCGAGCCGTTCCACCAAGCCGGCCGCGCGTTGTCATTGACGAGCGTCGCCGGAAGGACGGCGGCCGTCGATGTCGAGCGCTACAGCGTTGAGCAGGCGCCGCTGTGTCGGCGAACAACGCACGGCATTGTTCACTGCAACACCGGCGCGCCGTGATTCTTGTAGCCGGCTCCATCGACGTCGGCTGGATGTCACCGTCAAATTAAGCTGTATGCACGCCATTGAAGTCGCCGAGCACGGGGGGCCAGAAGTCCTGAACTACGTCGACCGGCCGCAGCCCTCCCCCGGCCCGGGCGAGGTGTTGATCAAAGCCGAGGCGATCGCCGTGAATTTCGTCGACACCTACTTCCGGTCAGGGCTCTACCCGCACGACTTACCGTTCATTCTCGGCGCCGAGGTCGCCGGGACCGTCGCCGCGGTCGGCGACGGGGTGACCTCTTTTCATGTTGACGACCGGGTTGCCAGCGCCGACGCCGTCGGCGCTTATGCTGAATACTGCGTCGCGCCAGCCGATGTCGTGGCCCTGGTTCCCGACGGTGTCGGCTTTGATGTTGCCGCAGCGGCGCTCTTGAAGGGGATGACCGCACACCTCCTGATCAAATCCGTGTATGCGGTGCAGGCCGACGACACGGTGCTGTTGCACGCCGGGGCCGGCGGGGTGGGGCTGATCCTGACCCAGTGGGCGACCAGCTTGGGCGCCCGGGTGATCACCACCGCCTCGACCACGGAGAAGGCGCAGCTGTCGTGCGAAGCCGGGGCGGTCGAGGTGCTGGACTACCCCGTGGAGCCTCAGCAGTTCGGAGCCAACGTCCGAGAGCTTACCGACGGCGCCGGTGTGACCGCGGTGTATGACGGCGTGGGCAAGTCAACGTTCGACGCCAGCCTTGCCAGCCTTGCGGTCCGGGGCACTCTCGCGCTGTTCGGTGCCTCCAGCGGACCGGTGCCCCCGGTCGACCCGCAGCGGCTCAACGCCGCTGGATCGGTGTACCTCGTTCGGCCATCGCGGCCCCATTTCATGCGCACCCACGACGAGTTTGCCTGGCGGACAGGACAATTATTCGAATTGATCGGCGACGGAGCCATCAAGGTTACGGTCAGCGCGCATTACCCGCTCAAGGACGTGGCGCGGGCGCACCGCGATCTTCAAGGCCGCAAGACCGTCGGCTCGGTGGTGCTCACTCCCTAGCAGCCAAGCCCGTTCACCGTATTCCGATGGCCGGATCTCGCATACTGGACGTTCCACCGCTCTCGCCGAGAGGACTCCAGATGACCCAGCACCCGATCGGGATTATCGGCTTCTCGCACATCTGCATCGCAGTCTCTGATGCGGAAGTATCGCTGCGGTTCTATCGCGACCTGCTAGGCCTTGAAGTCTTTTTCGATGTTGAATTAGACGGTCCGCCAATGGAAGTGGTGACGGGTGAAACTGGAGCCCGCGGCCGGATGATCGGAGGGATGCTCGGTGGTACCGTCGTGGAGCTTCTCGAGTTCGCCCACCGCCAGCTGGATCCACAGCCTGAAACCGTCCTCGGCTATACCAACATCTCGTTGAGCGTCCGCGACGTCGATGCCGCGCTTGCTGTGGTCACCGCCGCCGGCTACGAGCCTGAACAGCGACCGGTGGAGATCGGCGGCGTGCGGATGTTCTTCGTACGCGATCCCGACGGGACCCCGGTCGAATTCGTGTCCTATCCCGGAGGCGAAAGGACTTCGGCCCAGATGTGGGGCTACGCAGAATGATTCGAACCAGCGGTTGTCGACGCTCACATGGCGAATCGCATGACGATGATGAGCGCTGCGCCGAGGATGGCGAAAGTAAGCGCGGTCATCGCGGCCTTCACGCCTGCGCCGGGCTGGTTTTGCCCCGAGCCCGATGATGTTTTGGACGACATCGCGTTCATCGAATGTTCTTGGGCGGCTTCACTGGCGGCCTTCGCGCGAACGGTCATCATGCCGTGCTTCATATGATTGGCGACAAGCCACCAGTTGATCGGGTAAGCAGACACGAACCCGACGATCAGCGCCATCGACATGACGAACCAAAACTGCGGACGCGTCGGGTCGTCGCTTCCATCCACGCGTCGCATGGCGGAGCGTGACGTGAGGATCATGCCCGTCATAAGGAGGTTCATCGACAACAGCTCGGGCAGGAAGGTCATCCGCAGAGACTTCAGATATGACCCGCCCGCCGCGTCCCGCATGGCGAACGCCTGAAAGAACGCCCACCCGAACCCGAAGCCCAGCACGTACTCGAGCAGAAAACGCGACGTATTTCTCGTGCTCGCCGCGAAGCGGTTCGCGACAGCCGAGCACGTAGAAGAACGCCGCGAGCGGTCCGGTGAATGCGGTCAGAATTACGAAGGCCCACTTGAGGACCGGCGACTCAGGGGTGGTCCGCCAGATATCGAGGACGACGAACAGAAACGACGGAACCGTGAGGATCCACCACAGGAGCATGACCCCGTCAAGCATGCGAAACAGACTATCGCTGCACGCTTACTCCTGGGCTTACTCTCCGCTGCGATCGGTTGTGGCCGAGCACTGCGGAAGCCGTTGCAGCATATCGGGATCCTTGCCGTCGACCTGCAGTCGACGTCGTCCATCCGCTGCGCTGCTTACACCGATACGCAGCTCGTCGGCTCCAGCGCCGTCCGGCTCGACGAAGAGCTGCAATTCTCCGGAGTCGACGAACAACCTGGCGTCATCATTGGATAGCCTCCAGGGATGGCCATCGGTGGGCCACCGGCCACCCACCAGCCGTAGGTCTTTGGCGTCGGACTCCTCCTCGGCATCTTCGGCCGTGACGCAACCAACCCACAGTTTCGCCGGCAGCGGCCGGAAATACACCGCGAGGCGCTGGCGGTTGAGATCCGCGTCCACCGGTATTCCGATCGAAGGCAGCGATGTGCCATCGGGACGGTCGTTCAGCGACTTCTTGACTTGGCGAGATCCAATTCCGCTGCCAAACCAGTCGATTGTCAGCACGGTGGTGATGTATTGCGCGATCGCCAGAGTGAGCAGACCGCCTGCGCCGGCAACCCCTACGCCGGCCGCCCCGGCGGCCGCGGTCACCGGCAGCGCAAGCAAACCGACCACAGCCGCGGCGCCGGCAGCCGCGGCGACCTTACCGGCAGCGGTCAGGCTGAACTCCGGATTCACTTCCGGCTCCGCGGGATTCTGCGCCGGTCGCACGCCCACGGTCCGTGGAAGCTCATCGAACCGCTCGCTGACTCGTTTGACTTCCGCCTCGTAATCTTGATCGCTGAGCTCGCCGGCGCGCTTCTTTTCGGCGGCCGCGCTCATCGCCTGCTCCAGACTTTCAACGGTCGCCAGGTCGGCTGCCCGGTTCTCCCTCTCGCTTGTGTCGCGCGGGATGTCGTCAAGGCCCATCTCGTAGGTCACCTTGAAGGTCGCCTTGAAATCGTAGAGTTTGGTTTCGGCGCTTACCGTGCCGTCGATGACCAACCGGCCGTCCTCCGTTCGCGGCACAATGTCGGCGTCGAGGGCGTCGAGACTTCGCTCTTGACCGCCGATGGTGATGGTCTTCGGTCCCTCCAGCAGGCATGGGGTATCGGCGTCGAAGTCGCTTTCGTCTAGATTGAAGCTGTTCATCACGGTGTCACGGACCTGACGCAGGATGCTCCACCCCGTGACGGCCAATCCGGTTTTCTCACGCGGGTTTTCGGCGAGGATCGATGCAGGCAGCTCCTCGCCTGACGGCAGTTCCCTCAGCGTCTGCAGCTGGACGACCATCGATTCATGGGTGACCTTGC
Source organism: Mycobacterium sp. (assembly GCF_035314665.1). Classification (GTDB taxonomy): domain Bacteria; phylum Actinomycetota; class Actinomycetes; order Mycobacteriales; family Mycobacteriaceae; genus Mycobacterium. Next base: position 10,797 of record NZ_DATFZD010000053.1, on the reverse strand, counting down.
CGATCTCGAAGCGCTGTACGACGGCGTCGAGTTCCTTGGTCGTGCTGTCGTCGTGCGATTCGGGGTCGACGTCCAGCGGCGACGGCAGTAGATCCACGATGCCGTTCTCCCCCATCTCGGCCAGCTTGGGCCGGACCGCATCGGCAATCTGGGCGGCCAGCGAGTCGAGCACTTGGGTCCTGGCATCGTCGTCGGAGAGGCCGGGATGCTGCAGCTTTTCCAGATTCACCATCAGTTCGCCTGCGATGCAATGAGTTATCCAGTACGCCTCGGCGTAATCGAGTTCCCAGCTGATCCGCGGGTCTTGTCCCGTGAATGCGGTGTGGCCGTCGGATCGGCGCTCGATGTGTGGGCCGAACAGTCGCGGGGCGTACTCATCGGGCAGCGCGGTGGCCAGCAGAACAGGACCGTCCTGGGCGGTGAAGTTCAATGCGATCGTCTGCTTGCCCGGTTCTACTTGATGCGGCTCGAGTTGGTCGTGCATGGTCAACCGCCCGAACAGCGGGATTTCGGTGTACGGGATCTCGCGCGACTCCCCGTCGCGGGGACCGCCCGCAATGGTGATCGTCGCCGGCGGCAACTCCACCAGCGGGATGCAAGTCACCGAATCGATCACGATCTTCGAGTCGAAGATCACCAAGTCGATCGCGAAATGGCGGAGCGGATCGCGAGTTTCGCCATCGGCTTCCTCCAGCCAGAGCCGCTGGTGCGCATCGAGGATGAACCACACGCGATCCAACGTGAGATCGAGAGTCGCCGTCGCCGAGTAGCCGGTGCCGTCGACCGACTCTGTGTACTTGTCGCCGCTGAACACCTCGAGGGTCTGGTCCTGGACGCGTTCACGATGGATTTCGATCATCGTGTCGGGACGCTGCATGTCAAAACTCCAGTACGTAGGCGTTGCGCACGTGGTGCGGTGAGACTTGCGAATGCTGTACCCACAAAGGCCTGGTTCGAGTCACTCGGCGGCCCGGGACACCTCGCCCCTCACCTTTTAGCGGTCAATCGACAGTCCTGAAATCACGTTATTTGTCGTCGACATGGCCAATACTTTCTTAGGCGTGTCTCAGGGAAGGAAGCGGCGTGACGACAAATCGGTCTGCCCGTACCCGGGCCGCTCAAGCGGTCGGCTTTGCCACGACGGCGTTAGCCGGCGCTCTGTCGATGATGATCACCGCGCCGCAGGCCACTGCTGATAGCTCGTACCAGCCAGCGCTTGATCAACTGCTCGACGCAATGCAGCAGGCGGTGGCGTATGACTCGGCACTGCCGTTCGCAACACCGGACAGCGACGCCATGCTGCTAACGGGTCTGCAGAACACGAACTATGAATTGCTCTCGGCCGGGCTCTCAAGGGTCACCGAACTTTTCGACGGCGTCTTTTTCCAGTCGCCGGAGGTGGTGGCCGGGGATGCCGCTGATTCCCGTCAGTACTTTCAGTTCTTCACGCCCGACATCTATTACCACGCGACGGCAGGCCTAGCGCCCGGCGCGACCTACGAGCTCACTGGCACCGTAGGCAACGGCACGGAAGCTTTGGCCATCGCGACCGAAGCAATCACCGGTTCGACGGCGGAAAGCGAGAGCAGTCTGGAACTGGACCACGGCCTGGTCGTCAATCCCGACGGCACCTTCACCGTTGACATCGGCCCCACCGACCCAAGCGGCGCAGTCAATTTCATCAACGACACCGACGCGACCACGAACGGTGATGCCTCCCTGCTGATTCGAGACGTGCTGGGCGACTGGGCGCAGGGGCCGGGCAGTATCAGCATCCATTGCGTGTCCGACTGCCCGGCGTTTTTCTCCATACCGAGCACGGGAATATTTCCCAGCGCGGACGCCTCCGACACCGTGACAGCGACGTCCACTACCCAGATCACCTCGGTCGACTCGTTGTTGACCACGTTGTTCACCGCGTTCGGCAACATCGTTGGACCGTTCAACCAAGAAAACATGGGCCTGGCCGAGGTTGCCGGAATCGAGCTTCCGACCAATACCATGAGCAACCTGGCCCCTGAAACGAGTGTGTTCGCGACGGGCCTGCCGAGTGCGGAGGTCTCCGGGGGGAATTTCGACCTGGATCCCGGCGAGGCGCTGATCGTGAAGGTGCCCGACGTGACGTCCGCCTACAGCGGGATCGAGTTGATGAACGTCTTCGGCGCGGCGCTGCCGTACACCTTGGCGCAGACCACTTTGAACAACACCACGGCGTTTCAAGATCCTGACGGCTACACCTATTACGTGGTCAGCGCGACCAACCCGGGCGTGGCGAACTGGTTGGACAGCAACGGCGTCACCAGCGGTGAGATATTCGCCCGATTTGAAAACCTCCCCGATGGCACGGACCCGACAGGCCTACCCGTGACCACTGAGGTGGTGCCGGTGGCCGATGTGGCCAACTATCTGCCCGCCGACACACCCACGGTCAGCCCCGCGGAATACGCCGCCGATATGTCAGAGCGCGTGTTGTCCTACGACTACGCCTTGGACGTGTCGCGGGAAAATGCCCAACCCGACTGGGTGATACAGGAATTGATTCTCCATGGGCTGCAGGGCGTGATGGGCACCGATAACTTCGACGCGGTGTTCGGCAGCGACCCGGAAACTCCGCTGGGACTGAGGTTCACCCCGGCGTTGGCCCCCGACTGGGCCACCGTCGATCACGACATCGTCACCAATCCGGTCGGCAGCCTGGAGGCGATTTTCAATAATCTACCTCTGGCGTTCAGCGACATCAGCTTGCCCACCGAATTGGCGCTTGGCGACACCGTTTTGTCGCTGTTGCTGCCCCAGCAGCTCGGGTCCCTCCTCGACGACTCGGTGTTCGACCCGAACACCGGCATCATCGCTGGGCTCCTCAACGCCCGCGACGACCTGGCGACCGCCGTCCTGACAGCCAACGACGACTTCCCGTCCCAACTCGGAAGTCTGGCAACGGCGGAATGGGAGAACATGCCGGAGTTGGTCCAGGCGACCGGGACCACGCTGCTGGCCGACCTCAGCGCGCTGCTCAATCCTGCCGATTTCGTCGCCGGCTGAAAGATCGGAGAGGTCCGCCCTATCCGGCTGGGCCGGCACTGCCGGCCGGTCGACGGTGCCCACGCAGATAGATTTGCGGGTGCGTTTGCCGAGATTGGCGGCGGTCCGCGCCACAGTTGGGCGCTGAGAATCACCCGCGAGGCGTCGGCGGCCCGGGCCCCTCGGGCCGCGCTTCACCCGAAGATCCCGGTAGAGTCGTTGTCAGGCCACAGCTCGTCACACGATCGGGGAGCCGCAATTCCATCTCATCGGCACCCTTGACCATCTCTACTAACGCGGCCACCGCCTCGTCATCGTCTTCAGGCAGGAACCGTTGGCGCACATCGGCGACCGAGCCACGGACCGTGTTAACCGCCGCCAACGTTGCCGAGTTCGACTCGACGTACAACAGCGCGGTCTGCGTGTAGCGAGCTGTTCGGCCGAACGCCCGAGCCAGGTCGGTGGTGGACGACGCAAGCAATGGCGCTTTCGCAGATACCAGCGCCGCGCCCCGGGCCAGCGCCCGCTGCGGCTCCTCCGGGGCGCTCAGCGGCAGCGAGGTAGCCTCCTCCAACGCCGGCTTGATCAGCGGGATGTCAACACCGGAGCCGACAACATAGACGCCCTCCGGCCGCAATTCCATCTCATCGGCACTCTTGACCATCTCGACCAACGCGGCCACCGCCTGGTCATCCGCGTCGGGCAGGCGCCGTTGGCGCATATCGGCGACCGCTCCATCGGCCGTGTTGACCACAGCCAACGTCACGGAGTTCGGCTCGACGTACAGCAGCGCAGTCTGCGCGTAGTGGGCTGAACTGCCGAAGGCCCGAGCCAGTGCGGTCGCAGCCGAAAGTGCCGAGACCAGCGTGACGTTCTCGATCTTGCCGACCGCCAGTCTCTGGCGCAGCGTGGCTGCATCCGCGGGGTCAGCCCAGGTCACGCCGGCGGATGCCACCCGGTAGCCATCCGCACCGGAATCCTCGCGGCTGCTCAGAATCGCCGCGACGACTTGGTCCGGCGCGGTAAGGATTGGCGCGTCGCCGTTCGTTGTGGTGTCGAGGTCGTCCTGTTCGACGACGCCGCCGTCCGCATTCTCGCCCCCCACCAGCACCGTGCAGACCGTCGTTGGTGCCATCGAGACACCAAGTACAACGTGCACCACTCCTCCAAAATAGGCATAAACGCATGTGCCACGTCGCCGACGCCAGGTTATCGGGCTCGGTACACGCTGTTCCTACTGGGAAGACGAAAAAGTCGCCCCGCGAGCGAAAACTCCGTCCGTATCGTGAGGCCATGGAAGCGCCTGGGCGCGACGGGCCCGATGAACGAACACATCCCGTCAACCGTCGTCAGCTGCTTCGGCTGGCCGGCGGCGTCGGCCTGGCGTCCACGATTGGACTGACTGCCCCGGCCCCCGCGGCGCCGGGCATGACTTCTGCTCAGTTGTTCTGCCGAGATGCGTGGGGCGCCCGAGCGGCCCGCCCGGGCGGAAAGCCCCACACCATCACCCGGATGACCCTCCACCACGAGGCCGTGGTCCTCGGCGACAACCGCAACGCGCCAGGCCGCCTGCGCCAGGACCAGCGATATCACCAGGACCAGCATGGATGGGTCGACATTGCCTATCACGTCGGCGTCGACCGCAATGGCAACATCTACGAACTGCGCAGCACCAAAATTGCCGGCGACACCGCGACGGACTACGACACCACAGGCCACTTCCTCGTCCTCTGCGAAGGAGACTTCGATCACGAGGCTGTGTCGGAGGCCCAGCTTCACGGAGCCGCTGTCGCATTCGCATCGGCTGCGCAGAACTTTGGCATCGCGACTAGCACCTTGGCGGGCCACCGGGACCTGGCCGCGACATCTTGCCCGGGCGCGAATCTCTATGCGCACCTCGCCTCCGGTGACCTCAAACGCCGGATTGACGACCTGCTGGCCGCCGGCGGGGTGAACCTCCAGCTGTTTTGCGGACCCGACGCCGCCGCCAGAGTCGCTGCGATCGAGGCGGGCAATTGAACAACGCTTCTGTTGAGAACGCCTTGCCGATCCCAGCCGAGGTCACGGAATTGACAGCGGAGTGGTTCAGCCAGATATTGGATACCGACGTCACCGCGGTTGACGTCATCGAGGCCCACACGGGCACCACTGGCCGCGCACTCGTCCGGCTCACTGCCAGGGGCGCGGTGCCCGACACGTTGTTCGTCAAACTGCAGCCATTTAGTCAAGATCAGCGCGAGTTGATTCGACAAGTCGGACTGGGCGTGGCCGAGGCGCGGGTGTACGCCAACTTCGATAGCGAAGTGCCCGTACGGATTCCGCGTGTATGGCACAGTGCCTATAACTCAACAGACGCCACCTTCGTCATGGTGCTGGAGGATTTGGGGGCCTCGGGTTGCCGGTTTCCCAGCACCGACGATGACGACATCATGCAGGTGGCAAGTTCCACGGTTGAGGAGCTTGCGACGCTGCACGCCGCCTACCGCGAACGAGACCTGTCGTGGTTGACAACGCCAGAAGGCATGCGCCGCAAGCCAAACGACTCGAAGCTGGTAGCTCGCCGCACGATGTTCATCAAGCTCGCGGTCGAGCAGTTCGGCTCCGATATGCCGCCTGCATTCACCCGCCTCGCCGAGCTGTACATGGATCGCTTCTTTGACATAGTTGGTCTTTTCGGGCAGGGGGACCACACGCTGATCCACGGCGACAGCCACATCGGCAACCTGTTCGTCGACAACGGGCGAACCGGCTTCTACGACTGGGCCGTAGCCAGCCGCGGACCCGGGATGCGCGACGTTGCTTACTTCATGTGCAACTCGGTCCCCACCCCAATGCGGCGCGCGCATGAGGACGACGTGTTGAACCGCTACCGGCACATCCTGGGGTCGCACGGCGCAACTTTGGATGACGCCACTGCTCGCGACCAGTACCGCCTGTTCTCGGTGTATTCGTGGATAGCTGCCACCTCGACCGCGGCCATGGGATCTAAGTGGCAGCCGATCGAAATCGCGCGACCGGCCATGGTCCGTGCCACCGAAGCCATCGACGATCTCGACGCCATCGGCTTACTGGAAGAACGTCTCTAGGCAACACGCCTTCTGAGCTGGCGGTTCAACGCCTCAGCGCGCAGAGTTTGTTTCTTTTTCGTTAGGGATGTTTAGCCCAACCGTTATCTGGGAAATTACAAGCATGTGATTAACCTGACCGTACCCATCGGCCAGTCCAGCACAAGCCGAAAAGGACAGTCACATGAACACCGTTCTCTACTTCAGCCCTCATGACGTCGTCTATGAAACGCGCGCTTACAGCAACGCGGATATCGCCGAACTCATCGACGACTATGGGCTCCAAAGCCTGACCAGTACCGATCGCCAGTTCGATTTCTGGTTCACTCCTTCGACACGGCGGTGCCGTCGCAAAGTCAACCGCAGCGCCACTGAAATGCTTCTGGCGACAACCCGGTTCACCGCCAAGACAGTGCCGCTGCTCCGCGGCGGAGTTGTGATCGCCACGCACGACTCGGCCGGCAAGCTCGATGGGCTCAGCTGGCAGCAGCTGGACCTTCTGATTCAGAACAGTTGCACCGTGACGCGACGCGACGAGCGGGTGCTTAGCCGTCGGATCACACGCGACGCGAGGCGTTTACAACGCAACCCCGTCGCCGCAGATAGCGCGCCCGGGATCCTCCGCCTGGGAAGACTCTCCGCTGTCGACGCGACCTAGAACAGCGCCAAGGCCCGCGGCCAATTACCCGAGGACGCCGACCCCCGACTTGCCTTTGAATTGCTGATCGGCCCACTTATCGCGCGAAGCATGGCCAGCACTGGGGGAGTCAAAACTCTAAACTCCGAAACCGTTGTTCGTGCAGTGCTTTACGGTATCTCCACCCCTAAACCTTCTGAACGAAAACGGAAGTTTGCCACCAGATGAACGACGTTTCGAAACAAACGTTGGCCAAGGTCCCGGCGGTCACCTTGGGCTTCTGGATCATCAAGATCCTGGCCACAACGCTGGGCGAGACAGGCGGTGACACCGTCACAATGACCTTGAATTGGGGCTACGCGGCCGGAGTCGCACTGTTCGGAGTCGCGCTGGTGGTGCTGATCGCCGCGCAAATCCTCGCCAAACGTTTCCACGCGATTCTGTACTGGGCAACGATCGTGGCCTCGACAACCTTCGGCACGACGTTGGCCGATTTCGCCGACCGATCGCTGGGAATCGGCTACACGGGCGGATCGCTTCTGCTCCTGGGTTGTCTGCTGGCCACCCTCGGACTATGGCGCTGGTCCGAGGGAACAGTATCTGTAAACACCGTTTCCACACCGAAAGTCGAGGCGTTCTACTGGGCGACCATCACGTTTTCGCAGACGTTGGGCACTGCCCTCGGCGACTGGCTTGCCGACACACGTGGATTTGGTTACGAGCGTGGCGCGCTGGTGTTCACCGCTGCGCTCGGCGTGGTCGTCGCCCTTTACTACTGGACCACGGTGTCGCGCGTCACCCTGTTTTGGGTCGCTTTCATCCTGACGCGGCCCCTGGGTGCAACCGTGGGCGACTTCGTCGATAAGCCCATTGCCGACGGCGGCCTGGCCCTGAGCCGCCCGCTCGCCTCGGCGGTCATCGCGGCCGTAATTGTCGTGTTGATCATCGTCCTGCCGCAACGCCCAGGACGTCATCCCGGTCGGGTGGAGAATCCGACGGCGGCCTGAGCGCGTGCACCGGGATGAGCCCAATGGGCTCCGAATAAGAAGCCGGGCCGATAATGTCTTGTTGTCGTCGTTGACCAGCTGATGGAGGCGCCGTGAGCTATCGGACAATTGTCGTCGGGACGGACGGTTCGGCGTCGTCGTTCCGTGCGGTAGACCGCGCAGCCGCGCTCGCAGCGCAAACCAATGCGAAGCTGGTCATCGCGAGCGCGCATCTCGACACTTCGGAAAAGGGAGGTTGGTCAAGAGCACCCGCTCCCGATCGCCTGATGGACGGCCGCGCCGCCGACAGCCTTAAGGACGAGAGCTACCTGATGCATGGCAGCGCCCCCGTCTATGCGATCCTGCAGGACGCGCGCGAGCGAGCGCACGCCGCCGGCGCCCGGGACATCGAAGAGCAGGCGATTGTCGGCGCGCCAGTCAATGCGCTGCTGCATCTGGCCGAGGAGGTCAACGCAGACTTGCTCGTCGTCGGCAACTTGGGTTTGGGCACGGTCGCCGGCCGTCTACTGGGCTCAGTGCCGGACACCGTTGCCCGGCGAGCGAAAGTAGACATCCTCATCGTCCACACCGTCGGATAGCGGCGAGCGGCAGGAGTTGTCGCGTCACCACGTCAGTGGCAGATGTGTCAGATACCGGTCGACTTCGGCGGCGAGCACGCTGTAGCCGTCCGCGGTCCTGAACTCCGGAATCCGTCGCAGAAACTCGGTGATGATTGCGATCAGCTCGGCTCGTGCGAGGTGCACGCCGAGGCAACGCCGAGTGCCACCGGCGAAGGTGTACGAGGGCTGCGGTCGGACCCGGTTGTCGGCGATCGTTATGTCGATGCCCCCATCGAGGTTGAGTGCTTGCAATGGCAGCACAAACCGCGCACCCGCCGGCAGCGTGACCTCGCCGAAGGTCACCTCGGTGAGGCTGGCCCGCAGGCAGGTAGTGATGGGCGGATTGAGCCGCGCTGCCTCGTCGACAAATGCGCCGATCTGATCGGGGTGGCTGCGCAGTAGGGACTGCAATGGCAAGTTGCTGGCCAACTCCACCAGCGAGAATCCAATGGCCACGGCGCCGGTGTCGACGGCGGAAGTAAAGAGCAGCGCGACAAACGACTTGATTTCGTTGTCATCGAATTCATCCCGCAGGGCCGCGACGACGCCGGTGGAATCCGCCTGTGGAATGGTGTGCGCCACGTAGTCAACAACGCGCTGATGATTGTTCCTCGGGTCGTCGCGGTGCACCCGATAGCGATCGACCAGCCCGATCACGGTGTCGAGTTCGGTCGATGGAAACCCCAGCACGGTCAGCAACGTCTGGCACGCCAGCGGGTGGGCGATATCGGTGATGGCGTCGCACTCGCCTTTGTCGGCGACGGCATCCACCAGCGCAGCCGCGTGGTCTTGCACGGCCGCCGTAACCGGGCTAACGCCCGCGGCGTGAACAGGGGATTAAGACTGCTCCGATATCGCGCGTGCTCCGCCGGTCGGACACGGTGCTCGGGACCCACGGGTACGTGTGGGGGTCCTCGTGCGGGCAGACCAGCGTGGGGTCACGCAGCGCCGCAAGAACGTCGTCGTGGTAGGTCAGGTAGTAGTCGCCGTGCAGGTACACCACCCGCCCTGCTGTACGAAGCGCATGCCAGAAAGCCCGCTCGGAGGCATGTGCGGCCCGGCGGTCGATGTCGGGATTCAGTGCACTGGCCCTTCCATGACGTCAACATATCGCCAATGGCAAGGACGGTTTGGGGCCGTTCACAGCGTCCCGAGCTGGTATTGGTCACGCGCGCAACTGGCCAAACCGACCACATCCATGAAGAGGCGGAGCAAACTCTCGATGCATCGGCCCCGCAGCCGTTGCTACCCGCGGGAGAACGCTATGGGCAGAGTCGTCGGTCCGCTCAGCCCCATCATCGGTTTCCACGGTGCGGGTCCGGTACGGGAGGGGTCGGGCATCCGGCGAGTCAGGATCTTCAGGGCCTCAGCAAGCTCCAACCGCGCCAGGTTGGCTCCGAGGCAATAGTGGATGCCGCCGCCGAAGGTCAAGACGGCCGGCGGCGCGTCGCGGCTGATATCGAATCGGTCGGGGTCGTCGTACACCGTCGTATCACGATTGGCCGCAAAGGTATTGACGAGCACCATTGTTCCCGCTGGGAAGACGACCCCGGCGAAATCGGTATCCTCGGTCACTACTCGAAGCGTGCCGCAGGCGATCGGCGAGTGGCGGATGGTCTCCTCCACCGCACTCGGCGCCAGCTCGGGGTGCTCGGCCAGTAGCGCCCATTGATCAGGATGCTCACAGAGAACGTCGACGGACGCGGCCAGCTGATTGCGCGTGGTGTCCGTTCCCGCCAGCAGCAGACCGGCTGCCAGCATGCGCAGTTCGTCGGCGTCGAGCCGCTGGCCGTCGTCCTCGGCCCGAATGAGATCGGAAAGTAGGTCTTCGGTCAGGGCGTGCCGCCGCTGGGCAACCATGTCGTCGACGTAGTCGTCGAGTTCGCCCCACGCTTTCATGACGAGCGCCTGGTCGATGCCGCCGGGGTTGAGGGTGAAGGCGGTGAAGATGTCGTCGGCCCAGAGCGAGAACTGTTGCCAGTCCTCGCGAGGGGCCCCGAGCAGCGCGCAGATGATCGGGACAGGATACGGCCGTGCGATGTCGGCGACGATGTCGCAACGGCCTTCGGCGGCAACATCATCGACCAGTCCGTTGATCACCTCGTCGATTGTGTCGTGCAGGCGTGCGCTCGCCCGGGGCGTGAACGCCTTGGACACGAGGCTGCGCAATCGGCGGTGCGGCTCACCCTCCAGGCATAACAAACTGTTGACGAGTTTGTCCCACAGTGATCCCGACGTGATGCCCTGAGCCATCAGGTTAATTCCGGGCGGGATCCGAAAGCGCGGATCCCGCAGGACTGTCCGCACCAGCTCGTGCGAAAGTATCTCGGGCCCGAACGGTCCTATGGCGATCTGAGCCTGTTGTTGGGCCGCGTGAATCCGTGGGTAGACCTCTGCGGGCGTCTCCTCGAACGCGTACGACAGCATTGGGAGGCCGGCCTCGAACACATTGGGGCAGAGTGTGTTAA
>NZ_DATFZD010000052.1:0-19041 GCF_035314665.1 Mycobacterium sp. | reverse complement strand
GTCGCGCGGAGCGTGACGCGCTGGTCTTTACCGCCTCGATCGTGTACCGAGACTTCCACGTCCACCTCGTCGGGGCTCCACCGTCCCAGGTGCGCCGCCAGGGGCGCCAACATCTCCGCTAGCTGCGGGCGCTCCTGCTCGTGAAAACCCGCGCCGACATGTAAAGTCCGCTCGTCGAAATCGTCCCGCCGCTCGTGGTCAGCTCTATCCACGTGGCCTCATCTCCAGATATCCCGTTCGACGGTAGACATATCACGTTCGACGGTAGACCCCGGCCCGGTGATCGCACCGATCGGCACCGCCATCGCGTTGGCAGGATGACGCCGACGCTAGTCGTCATCTGATCTGATCGCGCACGCCGCCGCAGGGGGCGCTTCGGTGACAACCGTCCTGACGATTCCCACGAGATGTCGCGTGAGCGATCAACGATCAATTTCTCGTTCGTCGACGCAGCCTCCGAGAAGCGACCCAGCTCTTCGCGCCCGCCTCTTTGGCGCGGGCCGCGCCAACCGCTTCTGGACCAGACCGGCTGTGCCCGTGCCCGATTCGCTTGTTATCCGTGACCGGAGCCGCAGCCGACGCCGGGGATGCAGCCGCTGCCGTTGTGTTTCGTTCGCGAGTTGGTGCACCTGCTGGAGTGGCGGCATTCATGGTGCGGCCGTTGGTCCACAATGTCGAGAACGGCCGCTCGGTTCCGTCCCCGGAGTGTCACCGACGACGATGTCCCCAGGACAGGAAAGGAACGTCATCATGAAATACCTGCTGCTCAAGCACTACCGCGGCGGACCGGCCCCGGCCGTCAATTGTGCACCGATGGATCAGTGGTCGCCCGAGGAAGTCGACGCGTTTAGAGCCACGATTCGAAGAGGAGCAAGACCATGCCGGTAGACGGAATCGTCGCCGTTGTCGGAGCCACGGGACGCCACGGCGGCGCGGCGGCGCGGGCGCTGCTGAGCGCGGGAGTGAGCGTACGGGCGCTGGTGCGTGACCCTGCGAAGCCGGCGGCTGCGGCACTGGCGTCGGCTGGTGCGCAGTTGGTGTTCGCCGATTTCGACGATCCGACACGCTGCGGGCGGCCTTTGATGGGGTGTCTCGAGTTTTTGCGATGACCACGATGGATTCTGGCCGGGAAACCGCGGACGGCATCGCCATCGCCGACGCGGCGAAAGCGGCATCGCCATCGCCGACGCGGCGAAAGCGGCGTCGGTGGGCCATCTGGTCTACACCTCGGTGGGCGGCGCCGAGCGCCACACCGGAATCCCGCATTTTGAAAGCAAGCCGCGCGTCGAGGAGCACATCGAAAGTATCGGGATTCCCGCGATTTTCGTGCGGCCCCCATTCTTTTACGAGAACCTGGTGGCCCGGCCACCCGCCCCTGAGGACGGAACCGTCGCGGTGCGTTTGCCGCTGCCCGACGGCATCCCCTGCAGATGGTAGCGGTCGAGGACATCGACGTCGTGGCCGCGGCGGTGGTCATCGACCCGGGTCGGGTGCCCTGCGGTGCGGTCGAGATCGCCGGCGACGAGTTGACTGGCTCACAGATCGCCGCGACCTTCGGGCGTCAGGCGGCGATGCCGGCACGCTACAAACCACTACCGCTGGACGCCGCCGGCGACGACGATCTGCGGGCGATGTTCGCGTGGTTCGCCAAACCGCCCGCCTATCAGGCCGATCGCGCGTTGACCGCCCAACTCGATCCGCGGGTGCAGACCTTCGAACACTGGCTGGCGCAGCATTGGTCTCCGTAGCACGCCGAGTCGGCCACGCCCAGCCCACATGTCTAAGGAGGTGATCTGATGACGGCAAACCCCAGTGCGGACGCTGCAGGCACCATCGGGGTGGTGGGTCTGGGGAGATGGGATTGCCCGTCGCGCAGCGGCTTCTCGCCGCCGGCCTCACCGTCGTCGGCTATCGGCGCAGCGGCGCGCCGCCGTCGTTTCTTCGCGCCGGCGGTCGGGCCGGCTCCAGCCCGGCAGAGGTGGCGCAGTCGTGCCCGGTGGTCGTGACGGTGCTGCCCTCCGCACAGGCGCTTGCCTCGGTGATCAGCCGCGAGCACGGCTTGGCGGCGGCGACCCGCGGCGGCGGGGTGTTGATCGAGATGAGCACCCTTCCCGAGGAAGCCAAGCGTGCCGCGGCCCGCCAACTGGGCGAGCGGGGTTGGGCAACGCTGGATTGCCCGATCAGCGGGCAGGCGGTGCTGTTCAGCAGCGGGCCCCGCGAGGCCCACGACCGGGTGCTGCCGCTGCTGACGGCGATCAGCTCCCGGGTGTACTACCTGGGCGAGTTTGGTCGCGGCACGCGGGCCAAATACACCGCGCATCTTCTGCTGGCCGGCCACAGCCTCGTTGCCGCCGAAGCCCTGGCATTCGCCCACAAAGCCGGCCTGGACTTGGCCGATGTGCTGGCGATGCTGTCGGGAACGATCGTGTCCTCGAACGTCTTTGACATGCGCGGTCCGCGGGTACTCGGCCCGGTTGGCAGCCACACCGGCGGGGCGCCGCTGCGCACGCTGGCCGCGTCGTTGGCCGAACTGCACGACTTCGCCGCACAGTGGGTGCCGACACGCCGGTGCTGGATCAGGCTCTCGAGCGCCTCGATCGCATGCCACCAGACAGCGACGACGAGCTGCTCGTGGCGTTCTTCGGCCAGCTGGCCGCCGCCGATGCTGCGGGCGGCGGAAACCTGACAGCACCCGAGGAGGAACAATGAACTGGTATTTGGTGCTTCGCCACGACCCGCACCCGATCACTGTGGACGACCCCCTGCTTGGGCAGCACTTGACCTGGATGCGCGCCCAACACGGTCACGGCACGATCGTCATGTCCGGACCGGCGCGAGATCGCAGCACCGGCCTGTACGTGGTGCGGGCGCACTCGCGGGACGACGCGGCCCGGGTCGCCGCCGAAGACCCCCTGGCGGCACATCGGCAGGCCCGCATCGAGATCATCGAGTGGGAGGTGCACCAGATCCTGGGCACCGGTCCCTTCGATGTGGAGTCCCTGCGCGCCATGGGTGTTCGTCGCTCGCGACCACGTCAAGGAAGGAGACGATGAGGACCACGAGCTCGCAGCGTTGCGGAGGTGGGCATGCCGATCAACTCGTTTGACGTTACGCAAACGTTCGCGCCGGTTCACTGACCAGCGGCTGGAGTATCTCAGCGCGCCGTGCACCCCGATTTGCGTGGCGCTCTTTTATCGTTACGGCATTCCGTCAAGAAGTTCGACGATTTCTCGCGCGCGATGGCGAAGGTGGCCCGCCGTCTCGAATTGCGGGGGCGGGCTCAGGTCGGCCAAGCTGTGGGCCACAGTCGACGACGCCCCGGGTGGCTCCCATCGGCATGACCCGCGCCGGCGATCAGTCCCCCGGCGGGGGCGCAGCACCGTTGGCCTGATCGTGCCGAGCTGATTCATCCGATGCATCATCGCTCTCAGATCTGCATGACGAGCGGGCTTCGGAAACTGTTGCGCTACTGTAGAACACGGCTGGCACCAACTAAGCGACTCCATCGACAAATATCGAAACATGCTGCGCGTAACGCAATAAAGAATACAGCGAGTTTTACTGGTAATTAAGCGTATTCGATTTCCGCATATTCGTCGGTGGGCGTTGGGGACGAGCTCCGCGCTCGGTGTACGGGATGCTCATCGGCGACCGATGCGATGACCGCTAGCGATACGTCGACATCCACAACCCAGCGATCCACCCCGCTCCTACCTATGTCAATACCGTCGACGTATGTCAGGCGGGCGGGCTGATATTTCGGAGTCCACGCCGCACCTTTGGATTTCGAGTTCGAATCGGCCTACCGTGGTGAATCCACCCAACTCGGGCAGGGATTGCGACCGCCATGGGGCCTCGGCGAGCCACCACCCGATCGTCGCCGATCGTGCCTGCGGTCTATGTGCGTGTGAGGAGCGGATGGTGTTGAAGTGGCTTGAGCGGTACTGGCCGATTTCGACGATCTTCTTGGCCGTGTACGTGACGATGCTGTTGGTGCTGTTTATCCTGAGATCGGACTTCCCGCTGTTCCTCATCTGGGCCCAACTGCCGGTGTACTTCCTGCACCAGTTCGAGGAGTATGTGTTCCCCGGTGGCTTCAAAGAGTTCTTCAACACGAAAGTGCTGGGCTCGCCGCTTGCGGAGGAGCCGCTCAACGCGCGTGTGTCGGTATGGATCAACGTGCCAGTCGTGTATGTCGCATTTCCCATTTCGGCGGTTCTGGCCACGACGGTCGGCCTGCCGTTCGGGCTGTGGATGGCTTACTTCTCGGTCATCAATGCGCTCTCGCATGTGGTGATGTTCGTCAAACTGGGATACAACCCTGGCTTCGTTGTGAGCCTGCTTGTCAACATCCCAGTCGGGATCTACACGATCGTGTACCTCTCGGCGCATGAGCTCGTCTCGCCGATGGTGCACGTCGTGTCAGCCGGGATCGGCCTGGCGGTCCAAGCAGCGCTCATGATCTACGGCTTCGGCGTCCTCAAGCCGCGACTGCGGACTTCGGCCACTTGACATAAGAAACGTTATGTCCTTTATTCAGGCCTTTCACGGGGCTATATAAAAGCCTACACTTGCCCTATGCGGATCCTCCCGATTTCGAAGATCAAGGACAAGCTGAACGAGTACGTCGACGCTGTTGCGCTGACCCAGGAGCAGATCACGATCACCAAGAACGGCGCGCCGGCGGCCGTTCTTGTCGGCGCCGACGAATGGGAATCGCTGCAGGAGACGTTGTACTGGCTCTCACAGCCCGGCATCAAGGAGTCCATCGCCGAAGCCGACGCCGACATTGCGGCCGGCCGGACCTATGGCGAAGATGAGATCCGCGCCGAATTCGGTGTGCCGCGCGCAGAGAGCTGACCGGCGGCGGTGGCCTATACGGTTCGGTTCACCGCCACGGCCCGCCGGGACCTCAACCGGCTCCCGCCGCGCGTGTTGTCCGCTGTCATCGAATTCGCCTTCGGGGACCTGTCACAGGAACCGCGCCGCGTCGGCAAGCCGCTACGCCGCGACCTGGCTGGCAGCTTCAGCGCCCGCCGCGGCCCGTACCGCATCCTGTACCGGCTTGACGAGGAGCACAGCCTCGTATCGATCCTGCGGGTTGACTACCGCGCGGACGTGTACCGCCCGCGGTAGCAGACCATCGGGGCTGTGCATGGCGCCGAACATCATGTCCAGGGCATCGTCGAGCTCGCTGTGCAGCTGGCCCAGCCCGCTACTTGACCTCAACGATGGTTGAGCCTTTAGCGTGGTTTCAGGTCGGCCCGCGTCCGTGCCCAGGCAGCGGCCTTCATTGTCGAAGCTGGCGGGGTCGACTTTGATACGGAGGTTTACGGACAGTGGTGTAACCCGTTGCAGCGCTGAACATACCGACTTGTACGCCGACGTTGAGTCGGTGAAGGGAGACGTCAATGGCTCAATCACACCGACCGGTCATCGCCGCGACGGCGCACGCCGAGGAAGCGCATCGTGCGGTCAGCGCGCTCGTTGCGGAGTTGCTGAACAGAACCAGGAGATGGCTCTGGACCTGCTGGCCAATATCAACGAGATCCGGGAACACCCCCGGCCGGGGCTGGTCAATGCGCTGGTCACCATGCGCATCGACGGTGAGCCGGCCCCCGACATCGAGCTCCTCGGAATGCTCACCCTGATCATCGGCGGCGGGTTCGACACCACCACCGCGTTGACCGCGCATTCACTGGAGTGGCTCTCGGAGAACCCCGACCAGCGCGACCGGCTCAGCCGCGAGCGAGACACCCTGCTCGATTCGGCCACCGAGGAGTTCCTGCGCTTCTACACACCGGCACCCGGTGATGGGCGCACGTTCTCCGAAGAGGTCGAGATCGAGGGGACACAGTTCAAAGAGGGCGAACGACTGTGGATCTCCTGGGCGATGGCCAACCGTGACCCAGCGATCTTCCTTGATCCCAACACGCTGATTCTGGACCGAAAAGGCAATCGCCACTTCAGCTTCGGCATCGACGTGCACCGCTGCATCGGGTCGAACGTGGGGCGAACCGTCTTCAAGTCGATGCTCACCGCCATGCTGGATCGGATGCCCGACTGCCGCTGCGACCCCGAGGGCACGGTGCACTACGAAACCATCGGCGTGATCCAGGGCATGCGCCATCTGCCGGCCACCTTCACCCCCGGTCCCCGGCTCGGCCCCGGTCTCGACGAAACCCTGGACAAACTCCAAAAGAACTGCGAAGCAAAGGAACTGGCCCGCCCCATCACCGAACGCAAAGAAACAGCACGGATCGACTAACCTCGATCCTTCGTGGTCGCGGGCTCTCCGGTTCCAGGTTGATGTCCCCTGCCCGGCAGAAGGACCAGTTCAGCCTGCGTTGCTTTCCCAGATACCACGTCATCGACATGCGGTGCGGCCTGCCGATTCAGGTCGGGGTTCCAGTCCCGATTCGGTAGATACCGCTGGTGACCGCGACATCAACGCAGACGCACTCCCCGCGGATCGATACGCCGTGATTACTCAGCGCGGCCATCTTGACCAGCTGATGGCAGCCCCCAGCTGACATGGTCGCACGATCACGGTTTGCGGTACGACCGCCAGATCACGGTGAGCACCGGGCTGGCTGACCCCCAGAAAAATGGGTTAATGCATTTCCGCTGATCGGCGGCGTCAGGCGACAGTTGTTGGCGCGGCGGGACGTGCACCGACGCGCAGATCGTTCACCACCGCTCGTAACGTGTGGTCACAAAGCAGGGCTCCCCGACGGCGAATAGCGGGACTTGTCTCCATCGATTAACCCGTTGCCGGCCTGTCGGGTCTGTAGAAGCGGAACAGGATCTGGAATTGGCCGTGGGGCTTGTTGCCAGGTTGGCCTGCCGCTTTCAGGCGTCAGACACGTCGCTGAGCGGGGTGCGCCTCTCGCGCTGGTTGACCAGCGGCCGTTCGTAAGACGGATCCGCCCTGCTGCGCGATGGTGTGCCGTTGCAGTGGATGTCGGGCACCTCGGCGAACGGGAGCGGCATGGTTGGGATCATCCCCGACCATTCGATGGCGTTGGTCCTGACCGCGATCCGCCATGCTCCATTGCGCAGTTCCAGCCGGTCGAAGTAGCGCCCCCCGGCGATCCAGTTGGTCTCGTCGCGGTTGCGCCCGACGAATAGGTAATAGGTCTCGCAATGTGCGATATCGCGATCTATCTCGCAGGT
Organism: Mycobacterium sp.; assembly: GCF_035314665.1. GTDB lineage: Bacteria > Actinomycetota > Actinomycetes > Mycobacteriales > Mycobacteriaceae > Mycobacterium. The sequence goes on along the minus strand of NZ_DATFZD010000052.1, from coordinate 11,865 downwards.
GTTGTTGAGCAGGTTGTGGTGCGTTGCGAACTGCCCCTGCTCGTGCATCGCCGACGCCCATTCGTAGAGATCTACTGGGCCTCCAACGAAATCGCCTGCAGCGATCACCGCGTCCTGATGAAAAGCGGATAGGAAGAGTTCTCGGTCAAATCGGTCCATGCCGCGGCTGAATCTGGTGAGGCAGTCGAGGATGTCTTGGCGATCGAGGAGCTGGTCCATCCGTTCGAGCCGGTCAGCGTCCATGGCGGCCCTCGGTGATCGGCCTCCAGATCGGTGCGCCGCGTTCGGCCCGCAGCGAGGGAATGACTTTGCCGTCGATGTCGGTGATCCCGTAGTCCTGGGCGACCTCGGCGGTGATGAAGGTACCTCCTGACCGCTTCATCACGTCAGGATCGGCGACCAGCGCGGCGATGACTCGACCGGGAAATTCCGGGGTGCAGCCGACGGCAGGATTGGTGACGGTCAGCTTTGTCATCTCAGGATTGCACGTCAGATTGTGCTGCGCCCGCTCGGTGAGGGTGAGTCCCTGCCACAGGGAGAGCGACGCGACGTTGTGCGGTTCGAGCTCGATGGCCATGTCCCGCGCCATCCTGTCGACCGCAGCCTTGCATAGCCCAAAGACGACACCGTAGGTGTAGGTCACCCCGACGTAGCCCGAGATGGCGACGATGAGCCCCGACTGCTGCAGGACCATGATCTGGGCCGCATGCGAGGCAGCGACGTAATTGGAGCGGACGCCGACATCGACCATGTCCCAATTGCACAGCGGCTTTTCCCAGAATGGTCTGGGGTCGGTCAGGTCCTCGGGGAGGGCGAAGGCGTTGTTGACCAGGATGTCGAGCCTGCCTTCCTCGCGCCGGACTTGATCGAAGAGGGCCGCGACCTGTTCGTCATCGGCATGGTCGACCTGGACTGCGACTCCGTTGCCGCCGCGGCGATCGACCTCCGCCGCCGTCTCGACCACCGTGCCGGGCAGCGGGTGAGAGCCTGGCGCCACCGTGCGCCCGGTGACGTAGACAGTGGCCCCCTCCGCCCCGAGCGCCAGGGCAATACCCTTGCCGATCCCGCGGCTGGCGCCAGTCACCACTGCGACTTTGCCTGTCAGCATCCTCATTTGGGAGTACTGCCGCGCTGTTCCGGCCATCGCTCGCCGAAGAATGTTTCGCTGTAATCACCGACGGCCCGGCCCGAGTAGTGGTCTGCGCTGAATGGCATGCCGATCACGCCCTGCGACCAGTCGATCGACTGACCCAGATCCTGGTACCAGTCGTAGAGCATCGTGCGCTGCGCGATCCGCCACTCACCGCCACGCCTTTCCATCCGGTCGAGGTATCGGCCGCCGATGACCGTATCGCGGTGCTCGTCTCCCATCGCCAGGCGATGGTAGGACATCACGTGGGTTTCGACGAGAGCCGTATCGCTCCTCAGCTCAATCACGCTCTGGCCCAGTACATGCTGCGTTGCCTGGATTTCCGGCGAGCCGGGCACAACCCAGGCGAGGTATTCCTCGAAGGAGCCGACGAACACGCCGTGATCGATCGTCGAGTCGGGCCAATACGATGCAGAAATGAGTTCGGCGTTGCGGCGATCCTCGCCGCGGGCGAGGCGGCCGATACGGTCGCGGATCATCTCGCGCTCGAGCAAATTTCTCAGTTCCGCTGTGACGGCGTCCATTCCGATCCCTCTCACCCGTTAGGCGAAGGGTTCCTCACCCTTGAGCTTGGTCCGATTCAGCAACCTGCCTGAGTCGGGATCGTAGGGCATGGCGCGATGCATGGTGCCGGTGTTGTCCCAGATGACGAGGTCCCCAACCGACCATTGGTGACGGTAGACGAACTGCGGTTGTGTGGCCCAATCACGCAGCTGTACGAGCAATTCGGCGCTCTTTTTGAAATCCATGTCGACGACGTGGCGCGCTGTGCAGCCCAAGATCAGGGACTTGCGGCCCGAACGATGAGTCCACACCAGCGGCAACTCCCGGTCCCCGATTGCCATCATGCGTCGCAGGGATTCGAGACTGGGCTCGGGATCGTAGTAATACAGCGTGTTCCACGCCGAGTGCATCACGCGCAGTCTTTCGAGCTCCCACTTATCCCCGTCTGACAGATCCTCGTAGGCGGCGTATGTGTTGCAGAACTCGGTGTCACCACCACCGCTGGCCGGAAGCACCTTGCTCGACAGCAACGACGCGAGAATTGGTACCTCGTTCATTGTTCCGTCGATGTGCCAGTACAGCGAGCCCTTCAGGTAGTCGGCCTGCTGATTGACCTGCGTATCCAGCGTGACGTTGTAGACCTGCTCCCCCCGAAGTTCGGGCGCCAAGCTACCCAGCGTCTGCGTAAAGGCGACCTGCTCGTCATCGGTGAAACCGATCCGTGGAAAGACCAGCACGCCCCGGTGTTCGAGCAACTCACGCAGCCTCGCGGCGTGGACGCCGCTCAGCAGCTCGTCTTTGTCCGCCAGGACCTCGGTCGCTGTCCGGGGCGTGATATCCCTCGTCGCGATCGTCATCACAGTCTCCTCATCGTGTTCCGAGGACAAGGCCATCGAGATCGCCCTTGCCGCGCCATTCAGCCAGCAACTCGCCGAAGGCATAGAAGCCAGGCCCAAAGGGTTCGCCCAGATGTGACCGGATTCCCTCTCCGCCGCCACCGCCTTCATTGTTGTAATAGCCTGGCGTGCATTCGAGCTCGAATTGTGTATTGGGGACGGCGGTCTCCCGGATGACTCTGCGCCATTCGTCCTGAGCCTCCTGGCTGGGCTCCACCGCGGTGGCACCGCGCGCCAGCGCTGCAGCGATGATGTAGGCGATGTGCTCGCCTTGCTGCTCGTACATCGCGCTGTTGCTCGCCGCCACGCCCGCCTGAGTGAAACCCATGAAGAACTGGTTGGGAAAACCATGGCTGGTCATCCCGTGGAGCGTCTTGTAGCCGTCCCGCCACTGATCGAAGAGCGACAGGCCCTCGCGACCCTCGATCGCATCGATCGCGTAGCGGCGGCTGATCTCGGTCGTGATTTCAAAGCCGCTGGCGAAGATGATGCAGTCGACCTCATATTCGACGCCGCCCGCGACGACCCCCTTTTCGGTGACCCGTTCGACACCTTTCGTCTGCGACACATCGACCAGCGTGACGTTGCTGCGGTTGAAGGTCGGCAGGTAGTCGTCGTTTGAGCAGGGCCGCTTGCACAAGAACCGGTAGTAGGGCTTCAAGGCCTCGGCCGTCTGCGTGTCCTCGACGATGTCATCGATGCGGCGCCTCAACCGTTCCATCACCTGGTAGTCCACCTGCTCGCGCAGTTCGGTGAGCTGCTCGGCAAACAGTGCGGCGGGATCGTCCATCTCAGCGAGCTTTGCGGCCATATTGCGGCCCACTTCGGTCCAGAAGTCGCAGACGAAGTCGGGCCGACCCGGCACAGGCGCTTCGAAGGCCCAGGCGTGGAAGTTGCGTTGCCGTTCCTTCTGCCAACCCGGCTTCAACGACTTCACCCATTCGGGATCGGTGGGTTGGTTGTTCCGCTGGTCGACAGATGACGGCGTGCGCTGGAACACATACAGGTGCTCGGCGTGCCGGCCCAGGAACGGAACCACCTGAACGGAGGTCGCGCCCGTGCCAATGATCGCCACTCGCTTGTCTGCCAGCTTGTCCAGCCCACCGCTCGCGTCCCCGCCGGTGTACTCGTAGTCCCACCGTGACGTATGGAAACTATGGCCCTTGAAGTCCTTGATCCCCGGGATGCCGGGCAGCTTCGGCCGGTTGAAGGAACCCGACGCCATCACCACGAAGCGGGCGCGCATGTCGTCACCGCGGTTGGTGCTGACCCGCCAACGCTTGATCGGCTCATCCCAGCGCAGGGTGCGGACCTGAGTGGAGAAGATGGCGGAATCGTAGAGACCGAAGTGCTTACCGATTCGCCGGCAATGCTCATAAATTTCGGCGCCATCGGCGAATTTCTTGGTCGGCATGTAGTTGAGTTCTTCGAGCAGCGGCATGTAGCAGTACGCGTCGTTGTCGCATTGGATCCCGGGGAAACGGTTCCAGTACCAGACGCCCCCGAAGTCTCCACCCATTTCAATGATCCGCACATCCTCGACGCCGACCTTCTTCAGCGCGACCGCCGACAGCAAACCGGCGAAACCCCCGCCGAGAACGGCAACGTCGACCTCCTCGGAGATCGGGTCGCGGACCATTGGTGGTGTGTGCGGATCGACTTCGGCGTACTCGGCGAATTCGTTCGCCAACTCCACGTACTGCTTCGAACCGTCCGTGCGCAGTCGCTTGTCACGCTCCTGGCGGTACCTTTCCCGCAGCGCGGGAAGATCGATGTCGTCAGGCGTCTGCGTCGGACAGCAACTTTCGGTGGGCGATTGGCTCGGCACGTGCCTACCTCACCGAGGCCGCAGATGACCGCTGCGCGATGTCGAGGTCAGGGTAGTGCTGCGTCCACGAACCTCCGCGAGCTTCTCAAGATGGCCCATCTACAGCCTCTCTGTGCATGAGAATCGGCGGCCGATCCTGCGCCGCTGGTACCCGAGATGCTAGCCGATCGTAAAGTGAAATGCTAGTCGATCGTAAAGTTGAGTACTTGCCGATCGACAAGTAGTGTGCTTAGCGATCGAGTAGACGATGAGGAAGGGACGGCATGACCGCACCCGCATTGGACAATGCCGGTTGGCCGACCGATACCCGGCAACGTCTTCTCGATGTCGCTCTGGCACTGTTCATCCGGCACAGTTTCGCCGGTACCTCGCTGCAAATGATCGCCGACGAACTGGGGTTCACCAAGGCCGCGATCTACTACCACTTCCGTACACGCGAACAGCTGCTGATCGCCGCGATGGAGCCGATCCTGCATCAAATTCGACCCGTCATCGAAGCCGCGGACCGGCAACGCACCGCGCACGCCCGAGCAGAGTCGATGTTGAGCGGTTACGCGGATGTCGTTGCCAGGAACCGGTCGGTCGCTGCCGTCTTGACCTCCGACCCCAGCGTCCGCGGTGTGTTAAGGGACCAACCCGAATGGAGCGATGTGATCGAGCGCCAGATGGCCTTGCTCGCAGAGCCGGAACCCGGGCCCGCCGGCATCATCAAGGCCACAGCCATCCTGACCGGATTGGCTGGGGCGGCAGCGGGCGCAGCGGCCGATATCGACGAGGACTCCCTGCGCCAGCAGTTTCTGGATATCGGCCGACGCGTGCTCGGTCTGCGCACACCGCGGCGCCACAGAGTCGACGCTGCAACACTTTCCCGCTGAACGCCGGACGCGATCTCCACCAGCCCCGGCGCACAGGCGCTCTATGACCGGCACCGCGGCGCTGGCGACACCCACCAGCTTCGCACCCTGGGCAACCGACTCGTGGGCATCCTGCACGGCTGCCTGCGCCACGACACCCCACTACGCCGAACAACCGCCTGGGTCCACCGCATGCCGTCGGCGGCTTGACAAGTTACAGGCCTGGGATGTCTACACAGCAGCAGCAATCACCGGTCTCGAAGTCTGCCGACGCCCATTGCTGGCCCGCAGGGTCGTTGGCGCTCGTGGGTCGCTACCGCGATATGCCCGAATGAGACCAGAGCCCCGTCGCCGTCCTGGGCGGGTCGCGGAGGATGTGGGAGAGATCGATTGAAGTGATCTTGAGCTGACCGCCGGCTGCGGCGGCTCGAGGTGGCGGTCGTTCAGGAAAACGCGCGCTTTGGACCCGCCGGCTGCTTCCCCGCCGCCTCCGTCAGTTCCTGATAGGCCTGCAGCGTGTGGCGCGCGAGCTCCGTTAGGTCGTCAATCGCCGCGGCGTTTGCGACGAACCCGAAGTCCATGCGGTCGTGGTAGGAGGTAAGCGTGGCGTTCAGCCCGATGGAGGCGGCAAGCGCGGAGACCGGATAGATGCCAAGCAGGCGTGCACCGTTGAGGTACCGGGGCTCCTTCGCGCCCGGCACATTGGAGATAACGAGGTTGCAGGCAGGGTGCGTAACCCGGTCCAGGTGTGTCGATGCTGCCAGGCCAGCGAGCGCGATGAGTCCGACCGCGTAGGTCATCGCCGCGTCGTTCGACATTCTGCCCAGCTCCTTCTTGGCCGTGGCGATCGAGTCCACCACCTGCCGGATTCGCTCCGGTGCGGTCGTGCCGGGCTCGCCGAGTCGCACGAACATCGCCGACACCCGCGTGCCGATCGCCGTATCGCCCTCGGCACGCAGCGACAGCGGACACATCGCGATGAACGGGTGCGCGAAGGCGCGGCCGGTCTCGCGCAGGTAGGCGTGCAGCCCGGCGTCGACCACGGTGACGGCCACGTCGTTGAGGGTTGCCCCGAAGTGCCGGGCGACCTCGTGCATCTCCTCGAGCGGCAGCGAAAGCGTCGCGAATCTCCGCCCCATTTGCAGCGGCTCGTTGGTCGGGGCGTGCTGCGCGGTGAACGGCAGGCTGCCTTCGAGATGCGAGCCCACGAGCCCGGCGAGCGTCTTGCGCAGCGCGCCGATCGAGACCTGGTTGAGTGCCTCGACCTGCGTGACCGCCGCGCGGATCGAGTCGGCGATTCGCCGCGCGACCGGTGTCGGCGGGTGCGGCGCGGGTGCCGGCAAGCCGAGCGCAAAGCCGGGCTTGGGGACCGTGTGTCGATCGGACGTGCCCAGCCCGGCGTACAGTCTTTTCAGGCCGGATTCGCCGTCGATGATGGAGTGATGGCTCTTCGTGTAGATCGCGAACATGCGCCCCGGTACCCCATCGAGCACCCAGCAGCGAAACAGCGGGCGGTCGCGATCGAGTTTCGGCTCGTGCAGATCGGCGACCAGCCGCAGAAGGTCGTCGTAGCAGGCTCCGGCGGGCAGCGCCAGATGCTGGATGTGGTAGTGCGGGTCCCAGCTCGCCACCTCCCGGAAATGGGGGGCGCCACCTCCCAAGAGTTCCGGGACATAGTTGAACGGCGGCGCCGGCGGGTACGCCCGGTACGCCTCCACGATCTCGCGCACGATGGGCGTGCGGCCCGCCGGTTTTTTGAACAGCAGCATCGCCCCGACGTGCGTCGTGCTGGTCGGTGACTCGATCAGCAGCCATGACAGGTCCAGCGGCGGAATCGGTTTGGTCATAGTGCAGGCCTCCGGACATATTGGTGCTTCCGCTCAAGAATCCGAACCGTGACGGAGATTTTCCTCGCCGGAGATCATTGGTAACGAGGGCATTAGGGCCTCGCTCCGGCGGTCGAAAGTCGCTTAGATCACTTGGCAATAAGCCATCGGTCAAGGACTTAGGGCCGCACCAACTCCGCCTACTGTCGCATCGACCCCATGGTCGCGGCCGCGACATCACCGGCGTGGGCGCGTTCGTGTGAGCGGCGCTCAGGCCGGCGAGCACGCCACTCGACTTCGCTGCGCACGGCATCACGCGCCGACGGGTGGTCGAGCACCGCAGCCCGCGGGCACAGAGGGCTCAACCATACCCTGCACGACGGGCACGCCGCCGCCGGCTCCTCGGGCGTCGACACGTGCACCACTCGCATCCGGTCCGACAAACGCTCGACACGCTCGACCTTCACTCCTGGCAGCCCAAACAACAATGTCGTACCGTCGGACACGGCCTTGGTTCCCTTCGTTCGCCTGAATGCTTCGCAACTTTTCAGACTTCAGAAGGCCAAGGGCCTCCAACTTCGACGACACGCCCATGAGAGCGAAATCACAACTGCCCGATTAAGTTTGAAGAGCCGGCATGACCCAGATGCGGGTCCGGCATGGTCAGCTTTGGCGCCGAATCGGGATGCGCTGGCGCCAGCAGCGTCGCCCGTCATGTCGGCAGTTCGTTTCGCAGCACCTTGCCGGTGGGATTGCGTGGGATCTCGGCGACGACGGTGATGTCCCGCGGTTCTTCGAAGCGAGACACCTTGTCCTTCAGGTACTCCCGCAGTTTGGCTTCGTCGATGTCGGCGCCCGGGCGGGGGACGACGAACGCAGCGAGCCGCTGGCCGAAGTCCTCATCCGGGACACCGATCACCGCGTGGTCGGCCAGGTCGGGATGTTCGCCGAGCGCGTTCTCAACCGCGCGGGGGTAGACGTTCTCTCCACCGGAGACGATCATGTCGTCTTCGCGGCCGACGATGAACAGTCGCCCCGCCTCGTCGAAGTAGCCCATGTCCCCGGTGTCCGTCATCCTGGCGACCACATCCTTGCCACTGCCGCCGGTGTAGCCGTCGAACGTCAGGCCACCACCCACGAACACCCGCCCGATGACGTGCGGCCCGACGGGACTGTGGTTCTCGTCGAAAATTTCGACCGGACAGCCGGCGACCAGCCGGCCAACCGTTTCCGGTGCCTCCCGTAGATCGGCGGGCGTCGCAAACGACCCGATGCCGACCTCCGAGGAGCCGTAGCCGTTGTAGAGGATCTCGCCGTAGGCGTCCATGAATCGCTGCGCCAGGCTCGGATCCAGGCGTGCCGCGGCGGAGATCACCACGCGTAGCGACGGAACCGGGTTTCGCGCCCGCACCTCGTCCGAAAGGTCAAGAATCCGGGCGAGCATGACCGGGACCGCGGCGAGCGCGTGCGCGCGATGCAACGACGCCTGCGCGAGCGTTGCTTCGGCGTCGAACCGGCGTCTCGTCAGCAGCGTGCCGCCGAGTATAACCGTGAGCAACAGCATCCCGAACCCGAACGCGTGAAACATGGGCACCGGCACGGCAATTCGGCTTCCAGCGCGCAGCCCGATGCGGTCGAGGAACACGACTCCAACACCCAGTACCGGGGTGATACTGGGTGTGCGCGGCACACCCTTGGGTGTGCCCGTCGTGCCGGACGTCAGGAGCACGATCCGACCGGGCGGCCCAGCCTTCGGCCGTGGCTCGCGCTCGTCGATCTCAAGCGCCGCGAGATCGACGACGGCGACGGCCTCGTCTGCCGCATGCACCCGGTCGACGAATTCGTCGTCACAAATCACGGTTTGGATCCGGTGCGCGCCGAACGCGGTCGCCAGCGCGGCGGTGCGGAAATCGGTGTTGAGCAGCACCACGTCGGCACCGACCGACGCCGCCGCGAACACCGCCCGCATGAAGCCGCGCCCGTTGCGGCACAGGATGCCGACCCGGACCCCGGGTCCGACGCCGTGGCGGTAGACCAGCGCGGCCGCGAGGGATTCGATGAGGGACCGCAGCTGGCCGTAGCTCAGCGCGCCGTCATCGTCGATCACCGCGGTCCGGTCCGGCCAGCGAGCCGCCGCGATCGCCATCCCAGTAGCCGGGTTCGCACGACCTCGAACTGCCTCACGCACGATGCGCAACATCGTCAGCGGCCCAGCGGGCGCAAACAATCCCGATCGCAGCACCACCCGGGCCGCGGCGGTGACGATGTTCGCGGCCGTCATCGCTGAATCCCCTGAGCGCTTGGGGAATCGGTGGAGAACCGATACAACAGCCTCATCCCGACCTCCAGCGGCCCGGGCAGCAGCATCGAGCTGATTTCGACCGGCCACACCCACAACGGCTGCACCGTGCGGGGCCGTTCGATGATCGCCTTCGCGACGATGTCGGCGGCCTGCTCCGGATACAGGCCCGGCAGCCTGCGCAGGATCGGCGTGGGTGCGCTCATCCGGGTGTGCATCAACGTCATGTACACCGAGGTCACATGCACGCCGTCGGCGCGCAGCTCCGGTGCGACGCTACGCAACCAGACATCGAACGCGGTTTTGGACGCCAGGTAGGTGCCCCAGCGTGGGCCTGGTGCGGTGCGCACACCGAGCGTCGAAATGTTCACGATGTGCCCGCTGCCGCGCCGCCTCATCGCGGGAAGCAGCCCGAGCAGCAACCGGACCGGGCCGAGGTAGTTGACGTCGATGGTGCGGTCGAAATCCTGCGGCCGGTCGTACTGCAGATGCAGCGACCGCCGGATCGACTTGCCGGCGTTGCTGACGACGACGTCCATCGGGCCATGGTTTTCGGTGAGCCTCTTCGCCAGTGCAGCGACCGCCGTCAGGTCGGTCAGATCGGCCGGGTACGCGGCTGCGCGGCCGCCGCCCGCGTTGACCGACGCCGCGAGGGCTGCCAGCCTGTCCGCAGAACGGGCGACCAGCAGCACGGTCGCCCCGGCCGCCCCGAGCTTGCGCGCGGTGGCTTCGCCGAGTCCGTAGGAGGCACCGGTCACCAGCACGGTCTTGCCGGACACCGCGGCGCGCAGCCGGTCCGGATCCGACACCCGCGGTGGATTGACGATCTTGTCGAAAGCTTTGGCTACCAGGTTCATTGGACTGCCTTATCGGGACGAGTCGCAGCATAGTCCCACAGTAACGCACTCATCGAGCCTGAGACGGCGTCGCAGATGTCGACCGGGTGGAGGTTGCCACCAACAGCAGGGCTGGCTCGAAAAGCCCCCAGGGGTTCTTCGCGGCACCCCCGCCGCTAACCGACGTCGCGGTCAGGCCGGTGACCAGCCTGGGGCGCAGCTACCAGCGCCTGTTCTTCGACAGCGAGTATGAGCCCTGGGCGGGCGAACCGGGCCGGCAACGGTGGCTGAGCTACACCGCCAATGACCGGGAGTACGGCTTGATGTTGCGGCATCGCGAGCCGCGACCATGGCTGGTGTGTGTGCACGGCGCGGAGATGGGACGGGCCGCCCTCGACCTCGCGCTGTTTCGTGCCTGGCATCTGCACTCCGATCTCGGCCTGAATGTCGTGCTTCCCGTCTTTCCCCTGCACCGCCCCCTAGGCGGGGCCTGCCGCAGGGCGCCGCGTTCCCCGGTGAGGACGTGCTCAACGTGGTCCACGGTGCGGCTCAGGCCGTGTGGGATATCCGGCGCCTGCTGTCGTGGATCCGCTCCCAGGAGCCTGACTCGATGATCGCGCGAACGGCATCTCCCTCGGCGGTTACCTCACGGCGCTGGTCGCCAGCCGGAAGACGAGTAGCAGACCAGGCGATGATCATGGATAACGCAAAGCGGTGGCCTCGCCGCAGCACCGCCTGTGGTTGCGGGGCGGTTCGCGTCGGTTGCCGATCGAGCGCGAATATCTCGATGAGACCGGCGACCGGTATCCGCATGTGCTGGCCGACGGCGACATCCACACTTCCGGCGATCTTGCGAAGGCGATCGCCTGTGGCGCCGGCGCGGTGGTGCTGGGCACCCCGCTGGCGGCCGCGGCCGAGGCGCTCGGCGAGGGGTGGCTCTGGCCGGCCGCGGCCACGCAGCCGTCATTGCCGTGTGGTGCGCTGCTGCAGGTCGCTACCGGTGAGCGGCCGCCGCTGACGCAGGTGTTCATGGGCCCGTCCGACGACCCGTTCGGGACGCTGAACCTGGTCGGCGCGCTGCGCCGGTGGATGGCCAAGGCCGGCTACTCCGACCTCAAGGAATTGCAGAAGGTCGGCTTGACCTGGGGAGTTAGCGAACAGAGCGCATGCGCCGAGATTGACGCCACGTAGGGTCCTTTTCGCACTTTTCCTGCATATCGTCAATCTCGAGATTGAAGTTCATACTGTTCCGATGCAACCTGACTACGGCGTCCTGATCATCGGTTCGGGTTTCGGGGGGAGCGTCACCGCGCTGCGATTGACCGAGAAGGGTTATCGCGTCGGGGTGCTCGAAGCCGGCCGCCGGTTCGCCGATGACGAGTTCGCGAAAACCTCCTGGCGCCTGCGCAAGTTCCTGTGGGCGCCGAAGCTGGGCATGTACGGCATTCAGCGAATTCACTTGCTGCGCAACGTCATGATCCTGGCCGGCGCCGGGGTGGGCGGCGGGTCGCTGAACTATGCCAACACGCTCTACGTGCCGCCCGAGCCGTTCTTCAAAGACCGGCAGTGGTCGCACATCACCGACTGGCGGGCCGAGCTGATGCCGCACTACGAGCAGGCCCAGCGGGTGCTCGGGGTGGTGCGCAACCCGACGTTGACCGACGCCGACCGC
>NZ_DATFZD010000051.1:0-25757 GCF_035314665.1 Mycobacterium sp. | reverse complement strand
GTGCATGGCTAACGCCCGGTGACGATGCAGAGCGCGCAGCGCGATGAGGAGGAACCGGGCAATCGGTAGATACAAACTAAGGAGGTTTGCATGGAGATCAACGGCAAGAAGGTGGTCGTCATCGGCGGCGCCTCGGGCATGGGCCGCGCCAGCGCCGAACTACTGGCCGCCCGCGGGGCGAGTGTCGCGGTGCTGGATCGCGAAGGTTCGGACGGCAAGGACGTCGCCGCCGGCATCGGTGGCTCCTTCTATCCGGTGGACGTCACCGATTTCGCCGGTACCGAGGAGACCCTGCAGTCCGCGGTCGACAGTCTCGGCGGCCTGCACGTCACGGTGACGACGGCCGGCGGTGGCATCGCCAAGCGGACGATGTCGAAGTCCGGTCCGCACGATCTCGAGTCCTTCCAGTCGGTGATCGACCTCAATCTCATCGCCACGTTCAACATCAGCCGGCTGGCGGCAGACCACATGAGCCGCAACGAGCCGGAGGACGAGGAGCGCGGCGTCATCATCAACACCGCGTCGATCGCGGCATTCGAGGGCCAGATCGGTCAGGTCGCCTACACCGCGGCCAAAGCGGGCATCGCCGGCATGTGCCTGACCATGGCACGCGATCTCGGATCGCTGGGCATCCGCGTATTAGCCATCGCGCCAAGCTTGTTCGCCACCGGGTTGACCAAGGGCATTCCGGACGAGTACGCCACCGCGCTGACCAAGGACGCGGCGTTCCCCAAGCGGCTGGGCCGCCCGGAGGAGTACGCCAAACTCGTGGCGGCCATCGTGGACAACCCGATGCTGAACGGCCAGTGCCTACGGCTGGACGCCGGACAGCGTTTCGCGCCTAAGTGATGCGATGGTCGTCGTTTGGGCCAACCACCCGGTTGGGAGGCAACCGCATTTAAGTACACTCTTTCCGACCGGCCTATTGCTTCCAAGAGGAAGGCCCTCGAATGGGTATCGCACTGACTGATGACCATCGCGAACTCGCCGAGGTCGCCCGCGGCTTCCTGACGTCGCAGAAGGCGCGTTCGGCGGCGAGGTCCCTGCTCGACGCGCCCGAGGAGGCCCGACCTCCGTTCTGGCAGGGCATCGTCGAACTGGGCTGGCTCGGCTTGCACATCGACGAGGAATACGGCGGCTCGGGCTACGGGCTGCCCGAGCTCGTGGTCGTCATCGACGAACTCGGCCGTGCGGTGGCGCCGGGCCCGTTCGTGCCGACCGTCATCGCGTCGGCGGTGATCGCCAAAGACGGCACCGCCGAGCAAAAGTCGCGGCTGCTCCCGGGGCTGATCGACGGAACCGTCACTGCTGGCATCGGTCTGGAAGGCCACGTAGGACTCAACGATGGCGTGGCCGACGGCGAGGCCGGACTGGTGTTAGGTGCGGGCCTGGGCGACCTGCTGTTGATCGCAGCGGGTGACGACGTGCTGGTGGTGGAACGCGAGCGTGCCGGAGTCTCGGTCGAGGTCCCTGAGAATTTGGATCCGACTCGGCGCTCCGGCCGGGTCCGACTCCAGAAGGTGAGTGTCTCCGCCGACGACATCCTGCCGGGAGCGCGGGAATCGGCGCAGGCCCGCGCCCGAACGCTGCTGGCCGCCGAAGCAGTCGGTGGGGCGGCCGACTGCGTCGAAGCCGCCGTCGACTATGCCAAGGTGCGCCAGCAGTTTGGCCGCACCATCGCCACGTTCCAGGCGGTTAAGCATCACTGCGCGAACATGTTGGTCGGCGTCGAGTCGGCGATCGCAGCGGTATGGGACGCCTCCCGCGCGGCATCCGAGGATGAGGACCAGTTTCGGCTGGCGGCCGCTTCGGCGGCAGCGCTGGCCTTTCCGGCGTACGCGCGCAATGCGGAACTGAACATCCAGGTGCATGGCGGTATCGGTTTCACCTGGGAGCACGATGCGCATTTGCATCTGCGCCGAGCGTTGGTGACCACGGCACTGTTCGGCGGTGACGCGCCGGCCCGCGACGTGTTCGAGCGCACGGCCGCCGGTGCCGCTCGGGAGAACAGCCTGGACCTGCCGCCAGAGGCCGAGGAGTTGCGCACCAGAATTCGTGCCGACGCCGCCGAGATCGCCGCACTGGACAAGCACGCGCAGCGCGACAAGCTGATCGAAACGGGCTATGTGATGCCGCACTGGCCCAAGCCTTGGGGTCGCGCCGCGGACGCGGTCGAACAGTTGGTCATCGAAGAGGAATTCCGTGCGGCGGGCATCAAGCGTCCCGACTATGGCATCACCAGCTGGGTGATCCTGACCTTGATCCAGCACGGAACGCCTTGGCAGATAGAACGATTCGTCGAGAAGGCGCTCCGTAAAGACGAGATCTGGTGCCAGCTGTTCTCCGAGCCCGACGCCGGTTCGGACGCGGCGTCCATCAAGACCCGGGCCACCCGGGTGGATGGCGGCTGGAAGATCAACGGGCAGAAGGTATGGACCAGTGGGGCGCACTACTGCGCCCGCGGCCTGGCCACCGTACGCACCGACCCGGAGGCGCCCAAGCACGCCGGCATCACCACGGTGATCATCGACATGAAGGCCCCGGAGGTCGAGGTTCGGCCGCTGCGGCAGATCACCGGCGGCTCGGACTTCAACGAGGTCTTCTTCAACGACCTGTTCGTGCCCGACGAGGACGTCGTCGGGGAGCCCAACACCGGTTGGACGGTCGCGAGGGCGACGCTGGGAAACGAGCGGGTCAGCATCGGCGGCAGCGGGTCTTTCTACGAGGGGCTTGCGACGCAGTTAGTTCAGCTGGTCGGGGAACATCCGGATCGCTTGGCGGGCGGGCAAATTCGGGTAGGGACGTACCTCGCCGAGGAGAATGCCCTGCGACTGCTGAATTTGCGCCGCATCGCGCGCAGCGTCGAAGGAGCGGGCCCGGGTCCGGAAGGCAACATCACCAAGCTGAAGTTGGCCGAGCACATGGTCGAGGGCGCCGCGATCATGGCCGCGCTGGTCGGGCCCGAGGTCGCGGTGCTCGACGGGCCCGGCGCGCTGTCGGGTCGGTTGATCATGGGCGCCCGGGGCATGGCGATCGCCGGCGGCACCTCCGAGGTGACCCGCAATCAGATCGCCGAGCGGATTCTGGGCATGCCGCGCGACCCGCTGATCAACTAGCGCCGATCTCAGGCCGGGCGGGGGACCGCGGCCGCGAGCGACTGGCCGAGCCAACCGGGCACTGCCCGGCGAACATCCGCGGCTCCGTGGATGGTGACGTTGCCGTTGCGCATCGCGCGGGACCATGACAGGTCGCCGCGCCAGATCTGGGTCAGGGTCAGCAGGCTGGTGTCGACGGTGGCGGCCACCTCGTAGCCGGGGTCGAAATCGCATACGTCGGCCATTCCCTCCGACACCATCAGCCACCACTGAGCGGCCTTGCGGGCCACTCCGGCCAAGCGAAACGCCACCACGGTACGCGCCCGTGGCCACGCATCAACGGAAATCGTACGGCGGATATCCCACATCAACAGGTGCGGATCCAGGTCGTCGTCGCCTAGTTCACCTATCCAGCGAATTCCCCACTCGCCGAGCGCATCCACGACTCCAGCGAGTTCCTGACCGCACGGCGTCAGCGAATATGAGGTGCGACCGTCGATCTCGGTGCGTTCGACAACACCTGCGCGGGAGAGCGACTTGAGCCGTTTGGATAACAGCGCTGGTGACATCTTCGGCAGCCCACGCCGCAGGTCGTTGAAATGCACACTGCCCCGCAGCAATTCACTCACAACGAGCAGCGTCCACCGTTCATCGAGTAACTCCATCGCCTTGGCGATCGGGCAGAACTGGCCATACGTCGACATTTTCCGAAACCCTTCAGTCCAGTACGTCCAGTAGACCGTCTGGCAGCGGAATTAACTAGTACAGATTGTGAACCACGGTGGGTTCAGATCTGACACTGGAAACGGTTCAGCGGCAAGCACGACGATTGTGGTCGATTCTCGAGGAAGGGCGAGTGAAATGACTACCAGAATTGACGCAGGCACGGTGACCGCCGATCACGGACTTGAAAGCAAGCAGCGCGCGCTGTGGGCGCTCGGCGACTACACCACGGTGGCGACCGAACTGGTGTCAGCGCTGGGTCCGGTACTGGTAGAGGCAAGCGGGATCGGTGCGGGTGATCGGGTGCTCGACGTCGCCGCCGGGGCAGGCAACGCGGCGATCCCCGCCGCGCTCGCCGGCGCAAATGTGATTGCCAGCGACCTGGTCCCGGAACTGCTGGAGCGCGGGGGCGCACTCGCCGAGGCCCGGGGCGTCGACCTGCAATGGCTTGAGGCCAATGCCGAAGCGCTGCCGTTCGACGGCGATGAGTTCGACGCGGTGCTCTCCTGCGTCGGAGTGATGTTCGCCCGGCATCATCAGCGCGCGGCCGACGAATTGGTCCGGGTCTGCCGGCCCGGCGGCACGATCGGGCTGATCAGCTGGACGCCAGAAGGCTTCATCGGCCAGATGTTCGCGACGATGAAGCCCTACGTGGTGGCGCCGCCGCCGGGTCTGCAGCCGCCGCCGAAGTGGGGCAGCGCACGTTACGTGCGCGGGCTGCTGGGCGATGGCATCACCGACTTCACCGCGCAACGCCGTGCATTGAGAGTGGACCGGTTTGCCGACGGGGTGTCGTTCCGCGACTTTTTCAAAGCCCATTACGGGCCGACGATCTCGGCGTACCGGGGGATCGCGGGCGAGCCGGACCGGGCCGCAGCGCTGGACGCCGAGCTGGCTGAACTGGGCGATCGATACTTGGCTGGTTCGTCGACGATGGAGTGGGAGTACCTGCTGGTCACCGCACGCAAGCGCTGATCGACCAACCCGCATAACCGTTTCGGTCAGGCTGGTGCGAAGCGGGGTGCGCCGCCGGGGCCAGGCTCCGGCAGTGCTTCAACGCGCATCCCGCACGTCACTGAATCGGGTTCGCAGTCAACGATATTCGCTGCCACTCGTAGTCCGCTCTGCTCGACGAGTTCGACGATGGCGATCACGTAGGGCGTCGGAAGCTCTGGGTTGAAGGCGTGGTAGTTGATCGTGTAGGTGAACACGGTGCCCTGACCCGACACCGGCCGGGCGACCAGCGGACCGCCGCAGTCGCGGCATTCGGCGGCGGCGGGATGCACCCAGCGTGCGCAATTGTCGCAGTGCGCGATGAGCAGCTGGGACGTCGCCTCGGTCGACACGAGCAATACAGTACACTCTATTGACTTGGGTTGTTGTGCAGCGGGTTGGTCTAACGGACGGCGTAGATGAGCTACTTCGAAAAAGACGCGATCATTTCCGGTATCGGTATCTCCCGAATCGGCCGTCGCACCGGCATTCCCGGGCTGGACCTCACCATGGAAGCGGTTCGGGCCGCGATCGACGACGCCGGGCTGGTTGCGGCAGACCTCGACGGCATCGCCACCCTGGGTGACACCCCCGCCTCCGAAGTCCTCGCCGCGCTGCAGGTCGAGGCGCCCGACTGCGGGTCGGGGTTCGGTACGGGCGGTTTACTGAACCCGGTGATTTCGGCATGCCGTGCGGTGTCCGAGGGCCACGCGCGGCACGTGATCATCTACCGGACCATCCAGATGCTGGGCGGCACCGTCCCGGTGAAGCAGGAAGAGACGAATGCGCCCGCCCCGCCGCTTGCGCGGATGTTCGAGACGGCGGAAGGCGAGGAGCCGCCCGTGGTCGGCCCGATGGACGATGTCAACGATCTGGTTGCCGCGCATGCATATTCCGCGGCGAACTGGCTGTCGCTGAACTGTCGCCGGCACATGGAGCTGTACGGAACCACCAAGGAACAATTGGGCTGGCTCGCGATCAACAGCAGGCGCAACGCGGCACTGAATCCCCTTGCGGTGTACCGGGATCCGATGACCATGGCGGACTATCTGGGCGCACGGCCGGTGTCGGCTCCATTTGGGCTGTTGGATTGCGATGTCCCAATCGACGGGTCGATCGCGGTGGTGGTGTCGGGCGCCGACTATGCCAAAGACTGTCCACACCGGGCGGTGAAGGTGGAGGCGGTCGGCGGCGCGGACGGCGCCGGCGGCTGGTTTCACCGCGCGGACTACCCCAAGATGGCGTCGGCGGACGCGGCGGCGCAGATGTGGTCGCGGACCGACCTGACGCCCGCCGATCTGAATCTCGCCGAACTCTACGACGGGTTCACTTTTCTTACCTTCGCCTGGCTGGAGGCCCTCGGCATCTGCGGTGACGGCGAGGCCGGTCCATTCGTCGAGGGGGCCCTGCGTATCGCGCTGGACGGCGCGCTGCCGCTGAACACCTACGGCGGTCAGCTCTCGGCGGGCCGCATGCACGGCTACTGGCTGCTGCACGAGGCCTGCCTGCAGTTGCGCGGCGAGGCGGGGGAGCGGCAGGTGACTCGCCGGCCGGAGGTTGCGGTGGCTGCGGTGGGCGGTGGTCCGATCGCCGGATGCATGTTGCTGACATGTTGAGTAACGCTGTGCGAGTGTGCAATTGAGTCCTGAAGCTCACCAGCATGTCGGAGCCGGTACTGACGCCGAGCACCGGTCGGATAAGCGAGCTTCACAGATTGCGCGTCGCATCGAGGCCGACATCATTCGTCGCGGCTGGCCGATCGGCCATTCGTTGGGTTCCGAGCAGGCGCTGCAACAGCGTTATCGGGTGAGCAGATCGGTGCTACGGGAAGCCGTCCGGCTCGTCGAGCACCACCAAGTCGCGCGAATGCGGCGGGGGCCCAACGGCGGTCTGCTTGTCTGCGAACCCGACGCCGCTCCGGCAACTCACGCCAGCATCATCTATTTGGAGTACCTGGGCACCACGATCAGTGATCTGCTCGACGCGCGGCTATTGCTGGAGCCTTTGGCGGCATCGCTTGCCGCAGAGCAGATCGATGAGGCGGGCATCGACCGCCTGCGTTCCGTGCTGCGCGCCGAGGAGCCGCGTGACGAGTTCCATGCGGCACTGGCTGAGCAGTCTAAAAACCCTGTGCTGCAACTCTTTATCGACATCCTGATGCGGTTGACCGTCCGGTATGCACAAGATTCGCGGCTGGATTCCGCCCGCGATGCGCTTGAGGCAATCGACCGCAGGCATCAGGAACACGCCGATATCGTCGCCGCGGTCACCGCGGGCGACTCGGCGCGGGCCAAGACACTGAGCGAGCGGCACGCGGAATCGATGACGGCGTGGCTGCAAGACCACCAGCGTCCCGGCCGAGCGCGTAGTCGGCGCAGATTGGACCGTGAGGCGCCGAATGGCAAGCTCGCCGAGGTGCTGGCGACCGCCATTCGCGACGACATCGCCACCAGTGGCCGTCAGATCGGCGAGGTCTTCGGGACCGAAGTCGCGCTGCTGGAACGCTATCGGGTGAGCCGTTCGGTGCTGCGAGAAGCGGTGCGGCTGCTCGAATACCACGCCGTCGCGAAGATGCGACGCGGACCGGGTGGCGGACTGGTGGTGGCAGAACCGCAGGCGCAGGCCAGCATTGACACCATCGCGCTGTATCTGCAATACCGCAAGCCGCGTGGGGAAGACCTCCGGTTGGTGCGGGACTCCATCGAGATCGACAATGTCGCAAAGGTGGTCAAACGCCGCGACGCGCCGGAGGTGCGTGCCTTCCTGGACACCCATCGGCTGATCGTCGAGGAGGCAGGTAGCGATCTGCGTAAGGCCAGCATGGCGGAGTTCCTGTTCCATACCGGGTTGGCACAGCTGGCCGGTAATGCCGTGCTGGACTTGTTCTTACGGATCCTCGTCGAGGTGTTTCGTCGGCACTGGACCAGCACCGAGCAGCCGATCCCGACCCACAGCGATCTCGTCGACGTGCAGCGCGCTCATCTGCGAATTATCGAGGCAATCACGGATGCCGACGACAGTCTCGCGCGTTACCGGATGCGTCGCCACTTGGACGCGGCCGCATCCTGGTGGTTGTGACCCGGCGTCAGCGTCCGAGTCGGCGCCGCCAGTCTCTGGCCGACGTCATCCCGAGCATGGCAGCCACGAGCTTGCCCTTCTTGCGGCTGTAGGGATACCAGAGCGGCCCTTTTTTCATCGCAACCCGGTCGGCCACAATGCTTTTGGTGCGGCAGTATTTACGGATCCCCCCGCCCCGCCGTTGCGGGAACCGAGTCCCGAGTCGTTCCATCCTTCCATCGGTACCGGGAAACCGTTGGCGATGACATTGTTGATGTTCACCGTTCCGGTGTTCATCTTGCGCGCCAACGCCATCCCCTTGTTCTTGTCTTGCGTCCAGACGCTGCCAGACAGCCCTAATTCGGAGTCATTCGCCTTGTCGATCGCCTCGGCAATATCGCGAACCTTCATGATCGGCAAGGTCGGCCCGAACGTCTCCTCCCGCATGCACTTCATGCCGTGGTCGACGTCGACCAGCACCGTCGGCTGGTAAAACAGACCCACAGTGGCGGGGTCACTCGCCTTGCCGCCGACCAGCACCCTCGCGCCCCTGCTGACGGCGTCGTCGACGTGGCTAGACACAATGGCGAGTTGCTGCGCGGTGGTCATCGACCCGACCTCGCAGGAATAGTCGTGTTCGGCGTCCATGCCTTGGCGCAGTTGCGAGGTTTTGGCCACCACCTTGCTGACGAACTCGTCGTACACCGGTTCCTCGACGTAGCACCGCTCGACAGATATGCAGGCTTGGCCGGTGAGGGTGAACGCGCCCCACACCGCGCCGTCGGCGGCCCGGTCGATGTCCGCGTCGGCGCAGACGATCATGGCGTCTTTGCCGCCGAGCTCCAGGCTGCACGGGATCAGTCGCTGCGCGGCCGCGACGGCGATGCGGCGCCCGGTATTGACCGAACCGGTGAACATCACACAGTCCACCAGGTCGACCAAGGCGGCCCCGGTTTGGCCGAACCCGCACACCGCGTCGAGCACGTCGGGAGCACCTATCTGCTTCCACCCATCGACCGCCATCCGCTACGCCAGCGGGGTGACCTCCGAAGGCTTGGACAGCACGGCGCAACCGGCCATCAACGCTGCAGGAATGTCGCACAGCGGCACCAAAAGCGGGACGTTCCACGGCGTGATCACGCCGACGAGTGGATAAGGCTCGTAGGCAATGATCAGCTTCTTCGCCGCGTTGGCCGCGCCTTAGGGGCGAACAGTCTCGTCGGCGAGGAAATCGGCGGCCTTGTCGATCCAGTAATTAACGAACTGCATACCGGCGATTTCTATATTGGCGTCACCCCAAGACTTGCCCGTTTCGAGTTGCAGCAACGTCAAGAGCTCCTCGGCGTGATCGAGCAGCCAGTCGCGCCACTTGCCCAGCCACCGCGCGCGGCCATCGACGCCCATTTGTTGCCACCTCGGCTGCGCAGCCCGCAGCCGGGCCGCCACCGTCTCGACCTCAACCGATGTCGCCACCGGGACCCGGCCGACCACCTTTCCGGTGGCCGGGCAGGTGACCACCACTTCATGGGGCACATCCGCTTTCGCCGGGCTCGCCGGATTCGCTGCGTCTGTAGTCATTGCCATCACCTCAGCCGAATGAGAATGAGCGTGACGTTTGCCAGCTGCCAAAAACGCTACGTTGTTCCGGCGAGCTGGATGGAAATTCCGCAAATCTAGATCAGTTGATGTCTTTCGACTGGCCACGGCCCATCAACTCCAGACCGGCCATCGCTTCCTCGGCGCCCGCTTTGTCGGTCTTCTCCACCACGAAGCCCATGTGGATGATCACCCAGTCCCCAGGCGCGAACGTTTCCTCCGGCAGCATGCCGACGTTGACCTTGCGGTGCTCACCGACGACTTCGACCAACGCGACTTGGTCGTTGTAGCCCTCGAGCATCCGCACGACTTGGCCGGGAATCCCCAGACACATGTTTCAAACCTCTCCTACCCGAGCTTCGTCTTCGGCGCGCAACATCGTTACTGCCCGTTCGACCGCCCGCACCGCTCCCGGGACGGCGGCTTCGACGAGCTCGCTCAAGCCCATTCCCTCGCTGACGTCGGCGACCTCACACCCCACCACGATGGTGCGTGGGGGAGTCCCACCCAGTGCGCGAAGACTCGCGAACACCGTCGCGGGATCCATGCCGTGCGCGTCCAGACCCGCCGGGGCATCCGGTGATTCATGGTCGGCCTCGAACACCTGCACCGTTCCCGGCGACCCACGGT
Source organism: Mycobacterium sp. (assembly GCF_035314665.1). Taxonomy (GTDB): domain Bacteria; phylum Actinomycetota; class Actinomycetes; order Mycobacteriales; family Mycobacteriaceae; genus Mycobacterium. The sequence goes on along the minus strand of NZ_DATFZD010000051.1, from coordinate 15,663 downwards.
CGGGGATCGCGTCGACCAGCACCAGCGCGTCCCAGTCTTCGAGCAGGTCGTAGGCCAGGTGCATAAGGCCGATGCCGTAATCGGTGGCGCGCAATCCGTTAGCGCCGTCGACCCGGTCGATGACATGGCGCAGCACCTCGGAGCCGAAGCCGTCGTCGCCGAGGAAGATGTTGCCGATGCCGGCTACCAGGATGCGGGAGGCCATACCGGCGGTCGAATCCGCTACATGTGCCGCATCTTCAGGTAGCGCCGCGCATCTGGCAGGTTCACCAGGCCCAGCACTACTCCCGTGAACACGATCAGTCCAATGATGCCGATGAACACCCACCCTACGATCTCCATGTCGAATTCCTTTCCGTGGTAGTGGTTTCGAGCGGTTCGACTTCGTCGGGTGCGAAGTACAGGTAGCGGCCGTACCATTCGTGCAGGTCGGCGGCCGGATCGTCGTCGACGACCACTCCGACGTGCTGGTTGCCGTCGACGTCTTCGTGCACCGAGGTGACGCGGGCGGTCTTGCCGGCGAAGAACAGGTCTTGCGCGTCGGCGCGGCGGCCTGGATGCAGGCGCACCCGACTGCCCCGCGACACCCGCACACCGTTCACCAGCACGGCGTCGATGTCCGGTCGAACAGCGTTGTCGGCCAGCGGGTCCCACCATTCCACGCCGTCGGGTATCTCCGGGATCAGGCCCGGCTCTGCGGTCGGTGCACCCAGGTGGGGATCCCGCAAGACGCCATGCAGGCGCTGCATCGCCTCGGGAGACATCGCGTCGCAGCGGTCGATGATCTCTGCGGCCAGCGGATCGGTGGCCCGCGCCTGGGCCTTCTCATCGTCGGTCATGGTCATGACACGCAGCGTCAGGATCTCGTCGATCTCGGTGGAATCGTAGAGCGCACCCTCGCTTTGTTCTGCGATCTCGGGGTGGTCGTAGAGAATGATCGGCGACACCAGCAGCAGGTCGGCTTCATCGGGCGGGCCGGCCAGCACCGGGAAGCAGCGGTGCTGGCGGCAGGCGGCGACCGCTGCCGCCACACGATCCGGTGGATCCAGCAGCGAAATGAACTCACCATCAACGACTTCCGCGATGACATGGGTGCCGATCAGGGATTTGGCGATGGCCCAGTCTTTCCCGGCCTCCCCGACCATTGACGCAGTGTTGCGGACGGCGACGGTGACGCGACGCAGGCCGTCCACCTGTTCGACGCCGACGGTCAGCTCCCCGCAGATGCTTTCCCTGGTTCGCACCAGCCTGCCGCCGTCGACCTCTTCGATATCGCTGCCCGACGGCGCCGTCAACGGTAGCGTCAACGGCCCGGCGAAGTCGGCGAAGTCGAAGGGGCCGAACGGCAATTCGACTTCGACGGCCTCGTCCCAACTGAGCCATGACCCGGACGGCATGGTCAGTTCGTCGACCGGCTGGTAGTGCCCGCTGCCGGTGTCACGCTCGGCGGCGCGGTGCTGCAATTGCAGGAACCGCACGACCAGCTTGATGCCATCCGCGTCATCGACGAGGAACTGCGCCGACAGGCTGTCATCCTCGCCGATGCCCGCGTCAGCCGCACCGGGTGGGCCTAAAACCCCGAATTGCCAGCGGGTTTGGTTCTTGCGCGAGGATGCGCGGTATGGGTACAGCAGGTAGCCCTCGTAGAGTACGGCGTCGGCGATGGTGCGGGCCCGGTCCCAATTCGCGCTCAACGGACCTCCTCGCGAGCCTGAGCCAGCAATTCGGTGACCGCGTCGTCAAGGCCCAAGAGTCCGCGCGCGGATTTATAGGCGTTCAGCGCTGTCACCGTGTCGTGGCCGAGGCGCACCCATCCGCTACTGGGGTAGTGCTGCTGGATCAGGCTCCGCCACACCGACACCGGCATGTCGTAGCGGTCCTCGCAGTCCCACGGTACTTGCTGCACCGAAAACCCTTGCTGGCCTGCCATGAAAATTGTTCCGCTGAAGAAGAACTGCAGCGGCACCAGGCCGTCACGCAGCGCATGCAGATACTTGGCCGCCGTCACCTCGAAGTCATACGTGCACTCCAGCGGGAGGGGGACCTCGGTGGTGCCGGTGAATCCGGGGACCATCGCCGCGCAGTGTTGCCACAGGAACGTGTGCTGGGTGGTTGCCCAACGTTCCCGCGGTCCGAATAAGTCGGTCAGCCCGGTGGCCTCGTCGTCGGAATAACCGCGCCGCAACGGGTCGATACGGACCTGACATCGCAGTGCGATCGCGTGCACCGGCTCGTCGTCGGGCACCGAGACGGCGACCCGTGCCGTCAGTATCGGCGTGACCGCATACGGTTCGGGCACCACGTCGACAACGGTGAATGAGCTGCCCGGGGCAGTCATCGTTGCTCCACACTGCGTTCGGCGATCGTGCTGAAGAACTCGTCGACGAACTCGCGCGCCTCTTGCCCACCGTCGAAGCCGCGCCACCGCGTCCGCAGTCCGCCGACGAACTCATAGCAGGCATCGATCGGGACCAGGTAGCACTCGGGCGCTGCGTCGGTTTCTGCATCGTCGCGCACGCGGACCAGCAGGGCCTCCACGTCATCATCGAGCAGATCGACCCTCGGTTCGGCGGCGCTGATTGCGCTCCAGGCGTCGAGGTCGAGCTCGGATTCGGTTGCACCGGCCGGTCCGGGGTAAAACCCGACAGTGCGATCCAGCGCCGAATTGCGGAAGAAGAACGCCAAGCCGACCGGGATCTGCAGCGCTTCCCAGGCGCGGCGATCAAGCGCGAAATCGGGAAACGATAGATACCGGTCCGGGACCGCGCGGTAGCGCAGGTTTGCGTGGCTGTCGGTGAACAGCAGATAGCAACCACGACAGACACACATCAGTTGTCGCCCAGCCACATTCACCACGTGCTGATGCGCGTCGGCGATCGGCTCCGAGCACATCTCGCAGCGCTCTCCGGCCGGCGCCGGCGCGCGCCGGTTTGAGGTGATGCGGGCCAGAACGTCAAAAGGGGTGGTCATGCCGGCGCGCCCATCGGCTCGGCCGGCACCGCGAGGGACAGCACCCCGTCGCGCCGCAGCAGCGGGATGGGATCGAGGTGACGCTGGGCGCCGTTGTCAAGCCCATCGAGGCCGGCGCCCGCGTGCACCACGTCGAAATGCGCGTGGCAGCGGGGACATCGCAGCACCGGGTCGCCACCTGTGGCTCGTCGGTGCAGCGCCGCACCCGCCAGGGATCCATCGCACGCCGGGCAGTGATCACGGTAGGCGTACAACTGGTCGCCGACCCGGCAGGCCAGCACCACGACGCCCGCGACCGAGAACCCGCCGACTTCGCCGGGAGCCAGATCGGCAAGATCGGGCACCTGATGCCAGGCCGAGCCGTTGGACAGCGCTTTGGAATGGACCTGGGCGAGCAGCGATTCCGCCGGGATCACCGTTGCGCCCTGGGCGGCCCCGGCCTCGGGCGTCACCACCTCGATCGACGAAACCTCCGGCGCGGCAGCCCGAATCGCGTCCTCGACCGCTAACTCCAGCGTCACCGCCGACGACGGGCAGCTCTTACAGCTGCCGGCGAACTCAAGCCACACGGTGTCACCGACGATGTCGCGTAGCTGCACATCGCCGCCGTGCGAGCCCAGATACGGCCGGACCCGGTCGAGTGCGTCGGACACCCGTCGACGCACGTCATGCGGGTGCAGGCCGTGGACGAGCAGCAAGCTGGCTACCAGGTCGTCGGCGACCAGGCGGTCCAGAATTCCTGAATCCGCCTGATCGCCGACCGCCGCGATCACTCGCGACAGGCCCGCGCCGTAGAGCTCCACTACCTCGCGGACCAGCTGCTCGGCGCGCTCCCGCGCGGCCACCCCACCGGCCGCCGTCGCGTCCAGCAGCGTCTGGATCCGATCGCCCGCCGAGCGCCACTGCGCGTCCCCCTGCAACTCCTCTGGGCGATCAGCCATGCATCACTCCCCGGTCGCCGTTTGGGTCGGCGAGTGCAGCCGCTCCAATGTCTTGCCCTTGCCGAGGTACATGTGCACGCCACAGGGCAGGCACGGGTCGAAGCTGCGGACCGTGCGCATGATGTCGATGCCCTTGAAGTGCTCCCGGTCGTTCTCCTCGAAGATCGGCTGGCCTTGCACCGCGTCCTCGTAGGGCCCCGGCGTGCCGTAGCTGTCGCGCGGGTTGGCGTTCCACGGGGTGGGCGGATACGGGTGATAGTTGGCGATCTTGCCGTCGCGAATCACCATGTGGTGGCTCAACACTCCACGCACCGCCTCGGTGAAGCCGCAGCCGATACCTTCCTTGGGCACGTCGAACTTCTCCCATGTCTTGGTACGCCCAGCGCGGATCTCCGCTAATGCCTTCTCTGCGAAGTGCAGTGCGCAGGCTGCCGCATAGGCCTGGAAGTAGGTGCGCGCGCGGTCGCGCTCGATGGTGTTGGACCCGTGCTGCGGGATCTTCCACTCGAACTCAACCGGCCCCTTGAGGACGGTCTTGGGCAGGTTGATCTGCACCGAATGACCGGTCGCCTTGACGTAGCCGATGTCGACTAGCCCGGCCAGCGCCGTCGACCACAGCCGGGCGAGCGGGCCACCGCCGGTATCCAGCGCCAGGTGATCCTTGCCGTCGAACCAGCGCGGTGACATCACCCAGCTGTAGTTGCCGCCGTCCATGTCCCGCTTCTGCGGATGCGGGTTGGTGTGCTGGTTCCAGGGGTGACGCCGGTCCACCGGGTTGCCCAACGGATCGGTTTTGACAAACATCTCCTGTTCGGTCCAGTCGTCGTAATACGAACTGCCCAAGAGGATCCGGATCCCGAGGTTGATGTCCACGAGCGAATGGGTGACCAGCTTGCCGTCGACCACCACGCCCGGTGTGACGAACATGGCGTTGCCCCAACGCTCCATGTCCTTGTACTCGAAGTTGCACACGTCGGGGTCCTGGAACGAGCCCCAGCAGCCCAATAGGGTGCGGCGCAGCCCGACCTTCTCGTAACCGGGCATCGCCTCGTAGAAGAAGTCGAAGAGATCGTCGTGCATGGGCACGACCTTCTTCATGAATTCGACATACCGCATCAGCCGGGTCATATAGTCGGTCATCAGCTGGATGGTCGCGACGGTGCCGACTCCGCCGGGGTACAGCGTGGACGGGTGCACATGGCGACCCTCCATGAGGCAGAACATCTCTCGTGTCCAGCGACTGACTTGAAGTGCTTCGCGGTAGAACTCGCCGCTGAACGGGTTGAGCGACCGCATGATGTCGGCGATGGTCTTGTACCCATGTGCGTCGGCATGCGGAGCTGCGGTGTTCTCCGCTTTGGCCAGCACACCCGGATTGGTCTCCGAAACCATCTTTTCGCAGAAGTCCACGCCGACCAGGTTCTCCTGGAAGATGTTGTGGTCGAACATGTATTCCGCGGCCTCGCCGAGGTTGACGATCCACTCGCCCAGGTGCGGCGGCTTGACCCCGTAGGCCATGTTCTGGGTGTAGCAGGAACACGTGCAGTGGTTGTCACCGCAGATACCGCAGATGCGGCTGGTGATGAAATGGGCGTCGCGGGGATCCTTGCCCTTCATGAAAATCGAGTAGCCGCGGAAGATGGACGACGTGCTGTGACACTCGACCACTTCGCGGTTCTCGAAGTCGATCTTGGTGTAGATGCCGAGGCTGCCCACGATCCGGGTGATCGGATCCCATGCCATTTCGACGAGTTGGCCGGGCTCGCGCTTTGCGTGGGACGGCTCGGGGATGATCGTTGTCATCGAACTTTGCTCCCTATCTTCAGCTCAGATGCCGCGCCGCGCCTACCAGGTGCGGCGTGCGCCCGTCGTGAGTTTGTCGCCCTTGTGTCGCCACTTGGGCTCTTTGTCCACGGTGCGCGCGGTGACACCGCGCAGGTTGCGGATCAGCGAGCCATACAGTCCCGAAGCGGTGGTGGAAACCTTGCCGCCCGGTGGCTCGTCCATGAACGGCATGAACTTGTCCGGGAACCCGGGCATCGTGCACCCGATGCAGATGCCGCCGACGTTCGGGCAGCCGCCGATGCCGTTCAACCAGCCGCGTTTCGGCACGTTGCATTTGACCACTGGGCCCCAGCAGCCAAGTTTGACAATGCATTTCGGTGATCCGTATTCGGTGGCGAAGTCGCCCTGCTCGTAATAGCCGGCCCGGTCGCAGCCTTCGTGCACGGTGTTGCCGAACAACCACTTCGGCCGCAGCGCGTCATCGAGCGGGATCATCGGCGCCTGCCCGGTAGCCATGTAGAGCAGGTAGGTCAGCGTCTCGGACAGGTTGTCCGGGTGGATCGGGCAGCCCGGCACGCAGACGATCGGAATTCCGGCCTTGCTCTTCCACTGCCAGCCCAGATAGTCCGGAACCCCCATCGCGCCGGTCGGGTTGCCGGCCATCGCGTGGATGCCGCCGTAAGTGGCGCAGGTCCCCACCGCGACAATCGCCGTCGCCTTCGGCGCAAGCCGGTCGAGCCACTCACTGGTGGTCATCGGCTGCCCGGTGGCGGGGTTGTTGCCGAACCCGCACCAATACCCCTCGCTCTTGATCGCCTCGTTGGGAATCGAACCTTCGACGACAAGCACGAACGGTTCGAGCTCCCCGCGGTCGGCCTTAAAGAACCACTCGAGGAAATCGTCGGCCCCACCGGTGGGGCCGCATTCAAAGTCGATCAAGGGCCAGTGCACGGCGACCTTGGGCAGTCCGGGGAGTGCGCCCAGCGCGATCTCCTCGACACTGGGCTGGGTGGCGGCAGTCAAAGCCACCGAATCGCCATCACAACTGAGACCCGCATTGATCCATAGAACATGGATCAATGTTTCTTCCGCTTTGACTGCTGCTTCTGTTGGCATACCGCAGCTTTCCGGGGCCTGGGCTAAAGGCCCCTCGCACCGCGGGAGTCGACGGTCGGCACGCTTACGCGACGCTATTTCCTGGGTCTACTCTCGCGGAACTGCCTTGTCAACGATGCGCTGGCAAATCCGGAGGCCTCGTACGGGTTTCCGGATTTTCGCCGTGATTTCGCCTGCCGCGGCGTATTGTCAGCCCTCAATCGCCGTCTTGGGCCATCAGTGATGCGTGCAGGTCAGCAACACAATTACCGTCTTGCGAATCAGTTGCATGTATTGCGCTTCAAGCGATTTCCGCCCTCGCGTCTAGCCGGGCGCACGACCGGCACCGGGGTGCAGTCAGGTCGTCGGGTCGGCGATGAACCGTCGCAGCCAGCCGAACCAGGCGGACATCCCGGCGCCGGTGCGGGCGCTGACCGGCAAAATCGTCGCGGTCGGATTGACCTCGCGGACGCGGGCAATATATGAGTCGACGTCGACGTCCAAATACGGGACCAGATCGATTTTGTTGAGCAGCACGACGTCCACGGCGCGGAACATCACCGGGTACTTCAGCGGTTTGTCGTCACCCTCGGTGACCGAATAGACCATGGCCTTGGCGTGCTCGCCGACGTCAAACTCGGCCGGGCACACCAGATTTCCGACGTTTTCAACGATCACTAGGTCAAGTTGGCCAAGATCCAGTCCCTGCAGCGCGCGGTTGACCATGGGTGCGTCGAGATGACATTCGCCGCCGAACCCGTTGCCGGTGTTGAGTAGGGATATCTGAGCACCCCGGCCACCGAGCTTGGCCGCATCGAGGTCGGTGGCGATGTCGCCTTCGATCACCCCGACGGCGAACTCACCGGCGAGTTCGTCGAGCGTTGCGCCCAGCACCGTCGTCTTGCCGGAGCCGGGTGAACTCATCAAGTTCAGCGCGCGAATGCCATTGCTCTCAAAGGCTTTTCGGTTATAGTCCGCGCGAACGTCATTTTCGGCGAAGATCGACTCCAGCACGTCGATGCGTTGCGAGCCGGTCTCGTAGCCGCTGTGGTCCCCGTGGTCGTGATGTTCATGGCCGTGCTCGTCGTGGTCGTGGGTGTGCACCGTGCCGTCGTCGTGCCGATGAAACCTGCCCATGTGCTCTACCTTTCACCGGCCCATTACGAAACGTCCAGCGAGGTCACCAGGAATTCGTTGCCGCGCAGGACCTCGACGTCGGCGCTCTCGCACAGCGGGCACAGCAGTGACCACTGCGAAGTGATCGTCGACCGTTCGCCACACGAGCGGCACCGCACTTCGGCGGTGACGAACTCGAGCTCCAGCTCCGCGTCGGGCATGTCTTCGTGGTCGCGGACCAGCGTCCAGCAGAACGTGAGCGATTCGGGTACCACCTGTCGCAGCGCGCCGATCTTGACGCGGACCACGTCGACATGGCGACCGTCGGCGTACGGTCTGACCACCCCGGCGATCGCTTCGCACAGCGAAAGCTCATGCATGACAGGTCACCGCCGCGGCGCAGCCCATGAGCCCGTTTTACACCTCGGCGCTCGTCACCGAAGCCTTAATGAACTTGCACCAGCCGCCTATCAGCGTCTACCCTCGGCGATCGTGCGGCATCTTCTCGTAGTAGCCAGTACCCGCAGCGGGGTCTGATCCAGACCGACCCCCCGCTGTGGGTCGGAAGCTACTACCTGTCGGTCACCACTGCAGACCAGAGAAGACCGGCACATGACAATCACCGAACTGAGTTTCCCGAGTGGCGCCGACACGACGCCCGCTCCACCCGAACCGCCATCGGTCCGCTTCGACGGCGTTCCGCTACCGCGGGGAATCCGGGAGGACGCCCACACCATGTCGTGGAACACTTTCACCGACACCTACGCTCCCAGCGCGGGGCCACTGCGCCTGGGCAACTGGGAATGCACTGACACCGACCGTCCCGCCACCCGGTTGGGCCCGCAGGCCCGGTCGTTCCGGGCCACGTTGGGGTTCGGCGATCGCATCGAGACCGCGACGGCCACCGCGACCGGCCCGGTTGCCGCGCTGACCGCAATGCTCCACGACCACGGCATCGCCGTGGAGATGCTGCGGTTTCATCAGCTGCGGTCGGACGAGACGATCGCGACCTTCATCCAGGGCAGCGACGGCTGCCGGGCCGAATGGGCGATGGGCTGGTCGGAGGACCCGACGCAGTCGGCGCTGTGCGCCGTCATTGCCTGCGCCAACCGGCTGTACGGCGACAGCGGCTCCGGCTAAAGCGGGCGCAACACGATCGGCATGCCGTCCATCGGGATGGGCATGCCGCCGTAGTCCCATTTCGCCTGGTAACCCGGGCGGGGCAATTCCAGCCGGTAGCGCCGCAGCAGCCGGTGCAGGATCGTCTTGATCTCCAGCTGGCCGAACGTCATCCCGATGCACTTGTGCGGGCCGCCGCCGAACGGCGTGAACGCGTAACGGTGGCGCTTGTGCTCGCTGCGCGGCTCGGTGAACCGGTCAGGGTCGAATTTCAGCGGATCCGTCCAGATCTCCGGCAGCCGATGGTTCATCCCTGGATACGCGACGACGTTCGTGCCCGCAGGCAGGTAATAGCCCAGCAACTCGGTGTCGCGCACAGTCCGGCGCATCGCCCACTGCACCGGTGTCACTAGCCGGATCGCTTCGTTCATCACCAAATCAAGCGACTCCAGCTTTTCCAGTGACTCGATGTCCAGCGGACCGTCACCGAGCCGATCGGATTCGTCGCGGCAGCGTTCCTGCCACTCGGGGTTGGCGGCCAGGTGGTATGCCATGGTCGTCGAGGTCGATGTCGAGGTGTCGTGCGCGGCCATCATGAGGAAGATCATGTGGTTGACGATGTCCTCGTCGGAGAAGCTGTTGCCGTCCTCGTCCTCGGTGTGGCACAGGACGGTTAGTAGGTCGCTGCCCTCCTTGCCGCGGCGCTCCTTGACGCGCTCACGGAAGTAGTTCTCTAGTAGCTCACGCGCCTGCAGACCGCGCCACCAGGTAAACGGCGGCACGCTGGTGCGGATGATCGCGTTCCCGGCGCGGGTGGTGATTGTGAAGGCCTTGTTCACCTTGGTCACCAGCTCACGGTCGGTGCCGGGTTCGTGACCCATGAACACCATCGACGCGATGTCGAGGGTGAGCTCCTTCATTGCCGGGTAGAGCAGAAAACGTGAGTCGTTGACCACCCAGTCGTTAGCCACTACCTGCGAGACCACCTGGTCCATCTGCTCGACATAACCGACCAGTCGGGAGCGGGTGAACGCTTCCTGCATGATCCGCCGATGGAACATGTGCTCCTCGAAATCGAGCAACATCAGGCCGCGGTGGAAGAACGGCCCGATCACCGGCACCCAGCCCTGCTGGGAGTAGTCCTTGTTGCGGTTGGAGTAGACGACCTGGGCCGCGTCGGGGCCCAGCGCCGCGACGGCCGGCAGCACCGGTGAGTCACCGAATATGACCGGACCTTTGTTTTGGTAGAGGAATAGCAAGTAGTCCGGTCCGCCCCGCATCATCTCGATGAGGTGGCCGAGGACCGGCAGGCCACGATCGCCCATGATCGGCTTGAGTCCGCTGCCCGGCGGCGGATCCGCGAGCTTCCTCGGCGACCAGGTGGTGTTCAGCAGCCTGTGTTCGACGGCAGCCATGCCGGGAAAGTTGTTGAATGACGGGGTCAGCCGGCGCTTCGCCTGATCGCGCAGGTAATTCGGGGTGCTGATGGTCGCCATTGACGCTTCCTCCTCGATGCCTGGGGTGAGGGCGAACCGGCCTTGACCGGCACCGTGGCAGGCATCACTACGCGATATCTTTCGGTGAAACTTGACGGCTGTCAAGTTTCCTTTTGGGCGTGGCGTGCGGCAAGGTCGAAGGGTGCGCATCGAGCCGGAGGCCCGCGGGATGGCTGATCCCGGCGCGGTCGTGCCCGTTCCCAGGCGACGGGGTGATCGGCAGCGGCAGGCCATTGTGCAGGCCGTGCGCGAACTGCTCGAGGAAAAGCCGTTCGCCCAGTTGTCGGTGAGCACGATCAGTGACCGCGCGGGGGTGGCCCGTTCCGGCTTCTACTTCTATTTCGACTCGAAATACGCGGTGCTGGCCCAGATCCTCGCCGACGCGACCCACGAACTCGAAGAGCTGACGGAGTACTTCGCGCCACGCGGGCCCGACGAATCACCGGCCGCGTTCGCCAAGCGGATGGTCGGAAGTGCCGCCGCGGTCTATGCACACAACGACCCGGTGATGTCGGCGTGCAACGCCGCCCGCAGCACCGACGCAGAGATCCGCGACCTGCTCGACCAGCAGGTCGAAGGCGCGGTCCAGCAGATCATCGGCATCGTCAAGGACGAGCTGCGAGCCGGCACCGCACACCCCATCAGCGACGACATCCCAACGCTGGTGCGCACGCTGTCGGTCACCACTGCGCAAATGCTGTCCGGCGACACCGCTTTCCTGGGCGACGACGGTGACGTGCAGCGCGGGGTGCGGGTGCTCGAGGCGTTGTGGCTCAACGCGCTGTGGGGCGGCGGCACGGGAGCCACCTAGTCGCAGAGGCTGACCGTTACCGCGCCCGGCGACGATGCACCCCGCGGAACGGGGTGAGGAGGAGCGGGCCATTAGACCCGTATCGTCATCTCCCATGGCGCAGAAGACGTTCGCGGGTAAGCGGTGCTTCATCACCGGTGCGGCCAGCGGCATCGGCCGTGCGACCGCGTTGCGGCTCGCCGGCCTTGGCGCCGAGCTCTACCTGACGGATCGCAACGCCGAGGGTCTGGCGCAGACCGTGGCCGATGCTCGCGCGCTGGGCGCACAGGTGCCGGCCCACCGGGCGCTGGATGTGGCCAACTATGACGACGTCGCCTCGTTCGCCGACGAGATTCATGCCAAGCACCCGAGCATGGACATCGTGATGAACATCGCCGGGGTTTCGGCGTGGGGGACCGTCGACCGGCTCACCCACGAGCAGTGGGACAAGGTGATCGCGATCAACCTCATGGGCCCGATCCACGTCATCGAGAACTTCGTGCCGCCGATGGTGGCCGCGCGCCGGGGTGGTCATCTGGTCAACGTGTCCTCGGCGGCCGGGCTGATCGGGTTGCCCTGGCATGCCGCGTACAGCGCAAGCAAGTTCGGGTTGCGCGGCCTCTCCGAGGTACTACGCTTCGACCTCGCCCGAAACCGCATCGGGGTCTCGGTGGTCGTACCGGGCGCCGTCAAAACCCCGCTGGTGAACACTGTCGAGATCGCCGGCGTGGACCGCGACGATCCTGCAGTAATTCGCTGGGTGGAGCGCTTCGCCGGTCACGCGGTGTCGCCGGAAAAAGCCGCGGAGAAGATCCTGGCCGGAGTCGTCAAAAATCGCTTCCTCATCTATACCTCGGTGGACATCCGCGCGCTGTATGCGCTCAAACGGGTCGCCTGGTGGCCCTACAGCGTGGCGATGCGCCATGTCAACACGTTGTTTGCCCGGGCGCTCCGGCCTGCGCCCATACCGCGCTGATTTATTGCGGCATCTGTAGTTCCAGCCGTACCCCGAGCAGCCGGACCGGGCGGTCCAACTCGAACAGGTCCAGCACCCGCAGCGCGGCCGCGACGATCACGTCGGCGTCAGTCGTGGGCTTGTCGAGCTTGCGGATCTTCGTGCGGGTGTAGAACGTGGCGGTGCGGACGGTAACCGCGACCCGGGTGACGATCCGCGACGCAGCCACTACCTCGCTCAGTGCCTTGCGGGACAATTCGGTTACCGCTGAATCCATTTCACCTCGATCGGTGAGATCCTGCGGGAAGGTCACGACGTGGCTGCGCGAGCGGGGTACCCAGGCCTCGGCGCTGACGGTGTCGTCGCCGCCGCCGTTGGCCAGCAGCAACAGCCACAGCCCGGTCCGCGGGCCGAACGTCGACGTCAGCAGCTCGGCATCGGTGTGTGCCAGTTGCCAGACTGTGGTGATGCCAAGAGTGTCAAGCTTTTTCGCAGTCTTCGGGCCGACACCCCAGAGCGCGTCGACGGGCCGGTCGCCCATCACCGTCATCCAGTTCGCGTCGGTGAGGGTATAGACGCCGGCCGGTTTCGCGAATCCGGTGGCGACCTTGGCGCGTTGCTTGTTGTCGCTGATGCCGACCGAGCAGGACAGCCCGGTTGCCGAGGAGATGACGGTGCGGATCTGTTCGGCGAGTTCGCTTGGGTCTTCAGTGTCGGCTCGCAAATAAGCCTCGTCCCAGCCCCATACCTCAACCGGATGCCCTAGGTCGCGCAGCAGTCCCATCACCTGGTCTGAGGCCGCATCATAAGCGGCAGGATCCGACGGCAAGAAGGTGGCGTCCGGACAGCGCCGGGCCGCGGCCCGCAGCGGCATACCTGCATGCACGCCGAATTCGCGGGCTTCGTATGACGCGCAGGTGACCACCTTGCGCGCTTCGGCCGGATCGCCGTTGCCCCCGACGATGACTGGCAGGCCGGCCAACTCGGGGTGGCGACGTAGTTCGACCGAGGCCAGGAACTGGTCGAGGTCGACGTGCAGGATCCAGCGTTTCGGCAGCGAACTCGAATCGCTCACCGGCCACACAGCTTGCGCGCCAGGCTTTCCCACCCGTCGCCTAAAGTCTGCAGCGTCTGGCCGCCATCGCTGAGCTGATGTTCGACGTAGTCGGCGTCAAGCAGGGCGAGCAGGGCATCGGTTTGGGCGTCGAGGTTGCCGGTCGTCCCGGCCGAGGCCAGCAGCATCCGAACATGCATGCGTAGCACCAGGTAGGGGGCATTGACCGGTGAACCGTAGCGAGTGAGAGGGTCGCGGTTGGCGGCGGAGAGCAGCTCGTGGTGGACATGGGCAAACCGCAGCCGGTCGCGCCCGAACGCGACCAGGCGATCCAGCGGCGGCGCATCCGGACCCAGCGGCGGCGGACCGAACAGGAACGCCTGCTGGCTGGCGCGCTCGTCCTCGTCGAGCAGCACCATCATCAAGCCGGCCCGGCTGCCGAACCGCCGGAACACCGTGCCCTTGCCGACACCGGCGGCGGCGGCGATGTCGTCCATGCTGACCGCATCGGCGCCGTGCTCGGCGATCAGCCGGCGCGCGGCGTCCAGCAGCAGCGCACGGTTGCGGGCGGCGTCGCCGCGCTCCAGCGGAGCTGACGGGGGTAGTTCGCCCAGCCAGGCCAGCGGTTCAGCGGCGCTCACACCTGCACTTTAGCGCGTTTGGAATAATCCGGACTACGGTCCGTTTTAGTCATGCAAGGATGTAGATCAACTATCGAAGGGACAAGGACATGTCGGACATCAAGGTTCTGACGCTGGTAGGAAGCCTGCGCGCCGCGTCGATCAACCGTCAGATCGCCGAGTTGGCGGCAGACGTCGCACCAGACGGCGTCACTGTGCGCATCTTCGACCACCTGGGTGGGCTGCCGTTCTACAACGAGGACATCGACAACGAGACCGACGTGCCCGCCTCGGTCACCGCGCTACGGGCCGCCGCTGCCGAGGCCGACGCCACTTTGGTGGTGACGCCGGAATACAACGGCAGCATCCCGGCTGTCATCAAGAACGCCATCGACTGGCTCTCCCGCCCGTTCGGCAACGGGGCGCTGAAGGACAAGCCGCTTGCGGTGATCGGCGGGTCCTACGGCCAGTACGGCGGCGTCTGGGCGCATGACGAGACCCGCAAGTCCTTCGGGATCGCCGGTCCGCGCGTGGTCGAGTCGATCAAGCTCTCGGTGCCGTTCGGATCGCTGGCTGGCCAAGCACCGCGGGAGCACGACGAGACGGTGGCGAACGTGCGCGACGCGGTGGGCAAGCTGGTTGCCGAAGTGGCCTGAGATCGGCACGCGGCCGGCGGGTATTGCCCGCCGGTCGCATCCTGTCGGGTCCTTTGCTGGGCGGACGAGCTCCGCGTGTTGTGTCGGTGCCGAGTGGTAGATCTAGATGTATACGGATGCGAGATAATTTTGTGATCTACGACACGCCGAAGCCACGCCGATGCGAGGGCTTACGACCAGGGAATTTCATGAATGTTTTTCAGAACATCTTGTATACCTTCTGATTGTCACCCACTAGGTGTAGTGTTTCCGACACCGACAGACCCAGATTCGTCAGGTCGGCCGGACCGCTTCAACTGGCATCGCACGCAGGCTGAACGCGGATCGGCAAGATGGGAATTCTGCGGCGCGGCGGTCTGCTGAATAGCAGTACAGATGCATACCCGAGTAGTTGCCAGTCCGTGTCTGGTTTCACCGTCGACAGAGGGGTCGTACCGCTGATGAGCGTCACCGTTTACACCAAGCCGGCATGTGTGCAGTGCAACGCCACGTACAAGGCGCTGGACAAGCAAGGCATCGCCTACGACAAGGTCGACATCAGCCTGGATTCCGAGGCGCGCGACTACGTGATGGCGCTGGGATATCTGCAGGCTCCCGTTGTGGTAGCCGGAAACGATCACTGGTCGGGCTTCCGGCCGGACCGGATCAAGGCTCTCGCCGGTGCCGCGCTGAGCGCCTAGCCGGCAGCGGCGCAGTAGGACAGGAGGGGATCAGCGTGCCGTCCTGCAGCCTGGTGTATTTCTCGAGCGTGTCGGAAAACACCCACCGCTTCGTGCAGAAGTTGGGTATTCCGGCGACGCGGATACCGCTGCACGGTCGCATCGAGGTCGACGAGCCGTACGTGCTGGTGTTGCCCACGTACGGCGGCGGCCGGGCCACACCGGACATTAACGACGGTGGCTACGTCCCCAAGCAGGTCATCGCCTTTTTGAACAACGAGCACAACCGCTCGTTGATCCGCGGCGTCATCGCCGCGGGCAACAACAACTTCGGTGCCGAATTCGCGTATGCGGGCGACGTGGTGTCCCGCAAGTGCGGCGTTCCGTACCTCTACCGCCTCGAACTG
>NZ_DATFZD010000050.1:0-12513 GCF_035314665.1 Mycobacterium sp. | reverse complement strand
TGCACGCGATGACGATGTCGTTGGCGGTCGAGTGGGGCCGCTACGGCATTCGTCTCAATGCCTTTGCGCCCGGTCCGATTCCGACCGAGTACGCCTGGGAAATGCTCAATCCCACCGATAAGAGCTCGGTCGGTGCCACGCAATCAGAGCAGATACCCCTGGGCCGCCCGGGGACGATCGACGAGCTGGCGAACCTGACGATCTTCGCGTTCTCCGACGCGTGCGACTACCTGACCGGGGAAACCATCGCAATGGATGGTGGCCAACGACTGGCCGGACCCAATACGTTCGCCGGTCTGACTGCGATGAGCGATGTGGATTGGGAGAACGCGCGGGAGCGCAGCAAAGCAGCGTCGGCGGAGGCCAAGGCCGCGCGCAGCGTCTAGCCACCGCGCACAGCACAGAAACGGGAAGGGCAGTCCATGAAGGTGATCGGGTCTATCGATGAGGCCGTGCAGCTGATCGGCCAGGAATTGGGCGTCAGCGACTGGACGGTCGTCGACCAGAAGCGCATCGACGCGTTCGCCGATGTCACGGGGGATCATCAATGGATCCACGTCGATCCGGACCGCGCGAGCGCCGAAACTCCCTACGGGGGAACAATTGCCCACGGATTCCTGACGCTTTCCCTGATCCCCGCACTCAGCAAAGACAACTACCGTGTCGAAAACGCGAAGATGGGCATCAACTATGGGCTCAACAGGGTGCGCTTCCTCGCGCCGGTTCCGGCCCGCGGCCGCGTCCGCGTTCGATCTGAGCTTGTCGACGCCGCCAAGGTGGACGACACCACGGTTGACCTCACCGTGCGGCACATGGTCGAGCTAGACGGTTCTCAGAAGCCGGCCGCTGTGGCGGAGCTGATTGCGCGAATGGTTTTTTAGCCCAATCCGTACGGTGTGGCCAAAGAGAGCCGGTGTGAATGCTCTGTGACGTGCCGTACACCGTGAATATGTCGTGGCTGACTGCATTCAGCGGCGTCGGGTAATAAAATAACCATATAATAGGTCTTACCTTTATGCCGAAGCTTGGAAGGGCGGAGGGACGATGGAACCAGGCGCGACGGGCTCGGCCCCAACACGTTCAAGCGTGTTACTCAAGCCGGTGGACGTTCCCAAAGCGTCCGACGTGTTAGCCCGCGAACTTCGTGAGCGGATCCTTTCCGGCGAGCTGACTGAGGGTACGGCGCTTCCGGCGGAGCGTGAGCTGGTCAAACAGACACAGATGAGCCGAGCTACGGTGCGAGAGGCGTTACGCATCCTCGAGGTGCAGAACCTCGTTCGGGTCCGGGCGGGCCGAGCCGGTGGGGCATTCGTCCAGCGACCGACGACAAACGGAATGGCAAGCTCGGTGAGCATGCTGATCCGAGGCCAGAAGATCAAGCTGGCGGATCTGATGGAAACGCGTGAGGCGTTGGAGCCGTTCTGCGCCGAGTCGGCCGCCCGCA
Source organism: Mycobacterium sp. (assembly GCF_035314665.1). Lineage (GTDB taxonomy): Bacteria > Actinomycetota > Actinomycetes > Mycobacteriales > Mycobacteriaceae > Mycobacterium. The sequence goes on along the minus strand of NZ_DATFZD010000050.1, from coordinate 11,069 downwards.
AACGGACTGATGACGATCTGGAATCGCTGGACCGTGCCAATGAAGCCATCGCCGATCCCGATGCGGACCTAGCGGCGTTTCTGCAGGCCAACCTTGACTGGCATGTGGGGGTGGCGATGGCCAGTCACAACGAACTGTTGATTGGCTTCATGACCGCGTTGTCGCATGCCATCTACGCCGGAACCGAGAATGCGGCGTTCGTCGATGACAACGTGCGAGCAGTCACCGGGCGCGCGCATCGGTCGATCACCGCCGCAATCCGCAGCCGCGACGCCGAAGCGGCCGGTCGGCGCATGCGTCGCCATGTGCACAGCTACGCAAAGGCCGCACTGGCCGTGGACAAACGTGAGGAAATCGCCGTCGACGACTAAAGCTCAGGCGGTGGCCTGAACTTGTCGGCGTCACGCCACTGCAGAAAGTGCAAGGCGTGGTTCAGTTTTCGCGATAACTTCGTCGACACTGACACCGGGCGCGGTCTCGATCAGGTGCAGACCGTCGTCGGCGACGTCGATGACGGCAAGGTCGGTGAAGATTCGGCTCACACAGTGCTTGCCGGTCAGCGGCAGCGTGCAGTGCTCGACGATCTTCGCGCTGCCATCCTTGGCGGTGTGTTCCATCATCACGAAAACCTTTTCCACGCCGTGCACCAGGTCCATCGCCCCGCCCATGCCCTTGATCATCTTGCCGGGGATGGTCCAGTTGGCCAGGTCGCCGGCGGCCGAGACCTGCATGGCGCCGAGCACCGCGATGTCCAGGTGTCGGCCGCGGATGATCCCGAACGAGGACGACGAGCAGAAGAACGCCGCACCCGGCAACGTGGTGACCGTCTCCTTACCGGCGTTGATCAAGTCGGCGTCGAGGTCTTGGCGCCGCGGGTATGGTCCGACACCAAGAATCCCGTTTTCTGAATGCAATACGACGGTGATGTCGGCGGGGATGTGGCTCGGAATCAAGGTAGGTAACCCGATGCCGAGGTTGACGTACTGCCCGTCGCGCAGTTCGGCGGCGACCCGCGCCGCCAACTCGTCTCGGCTCCAGCTCATACTGTGCCACTCCTCGTCATCGCTTCGCTCGGCGTCGTCGTCGGCGCACTCATGGCCGCACGGTCTCTTTCTCAATCTGCTTCACCGGGTTGGGTACATGGACCACCCGGTGCACGTAGATCCCCGGGGTGTGCACGTGGGCGGGGTCGATTTCACCTGGTTCGACGAGCTGCTCAACTTGGGCGATAGTGATCCGGCCCGCCACGGCGCAGTCTGGATTGAAGTTGGCGGCGGCCGCGTGATAGACGAGGTTGCCGTGCCTGTCACCTTTGAAAGCGTGCACCAGTGCGAAGTCAGTGCGGATGGCTCGTTCCAATACGTAAGCGACACCGTCGAATTCGCGGGTTTCCTTCGGCGGCGAGGCAACGGCCACAGTACCGTCTGCGTGGTAGCGCCACGCTAGACCCCCGTCGGCCACCTGTGTCCCAACTCCCGTGGGGGTGTAGAAGGCGGGTATCCCGGCGCCGCCGGCGCGCAGTCGCTCGGCCAATGTGCCCTGTGGGGTTAGCTCCAGCTCAAGCTCACCGCTCATGTATTGGCGGGCGAATTCCTTGTTCTCCCCGACGTAAGAGTTGATTGTGCGCCGGATCCGCTTGTGTTGCAACAACACTCCTAAGCCGATACCGTCCACGCCCAAGTTGTTCGAGACCGTCTCCAGATCGCGGACCCCGAGCCCCAGCACCGCCGCGATCAGCGCCTGGGGGATGCCGCACAGCCCGAAGCCGCCGACCGCCAGCGACGACCCGTCCGTCACGTCGGCAACGGCTTCCGCCGTCGTTGCCACGACCTTATCCATCGTCACAAGCCTCCTCGCGACTTCAGCTCTTGGGCATGCCGAGGATGCGCTCGGCGACGATGTTGCGCTGGATGAACGTGGAGCCGCCCGCGATGGCAGTACCCCGAGCCTGATAGGCAAGGCGCAGCCACCGCTGGCTGTCGGCAGATGACGAATCAGCCGCAGTCTTCTCGGCGAGCGCGAACTGCCCATCCATCTCATCGAGCTCCAGCCCGAAATCGGCAATGTCCTCGACCAGCGGGCAAAAGAACAGTTTCCCAATCGAAGTCACCGGACCCGGTGGACCGTCCCCGGTGGCTGCGGTGATCACCCGCTGCCCGATCAGGTAGTGCACGAGCGCCCGTCCGTACAGATCCGCGATCCGTTGTCGCACCAGCGGGTCGGCTCCCAGCGGTGTGCCGTCATCTTTTGTACGACAGGCGATCTGGCGGATCAAATGGTCGACGGCGCCGGTGGTGTTCACCCGGCCTGTGGCAATGGCCACCCGCTCGAACGCCAGGGTGCCCATCGCGACCCGCCAGCCGCCGTCCACTTCACCGAGGACGCAGTCATCAGGGATGAAGACCTCGTCGAGAAATACTTCGTTGAACTCGGCCTCTCCCAGCATGTGTGCCAGCGGACGGACCTCGACGCCCGGACTGTCCATCTTGAGTAGGAAATACGTGATCCCGCGGTGACGGGGTCCGCCGCCCGTGCGGGCGAGCAGGATCGCGTGCGCCGCCAACTGTGCGCGGCTTGTCCAGATTTTCTGTCCCTGGATCCGCCAGCCGCCGTCCACCTTGGTGGCGGTGGTGCGCAAGGACGCCAGGTCCGAACCGGCCTCCGGTTCGGAGAACAACTGGCACCAGATCTCATCACCGGTCAGGATCGGTTGAAGAAAGCGTTGCTGCTGGGCCGGCGTACCGAACTCGATGATCGTCGGTCCTGCGAAATCCTCGCCAATGATGTTGAGCCGCTCAGGTGCACCGGCTCGATCGAGTTCCTCGTTGAAGATCGCGCGCAGCTTCGCGTCGGCGCCGCCGCCACCGTATTGCGTTGGCCACGACAGCCCGGCATATCCGGCGTCGTAAAGCAAGCGCTGCCACGTCCGCCAGTAGTCGAGCTTGTCCTCGAGACGTGCTGGTTCGGGCCCGCCCAACTGAGGCACGGTGTTGTGTAACCACGTCCGCGCCTGTGCACGGAATTCAGCTTCGGCGGGGCTGTCTTTCAATTCCATCAGGGAGCGCCCGCCGCGTGCTGGGTATGCGCGCCTTCTTCTTTGAGACGTTGTTCGATGTCTTTGCGCAACTCGTGTTTCAGGACTTTGCCAGTTGCGGTCATCGGCAACGAGTCAAGGGTGACGACGCGCTCAGGTGTCTTTTGGATGGGCATGCCCTCGCCGAGCAAGAACTCGCGGAGCCCGTCCACCGTCGGCGGGTCGTTTCCCGGCTTGGCGACCACATAGCAGCACACCCTCTCGCCGAGCTTTTCGTCGGGCATCCCCACCACCGAGAACGCCTGCAACGCAGGGTGGTGCGCCAGGTGCTCCTCAATCTCGCGAACGCTGATGTTCATCCCGCCGCGAATAACGATGTCTTTGGTTCGGCCGGTGACCCGCACGTATCCGTCGTCGGTCATCGTCCCCAGATCGCCCGACCTGGAAAAGCCTTCATTGGTGAAAAGTGCTGCGGTTTCTTGAGGGTTTGCAAGGTATTCGATCATGTGGGCGGGGCCGCGGTAGGCGATGTCGCCTTCGGTGCCGCGGGGCACTTCGTTACCTTTGTCATCGACGATCTTGACCTCCGCACCCGGCATCGCTGTGCCGTCCGACGTCAGGGCGCGCGAAACGTGGTCGGTGACGGAGCACGTTGTGGTGACCAAGTTTTCGCTACGCCCATAGAGGCTGAGGACCTTGATGTTGGGAAGTGCCGCGCTGGCGTGCTTGACGACTGCGGCAGGGATGGGCGCGCCCGCGCATGTCCACAACCGCAGCGTGGCTAGATCGTGGCGTTCGGCGTTGTACTCCGACAACAAGGTGTGCAGGAAGGTTGGCGCCGTGACCGCTGCCGTGCAGCCAAAGCGCTGAATCTCGTCGATGCCGCGGGCCGGATCCCACTTGGCCATGAGATGTGTCGAGGCCCCCGTCAGCATGGGCAGCAACACGCTGGTGACCAGCCCGGTCGTGTGGGCTATCGGAGAGGGGCCGAACTGGACATCGGCGTCGGTGTAGCCGAATGGCCCGATCAGCGCGCGCGATCCCGCACAGTACGTGTTGAACGTGTGCACGCATCCTTTCGGCCGTGAGGTGGTGCCAGAGGTGTAGACGATGACGAACGGCTCATCGGGATTGGGCGAAGCGTCGAGTTCCTGGCGGGCGCTGTCGCCGTCGGCGTCGGCCTCCAACTGCTGCAGGGTGAATACACCGGCATCGGCATCGGCGACTTCTTCGGCGGCACTGTCGGGCCTGGCAACGACGATCGTGAGTTCTGGATGCTCATTGCGCATGCCGAGATACATGTTTAAATAGTCGAATTTTCCAAAGTTTCCAGGCGTGAACACCGCTCGTACGCCGGCATTCGAGAGGACATAGCTAACGTCGTCGCGCCGATAAATGGGCATGATCGGGACCATGACGACGCCAAGTCGCGACAGTGCGGTCAGCGTCTGGATGAATTCGACCCAGTTGGGCAGCTGGACGGCGGCGGTGTCACCGCGTCGCAGGCCCTGCCGGTGGAGGCCGACGGCCAGCCGTTGGCCAGCGTCGAAGAGCTCTCGGTAGGTCAGCGATCTCGTCCCGTCGGTCGCGAAAACCTTGTCGGGGCTTTGTTGGACGCGCCGAACCAACAGGTCATGGAAGGTGTCGGTCGCCCAGATTCCCGACTTGTAGTAGTGGTCGATTTCCTGCGGGCTGTAGCGGTCGGTGTACGGGCTTGGCTTCATCGCGCAATTCCTCGGTTCTCGGGATCCCGCCCTCCGGGCAGCGGGTTGCCCCGGAGGCATAATTCTTCGAATCATAGAATGGTCAGACCGAAACGGCAAGGACTCTTCCCGACATATAGATCTTCAGGTGTTGCGCCAGTGGGGGGAGCGCTTCTCCTTGAAGGCCAGCACCCCTTCGGCCAGATCGTTGGTGGTGAAGGCCAAGGCCAGCTGGGCTTGCAGGTAGTCCAGCGCCGATTCCAGTGGCATGTCGCGGGTCGCTGCCAGCGCCTTCTTGCCCATACCGAGCAGCAACGGTGATTTGCCGGCGACGTCAGCGATCCACTGACGCAGAGCGTCGTCGAACTCAACGTCGGGTACTACCCTGTTGACCAACCCGGCGGCGGCGGCCTCCGCGGCGGTGATTAGGCGGCCGGTCATCATGAGTTCGTTGGCGATCAGTCGGCCCGTGGCGCGGAAGATCAATGCCGAGATCATGAAGGGGAAGGCGCCGACGTTGATCTCCGGGCAGCCAAGTCGTATCGATTCTTTGGCGATGATGAGATCACAGGCCAGCGCGATGCCGAGCGCGCCAGCAAGCACGTCACCGCTAGCCGCGCAGATTACCGGCTTTTCAATTCCGGTAAGGGTGCGGAAGAGGGTAGGGAATCGGTCGAGGCCAGCGTATTTAACGATCGTCGCGCGGTCGTCGGCGAAGGCGTCAAGGTTGCCACCGGAGGAAAATATCCGTGGGTGAGAGGATGTCAGGACGACCACTCTCACCCTCGGGTCGGCTGCCGCGCGTTGCAGTGATGTGCTCAGCTGATCGAGCAGCGCGTCCGACAAGGCGTTGCGTCGCGCGGGGTCATTCAGCGTCAGATAGGCCGCCAAGGCATCGCCTTCCGGGGTGGCGGCTTCGAGCCGATAGGTGACCAGTTCGGCTTCCTCGGTCACTCCGTGCCTCCTAGGTCCAATTGCCCGCTAGTTGTGTGTCAATACGCATTTGCCGAAGGTGCGCCCATGTTCGAGGTATTCGTGGGCTTCGGCTGCTCGGTCTAGCGGGAACTCGCGGTCAATCGCCGGCGGGCGCACCGAGCACCGATCGATCATCTGGAGCAGGTCGGCGAAGTCCCTGCCGCTGCCCATAGTTGTTCCCAGCAGATCGAACTGACCGAAATAGAAGCTGCGAATGTCCATGGAGGCGGTCTGTGCGGCGTTCGCGCCGAGCACGACCAGCCGTCCGCCGGGACGCAGTGCGCGCACCGACTCGCTCCAGCGGCCGACGGGGTCGAGGACCAGATCAAACCCGTGGTCTGGCGACGTGGCGCGAGCCTGCTCCGGCCAACCCTGTTCGCTGTGCAGCACGCCATCGCGGGCCCCCGCGGCAACCGCGCGCTCGATGGTCTCGACTGCGGAGGAGGTCACCGAGATGCTGGCCCCGGCAGCGGCCGCGAGGGCAATCGCCATCGTGGCAATTCCGCCGCCGGCGCCGACCACCAGCATCGATTCACCTCGTTGTAGCCGTCCGCGGACAAACAAAGCGCGGTATGTCGTCAAACCGACCAACGGCAGCGCGGCGGCCTCGGCCCAATTCAAACCACGAGGCTTGGGTGCCACGCACTCGGCGGGCACGCTGACCAGCTCGGCATAAGTCCCAGGGGTGTGGTCGCCCAGAATCTCCCAACGGCTGCCTGGTGCTTCCTCGCGGTCGCCCCAGTTCAGCGAAGGGAGAATCACCACTTCCTCGCCCGTGTCGGTGCGCACGCCAGCGCCGTCGGCGCCGATTATGTGCGGCAACGGTGAGCCGTAGCGACCTTGGCGAACCAGAACGTCATGCCAGTTCAGCGCGCTGGCGCGTAGCGCTACGGTTACCCATCCCGGCCTTGTGGCGGGCCCGGGGAATTCGCCGGGACGCAACACTGCGGCGGTCCCGAACTCCTGCATGATCACAGCGTGCAAACTCCACCTCCTATGGCCTGACCATTAGACCATTGCCCAAGTTTGCGCACAAGCCAAGCCGGAGTCGGACTAGCTGGACGGCCATTCCGGTCCGCTGGACTGCGGACACTGTGATGAAGTCCATGTTTGCCAATTCGTTGTGGTGCGCGTTACATGGGCCTATACTTCGGTCCAATGGTATGACCAATCGGCGGAACGGCCGGCTCAGGAGACGAAGAGAGGAGTGGGCGATGGTATCGCGAGCGCCCATAGCTGCCATTGCGGACGATCCCGCGGTGGTGGCGCGTGCGGAGGCAACTGTCGCAGCCGCCGCCGACCATCTCAAAGTGTCGCCTCCCGATCTGACGCCCACTGCGTTGGGGCACCAGCTGGCCAACCTCAGGCAACGACTCGAGCAACGCATCGCGCTGCCATCGGAGCCGAGCGACGACTGGGCGACAACGGCCGAAATATTGATCTCGATCCTGAGGGTGCAGTGCGAACTCCTCGACCACGATCTGGCTCGCCGGGTCAAATCCATGTCGGAAATCCGTCACGCGCTGGGCTACCTACGCGGTCTTCCGCCGCGCAGGATGATTTACGCCGCCGGTGAGGTTTTGAGCCGGGAGTTTGCTTATGCGCGGACCATGATTTCCACCGTGCGGGGTTCGTTGTGGCTACCCCAGTACGCGTATATCGAAGACGAAGGGGCCGATCCGCATTCGCGATCGCTCCTCGAGTACATAACTGACCGACAGATTCAGCTGGCGGACGCTCCGCTGGAGACAGAACTCGTCCGCAAGCGCTGCGGGGTCTTCGCACCGTCGCCCATGGACGACAAACGCGTGTTCAAGGACATCATGGAGGTCTCCGGTTGCTTCGGCTATATCGGCGCACCAATCACCGTTCAGGGCAGGGCAATCGGAATTCTGCACGCCGACCGCCCCGAACCCCACGGGATAGTGACGATGGATCATCTCGAACAATTACAGGCCTTCGCCGAGTGTCTGTCGGTAGCGTTCGAGAGCGCGGCACTCGAAGAGAAGGCTGCGCAACAGCGGCTGGAAGTCGATAATTTGTGCGCCAATGTGGACGAACTGCTCGGCAGGTCACCCCGCCCGGAGCTGTGGTCATTGCCGGGCGCGGTCCTTCGGCACGATGCTTTTGGCCATCGCGACCAACCCACCGTCGCCGAATTGACCTCTCGCGAACGCGAAATCATGTCGCATGTAGCGACGGGAGCCACCAATGGTCAGATCGCCCGATGCCTTGTGATCTCGGAAGGGACAGTGAAGTCCCATCTGAAACACATTGCGAAGAAGCTCAATACATCCAGCAGGGCAGCGGCAGTCGCGACCTACGCCGGCATTGCTAGTGCTTGACGACGGGACGTCACTATGAACACCCGCGCGATGGTGACCCGACTCAACGACCTCAACAAACAGCTATGTGACGCGTTCGGGATCTCCCGATCGGGTGACGCGACGAGTCTCGACGAGGCCATCGCGATATCGGCCGCCACTACCGAGCGACTGGTGACCCGCGAACGTTGTGCCAGCGACGACGCCGGGTCAACGACCGGACAAAGCCTGCTGACGGACTTTCTGCAGGCGCAAGTCGAAGCGCGCCAGGTGAGGGGAGGTGAGCGCGCGGATGTGGTCCGGTCTTTGACCGATGGCATCCGTCGCATGAAGAAAGCCGGGTCGTTACAAGGACTCGGCCGTCAAGCCTGTACCGAACTGTGTGACGTGCTTGGCTTTGACAGCGCGTTGTTGTCGTTCGTCGAAGACGACGGATTTGTCGTCGAGGAATCCGACCATGGCCTGGGCGGCCCCACCGTGATCGCGCGTCGCGACTGTGCACCGGAGCGGAGATGTATTCGCCATCGGGACACCGTCCGGACGGATGAGGCCGACGTGCCCCCTTCGCCTGGCTACGGCGAGTTGCTCGGCAGCGCGCACTACATCGTGGCCCCCGTCGTAGCGAAATCGCGTGTGGTCGCGCTCCTCCACGTGGGGCGCCGCAGCGACGACGGCATCTCTGACGGCGACGTCGATGTGTTCGACGCGTTCGCCTCAGCCTATTCGCTGCTTCATGAGCGGATGCTGAATACCGAACGCGTGCAGCAACAGCGGACCTCGATCGCCCGCGCGGCAGCGAGGCTGACCGAGGAAGCAGACCGCATCGCCGCGGCGGCCATCAGCTTTGATACCGAAGACGACACCCGGGTCGAGCCACCAACGGTAGCGGCAGATTCCGCATTGGCGGCCACGTTGTCGGATCGCGAGCGTCAGGTGTTCGAAAGGCTGGTCCTGGGAGCCTCCAACGCCGAGATCGCTGACGAACTCGTCATTACCGTGGAAACGGTCAAGACACACGTGAAAAGGATCCTTCGCAAGATCGGGGCCATCAACCGGTCAGAGGCGATCGCACTTTACCTGGATGAGGCCAGAAGCCCGCGCCGTCGCAGCCGGTAGCGATGAAGCCGTCGAGGGTCGCGACGCCTTTCTCGAGAAGCGCGATCCCGACTACGGCCGTTTCCCGCGTTACTTCTGATTTCCAGCGGGCGATCGCCGGCTCGGCTATTACAGCCTCGTTAGCGGTGGGTGAAGTTGGGGGCCCGTTTTTCGATGAACGCTGCCATTCCTTCGGTCTGGTCGTCGGTGGCGAACGCGGAGTGGAACAGCCGTCGTTCGTAGAGCAGCCCTTCGGCCAAGGTGGATTCGAACGCGCGGTTGACCGCCTCCTTGGCCATCCGGCTCGCCGACCGCGACATCTGCGAGATGGTGGTGGCGACGGCCTTGGCCTCGGTGAGCAAGTCGTCGGCGGGCACCACCCGCGATACCAGCCCGCTGCGTTCGGCCTCGGCGGCGTCGATGGTGCGGCCGGTCAGAATCAGGTCCATGGCCTTGGCCTTGCCGATCGCCCGGGTCAGCCGCTGTGAACCGCCCATGCCGGGCAGCACGCCGAGTTTGATTTCTGGTTGGCCGAATTTCGCTGTGTCGGCGGCGATCAGCAGGTCGCACATCATCGCCAGTTCGCAGCCCCCACCCAGGGCGTACCCGGCGACCGCGGCGATCGTCGGTGTGCGGACGGCGGCCAGCTTGGCCCAGGGGGCGAAGAAGTCGCCGTCGAAGACGTCGGCGAACCCCAGCTGCGACATCTCCTTGATGTCGGCGCCGGCGGCGAATGCTTTCGCCGAACCGGTGATGATGATCGCACCGATGCCGGGATCGTTGTCGAATTCTGCTGCCGCGGTGGTGACTTCATGCATCACCTGACTGTTGAGCGCGTTGAGCGCCTTGGGCCGGTTCAGCGTGATGGTGCCGACCCGCGCGTCGCGCTCGACCAGGATGGTTTCGTAAGCCTTGTCAGTCACTGGAGCTGCCTTTCTAGAACGTCAGATCGTCGGCGACCGGTGCGAAGTAGGCATCGACGTCGGCCGCGCTCACCTGCCCCAGCGATGCCGGCGACCATTTCGGATTGCGGTCCTTGTCGACCAGCTGGGCCCGGATGCCCTCCACCAGATCGTGGGAACGCAGCGACGCGCAGGACACCCGATAGTCTTGGGTCAGAACATCTTCCAGCGTGTCCAACTTGGCCGCACGGCGCACCGCCTTCAGCGTCACCGACAACGCGACGGGGGAGCGGGTGGCGATCAGGTTGGCGGCGTCGTTGGCCGGCCCGGCGTCATGGCCGCGCAATGCGGCGACGATATCGGCGACGGTGTCACCAGCATAGCACTGGTCAATCCATTCACGTTGCGCTGCAAGGTTACTCGGCGGCGGCTCGACGGCATGGGCGGCCAGTGCGGCCTCGACGCCGTCGGCGACGATGGCCTGGCTGAAAGCGTCGAGTTTGTCGTGCGGAACAAAGTGGTCGGCGAATCCCAGTGCGATGGCGTCGGCGCCGGAGAACGGCGCACCGGTCAGCGCCGCATGCAAACCCAGCGAACCCGGTGCGCGCGAGAGCAGATAAGCGCCGCCGACGTCGGGGATGAAGCCGATACCGACCTCGGGCATGGCCAGCTTGGACGTATCGGTCACCACCCGGGTGTCGGCGTGTGCGCCCACACCCACGCCGCCGCCCATCACGATGCCGTCCATCAACGACACATACGTCTTACCGAAGCGGCCGATCTGGCCGTTGAGCAGATACTCGTCGCGCCAGAACCGCCGCGCCGCGACCCCGTCGGCGCGAGCGCTGTGATAGATGGCCACCAGGTCGCCGCCGGCGCACAGGCCGCGCTCCCCGGCGCCCGAGAGCACCACCGCACCGACCGCGGCGTCGCGCTCCCAGCCGGCCAGAACAGCGCGCAGCTCATCGACCATGCCCTGGTTCAGCGAGTTGATCGCCTTGGGCCGATTAAGCGTCACAAAACCGACACCGTCTTC
>NZ_DATFZD010000049.1:0-12927 GCF_035314665.1 Mycobacterium sp. | reverse complement strand
TCGGCCTTCTGGCTCCGCACGGCCTTGATGGTCAGTATCCCGTCGCGCACGGTGATGTCGACGTCCTTTGCCGGGTCGATGCCGGGAATCTCGGCGCGAAGTTCGTAGCGGTTTTGCTTCGTCTCGTCCTCGAGACGAAGGAAGTTGCGGTCGAACAGCGGACGCAGACCGGCGAACAGGGGAGAGCCGGTGAACAGTTCCGCAAGGTCGGGCATCAGGGTCCGCGGCTGGCGCTGCGCAGGCAGAGTTGCCATCATCAATCTCCTAAGTCGTTGTACACCTTGTAATTTCGATCTAACCACCACTACGAACCGACTGTAAGTACCGCGTTCGGAGTTGTCGCAGCGTTCATTGTTCGTTCTGATTAACGGCGACGCCAATCACAGCCGAAGCGTTCGAAGAACTGCTGACACCGGGCGGGGCTGTTCGCCGCTCTGGCATTCGAGCTCCTTCCGTTATGGCGGCGTTCTGTCCACGCGGCTTCGGCCGAATGCTGCCCGGGTGTCGTTGGGATTGACGCGTCAGTCGACGCTGACCGCGTCAAAAATATTGAGTCGGGCCGCGCGAGTCCGGGTGGTACCGAGCCGAGCAGGTGAATTACGAGAGGACCAACGCTGACTCCGATCCTCGCCGGAGTGGTGCGATATCCGACGTCGGTGCTGAGGACGCTCGTCAGGGCACCTCGACCTCCAGCAGTACGCATAACGCGCGAGAGGTCTGCGCCCGCTTCGGCCCTGGTACGTTCGGCCACTATGAGGCGGATCCAGCGCTACGACCTGCTGTCGCTCGGCTACGACGTCGTCACCGGACCGGTCCATCGGCAGCACCGGATCGACGCAGTGGAGCTCCTGCAATTGCGGGCCGGCCAGACGGTGCTCGACGTGCCGTGCGGTACGGGTACAAACTTCCAGTTCCTGAATCTCGGCGTCGGCCGAACCGGCCAGATCGTGGGCTGCGATTACTCGCCCGGCATGCTTGCGAGGGCTTGCGCCAAGGTCGAGAAGGCAGGATGGGACCACGTCAAGCTGATCGAAACCGACGCGCGACTCATCACGCGTGATCTGTTGGGAACTACCAAGATTGACGCGGTGATCTGCATGCTCGGCATGTCCGTCATGCCCGATTGGGAGCTCGTCTTCGAGCGCACGTACGACTTGCTCGAGCCGGGTGGCCGCTACGTCATGCTGGACCTCTTTCTCGACGGAAAGCGAACGACCCGGTTCGCCGACGCCTACTACAGAGTTGTTGTGAATGCAGACTCGACCCGCCGCTTCTGGGAGCCACTCGAAGCTTGCGTCCCCGACTTTGAGGCCCACGAGGAGCCGTGCGTCGGAGGGGTCGTGCTCACCGTCGCAGGTACCAAGCCAATTGACTGACGACGCAATACTTCACACGAACGCGGGAAACGCGCCGTCGAGCGACTCGGCGACAGGGACGTAGAGTGGGCACCCCTTTATGCCGGGTTTCCCGCCTCTACTCGGCTGCTACTCGCCGAGTCGCCGGGGCTCAGTCGACACTGACCGCCTCGATGATATTGACCCGGGCCGCGCGAACCGCCGGCGGTATGGAGCCGAGGAGGCAAACCAGCACAGCACCCAGCCCGATGGCGATCATCGCGGGACTGGCGTGGTAGGTCACGTCGATGCTGAGGACGTTGGTCAGTGCGATGGAAGTCAGATATTGGATCGCCGCGCCGAGTATCAGCCCCAAGAGCCCGCCGATAATTCCGACGCCGGCCGCCTCGGCCAGGATGGCCTTGAGGGTGAAGCGGCGGGTCGCTCCTATCGCACGCAAAACACCGATCTCGCGACGCCTGTCCAGGACCGAAAGCATTAGAGTATTCAGCAATGTGACTGCCGATACCACGACGACGATCCACGCGATGATTCTGATTATGGCGGTCACCTGAGTGAGCGCACTGCCAACGCCCGCCAGTGCGTCATCGCCGGAGAACACAAAGGCGTCCTTGGAAACAACATTGCGTATCGCCGCCTGTACCGACTGCGGATCGGCGCCGGGCGACACGCTGATTTCCAGGTAGGAAGCACCGGGCCGCAAGAACCATTCTTGCATCGTTTTGAGGCTCATCGCGACGGTGCCGGTGAGGCCCGAGAAGTACGGGACAAGGTCCAGCACCTGCACGCGACGCTCGCCGGTTGGGGTCTGCAACACGATTTCGTCACCAGTGGAGACACCCATCGCACGACCAAGGTCGCGCGAAAGCGCGACGCCGTCTCCCGCAAGTAATTTGTCGCGATCGCGCGCCGACATCGACTTATAGATGTCCTGATGAGAACCGGGTGCGATCCCAAGCATCATCACCCTGGTGCCGCTCACTGTGGCGAACGCCATTTGGCCCTCCACAACGCGTTCCACGCCGGGCACTGCCCATATCTTGGACTCGGTATCTGGTGGCAGTAGCGTGCTGGAGTAGCCGGTGGCGGCGGCTGCGGAGTTGACCCACACGTCGGCGTCCCGGACCGACGAAAACGAGGCGACCGTCGAGTCGACGGCGTTGCCGGTGGCTCCGGTGGCAGCAACGGTTGTGACCACGGCCGTCAGCACTGTCATCATGGCCACCCACGTCCGTTGGGGCGCACGCTCGATGGTGGCGGCGCCGACGACGCCTGCGGCGCCGAAGATCCGGGTGACAGCGGCCGCGCAGCGGATGAGGGGACCCGAGAACGCAAAGCAGATCGCGCTGGCCCCGACGAACGCCAGGGCGATAGCGGCCACCGCGGTACGACCAAGGTCGGCGCACACGATTAGGGTTGTCGCGGCCACCAGGATCGCGCCGGCGATGCCTGCGGCGATCCGAAGCCGACGCGTACCGGCCTCCGACGACGCGGCGCCGCTCGGTGCCAACGCTTCGACCGGAGCGACACTGTGCACTTGCCGCGCCGCCAGCGCCGAGGCGGTCACGCTCGCTACCACACACGCCGCGATGGCAAGGGGCACGACGGAGGGCGCCAGAACATACTCGATGCGCGCCTCCAGCGACTGCACCATCGTCGACGGCAAACTGCCAATGGCGATGTGGCCGATGACAACTCCGCATAACGAACCGATCGCGCCGCCGATAATGCCCAGCAGGGCCGCCTCGGCAAGCATTTCGGACATGATTGTTCGGCGCAGGCCACCGAGCGCACGCATCGTCGAGATGATGGGGCGACGCTGGGCGATGGCAATGCTCATGGCGTTGTAACTCAGGAACGCGGCGACAACCAACGAAACCGACGCGGCCAAAAGCGTCATGGTCTGCAGAACGGCGAATGAACTACTAGCCTGCGCGGCGCGAAAGCTCGGTGTGGCCACCACAGCCCGTCCGTCTGCGGCCTTGGTCACCGCGGATCGAACCTGGTCGACGTTCACACCCGGTTTGGTGAAGAGCAGGATCGAGTCAAGCCGATGCTCTCGGCCCGAGATCTGCTGCGCGAGCGCAAGCGGTGCTATCACGAAATGCCCGCCGTTCAAGCGTCGCGCCGCGGGACCGTCGACCACTGCAATTGCGGTGACCCTCGTCGATGCGACATCGAACTGATCACCTCTGGCGACGCCGATGCCCGCACCGACGAGCACACCGTTGGGCGCCGAGGCCGGTGGGATCTCGTCCTTGAGCTGATCGCGGATCGCGGTCTCCAGATCAGAATGCAGGGCGGAGATGTTCGGGCCGACCCCGACCAGAAGGGCGCGGTCCGAGTTCGCGGTCGTTGGCATGCGCATGAGCGGCACCGCTGCGGTGACGTTCTCGACCGCTGCGACGGTATCGAACAACGACTGGTCGAATCCGTCGTCGGTGACACCGGAAACCTCGAGATCGGCATCGCCGCCGATGCTGGTGGCGAGCCGATTGATGGATCCGGTGATCGAGCCCGAGACGCCGAGCACCGCGACGAGCAGTGCGGCAGAGACCGAAACCACTGCCACCGAGGCCAGTGCACGCCCCCAATGCGTCCGCAGTTCGCGGATGTTGAGCAGCCTCAGACGGCTGAATGAAGCGGAAAGCAAAACGCTACACCGGGTTTGCCGCGTGTGTCCAGGAACGTGAGTGCGGCGTGAGCGCGTCGGATGGTCGATGGCCGTTGTGCACCCTGTACAGGACGTCGGTCTGCGCGATGTCCCGCCGACCTGCCGCGTGCCGCCCGCTTCGTGGCGTCTCGGCGGTGAGCTCATCCGATCTCAGCGCGCCGTCCTGCAACGTGATGACACGGTCGGTCTCCGCGGCCGCCTCCAGGTTGTGTGTCACCATGACTACTGCTCGGCGGACGCCAGCGTCGTGCGCGACGCTTTGCAGCAGTTCCAGAATCGCCGCCCCTGTGGCCGAATCCAGGTTGCCGGTCGGCTCGTCCGCCAAGATCAGCGGAGGATCCATCATCAACGCCCGCGCGACGGCCACCCGCTGCATCTGCCCGCCGGACAACTCGGCAGGACGGTGATCCACGCGATTGCCGAGTCCGACGAGTTTCAACAGACGGACGGCGTCCGGCCTGACTTGGCGCAGCTGTGCTCCATCGAGCAGCCTGGGGATCGCCACGTTCTCCCACGCCGTCAAGGTCGGCAAGAGATTGAAGAACTGGAAGACGAAGCCCACCTTGCGGCGGCGAAACGTCGATTGCTGGTCGTCAGTCATCCTCGCGATCTCGACGCCGTCGAAGCGGATCGAACCCGAATCGGGCGAATCCAACGCACCGAGGAGGTGCAACAATGTGCTCTTGCCCGCGCCGGAGGGACCCACGACCGAGGTGAATTGTCCGCCGTTGATCTGCAGGGTGAGCCCATCCAAGGCCCGAACCGTCTGTCCGCCCGCCCGGTATTCCCGCACGACGTCGGTCAGTTCCACACTCAGTGACACCTCATCGCCTCCGCTGCTGCAGGTAGCGGCAGTCGACGAGCATGCGGCACATCGTCATCAGTTGGGCAGGTATCCCGAACCTGGAAAACTTCTCTCGGCGAAGCAGGCCCGAATCTTTTGGCCAACCTTCCGATTCCCCTCCGCCGCGACAGCCAGCGTCGACGAGACGTGTGCATACACGGGTTGATGGTTTAGTCCACCCATGTATGTGAAGGGCGGTGTGTTGGCGAGTGGATCAACGGGCAGGCCAAGAATGTTTCGCACGACTTTGTAAACAGGCGCATCCAGGATCGACACAAAGTGCTCGACGTTCTCGCGAATTGCCGCGGCGGACACGACTCGCATCACTTGCAGCTGTATGGGCGCCAGTTTGCGGCGGTATCGACGTGGAACAGTTGCGGTTGCGCCATCCCAGCATCTATCAAGGTCATCAATCCCGTGGTACCGCATTACGTCGTCGGTAGCGATAATCGTCGGGGTTCTTGTGCTGTCAGACAGATCGACAAGCGTCTTGAGACCGGCCGGCGAGTTCCGGATCATGCGGAGTACACCTGCCGGCGCCCCGACCTGTCGGTCTACAGCGAGGAAGAAGAGACTGCTCTCCTCGTACGGCGCGTATTCTCCCGTCAACATAGCGGGGTCGTTGCCGAACGATTCATAGAAGACCTCGCGCTCGATCTGCCGAGCTATGTTCGCAAAACGATCAGAACCCTCGATCTCGAAACATACGAATCGGTCGGCGGTCGCGATGCACTTTGTGCTAAGAAATTCTTGCGTGAGCTCGTTCGTCTCGCACTCTGTCAGATCGTAGACATACTGACGCGGCAAGCGAATCGGTCGCTGCATGTCTGACTTGTCAGACATTCTTGCAGACGATCTCTGATGTGTTGAAGAAATCTTCAGTGAGCCCCCAGCTCTCCCGGTGAATCCCGACTGCCCAGCCATACTCGTCACCGCGGTGCGTCGCGGGCGGAGTGAGTGCCTTCATATGTCCAGGACCTTTGCGCGTGATGAGGTGTTTCCTGATCTGCTCGTGGCTGACGGCGGCGAGGGAAGTCACTCTCAATCACCAACCGTTGCTGCCGGTAGATGGGCGGTGCAAGGTCGCTCAATTCGCGGTGCTCCCACCTGTCAACACGTGTGGTCAGGAAGCCAGAAGGCTGGACTACAGAAGGATGCCAGCCAGCGCGAAGCGACGCAAACCGGGGCAAGACGATCCGGCCCGGGCCTCGACGGTGGCGCAATCCGGTGACTAGAGCAAGCCCGCCTGCCGGACGAACGGCGGCGCCAGGTGAAAGATAGCCCAGCGCCTCGAGCATGGGAGTCCTAGTTGTTGCCGCCCGGCGCCGCCGACCAGCGAGAACGCGTTAACCCACTGTTCTGGAATCGCGGGTTCGAACACTGTCAGCCAGATACCTAAACTAAAAACCAGGGTCTGACCAGCTGCGATCTGGTGGCCCGCAGATGCGACGACGCGGCGCTTGGACCATTTTGGGACTACAGGTCCCGCGACAGCAGATGCGCCGATTAGACGGTGCGCAGCTGTGACGACTCGGGCCTTGGGACCATTGGGCACACCAGTGCCGCCGTAGCGGGTCGCCTTCGTGCGTAGCGGACTGGTGGCCCTGGACGACTAGGTCCTGGTGTTTCGGTCGGCTGAGACGGAATGAGCGGCAGCATGCCATTGCGCCTGAGCGGCCCCATAGGTCGGACACCTCGAGACTTTCGATGACCGCCAGCGACCTTGCGGCGCAAATAATTCGGCGATGTCGGCGGCATACTGGTCAGTGTGTCGTGAAGCGGGCTGAAAACCTCGTCCACGTGCATCCACCGAACGGCCGCTGATCGGCCGGGTCAGACGGTTGCAGATACCCACGCTGGGTTTCGCTGCACGCGCGTGGTCGCGGCTCCGAATACAGCGACGGCCACGGCACCCACGACCGCGCTGACGAACGCCACTGCCACCAGCCAGCCCAGCCCGCGTTCAGCGGTGTCACCAAGCAGCACCACGCCAGTGATACCAGGCACCACTGTGTCACCGACGACAAGAGTAGCGGCGGCACCGTTTACCGAACCGAGCTGCAGCGCCACAGTAAACAGGTAGAAGCCGCCCAGCCCGGCGATAACGATCGTCCAGAACGCCGGGTCGGCCAGCAGAATGCCCAGCCGAAGCGGATCGACACCGTCGAGCACCCGCACCGCGACAGCCATCGCCCCCCACAGAACCCCAGCGATCAGGCCGGCTGCGACTGCGGCGCGGGCACCGAGCAGGCGGATCAGACCGACTCCGCCTAACAGGATCAGCACCGGCGCCGACAGTAAGCCCCAGTGCGCGGCTGGCTCCAAGGTGGCCTCACCGCGGTGACCGGCGGCAACTCCCAACACACACAGCGACACGACAACCGTGACGATGGCCACCCAGTCGCGGGTGTACAGGCGCACGCCGAGCACCGCGACGCCGAGCACGGCGGTGACGACAAGGTCGGCGCTGATGATTGTCTGTGAGAGAAACAGCGGAATAAGCCGGGCCGAGACGACGCTTCCCGCGAGCGCGACGACATCGAGCACCGTCCCGGCAATGAACGCGGGGGTCAGCGCAGCGCCGATGGTCGCACCTAGCGTTGGGCCACCGGTCGCGGTGACCGCGACACTTTTCCCGCGGCCCGACGCTCCAGTAGCGGAACTACGCGTGCCGTAGGCCTGCAGGACCGACGCAGCCCCGTAGCCGACGCAGGCCAGCACTGCTGCCGCCACACCGATCAGCACCAGCCGTTCCTGTCTCGGTGATCGCGCGTGGCGCCGCGGGGCATTCCCCGCGCCGCAGTTCGGCCACAGATGGTTGTAGGGCTCAACACGATTTCAGCATTCGCTTCTGCAGTGTCTCATTGTCGACTGAACAACGGTGCCGCGCCGTGCAGGTTGCGCGGTCGAGCACTCAGTTGGGCCGTAAATCCTGTAGGCTGCAAGATCTGGTTTTACTACACCACGTAGTAGGTCCTAGCCGGTGCGGGGAACGGAGGTGCGACGGCTGCGGTGTTTCCTGGACCTGCTCAGGGCGTTGTGGGTGGTGGCTGGAAGGTGGCTGCACCGTGGCGTCGGCCGCTGCGGTACCTGCCGGCGGAAGCGTTGCTAGCGCTGTATCGGCGGCGTGGCCCGGTGATCAACGCCGGGGTTGGCGGTTACGGTTACGTCTTTCTGCTGGGCGGTGAGGCCAACAAGTTCGTGTTCGCCAATTCATCGGCATTCAGCTGGTGGGAGGCGTTTCAGCTGTTCGTCCCGGTCGACGGGCCGACGGCGCTGATCGTGAGCGACGGAGCCGATCACCGTCGCCGTCGCAGTCTCGTGCAGCCCGCAATGCATCGTCGGCAGGTCCAGCAATACGTTCAGACCATGGTGGCGAATGCCGACGCCGTCATCGACACGTGGTACCGCGGGCAGAGACTGGACGTCCACCAGCAGTTCCGCTCGGCGGTCATGCGCAGCATCGTGGAATCGGTGTTCGGCCAGCGCATGGGCGAGCACGCCGACTTCCTCGGCGAGCAACTGCAGCCCCTGCTGGATCTGGCTCATTTGCCCCCGCAGGTGATGGAGTGGCAGCAGCGGGTTCGATCACCCGCATGGCGGCGGGCGATGGCTGCTCGGGCGCGTGTCGACGACCTGGTCTATTCCGAGATCGAGCGGGCCCGCACCCACAGCACAGCCGATGACCACGTGCTGACCATGTTGGTCAATGGTCGCACCGAGGGTGGCGAGACATTGAGCGACGCTGAGGTTCGCGATCAGGTGGTCTCGCTCATTGCCGATGGCTACGAGGCGACGAGCGCCGCCATGGCCTGGGCGATCTATGCGCTGCTGAGCACTCCGGGTGCGTGGGGCGCCGCGGCCGCCGAGGTTCGGAGAATCCTCGGTGGCGGTCTGCCTGGCGCCGCCGATCTCAAGGCCCTGACTTACATCAACGGCGTCGTACACGAGACATTGCGGCTCTACACACCGGCAGTGGTCTCCGCCCGCAAGGTGATGCGTGACCTCTGGTTCGACGGACATCGCATCCGTGCTGGACGCCTGCTGTTGTTCAGCCCGTATGTCACCCACCGGCTACCCGAGCTTTGGCCCGAGCCACTGCAGTTCCGGCCAGAGCGGTGGGATCCCGACACGCCGCGCTATCGCAAACCCGCACCGCACGAGTTCCTCCCGTTCGGCGGAGGTCTCCACAAGTGCATTGGATCGGTCTTTGCGACCACCGAGATGACGGTGATGCTCGCGCGTCTGGTAGCTAGGACCTCTCTGCGGCTGCCTGTTCAACGCATCCGCGCGAGCAACTTCGTCGCCATGCGCCCACGGCCGGGACTAACCGTTGAACTCATGGAACAACCGGTTAGATCGAAGTTGCGGTGACGAGGGTGGCGGGGCGGCCCACCAGCGTGATCGTCGATGGTTAGTACGCGGGAGCTCTGCTGTCGCCCCGTCGGATCAAACCGCCGCGCGCACATGCACTTTCACCGCGGCAGCCACCAGCTCAGGGTCATCGCACATCGGGAAGTGGTTGCCGTGGTGCACCGTTACCCGGTGCGCCCCCGGGGACAGCCCCTTCCACCGCCGCTGGAAGCGCAGTGGATCGTTGAGCTGGCCGAAGATGGTCAGCAGCGGCCCGTCCGACAACGGTCCGCGCAGCCCGGCGTCGACCTCGGCGTAGACGTCGTTGGCGAAGCGGGCATCCAGAAAGTAGCCGTGCCAAGCGCGCCTCGCCGAGTTGTCGATACCGGCACGGAAGACCGCCCGATCCGCGCCGCTCCAATGCCGACCGACCCCGAAGCCGGTTGCGGTCAGACGAGGAAGCCAGCCTGTGGCCGCGTCGAGTTCCGTTGCGGGGCCGCTGCCCATGACGGCGAGCATGCCGCAGAACAGCGGTCCGGCGGGTTTCCACGCGAAGCAGTTGACGGCTACCAGGGTGGCGACGCGATCCGCGCGTCTGCTCGTCGCCAACAATGCGGCAGGGCCGCCGAGGTCGTGAGCGACCACCGTGACGTCGCGCAGTTCCAGTGTCTCCACCACGGCTGTCACCGCATCGCCGGCTTCGGCGATCGTTGGCGTCGATTCGGTGCGAATCACTACGTCCTAGACGAGGAGCATCCAAGGCCACACATCGAAAATCGTTCTGTAGGCGCATCAACACGTCACGCCAGAGGAAGCTCCAGGCGCCAACGTGGACGAACAACAATGCCGGGCCCTCGCCGATATCGGTGACCGCAATGCGACCGGTGTTGTGGTCGGTCGAGGGCGTAGGTGGGCCACGGCCATGCCGATGACGGCAGCCAGCTTGGACGCGGCATGACGGAGAGCGTTTTCATGGCGATATACCTTTCGTCTCGAGTGTCGGAGAGATTCGGTTAGACGACCGATACATGCAACGACATAAACTGTTTGATCCCAAGAAGTTTGAATGCCAGTCGCTGGGCGGGCCGAAGGCCGCACGAACGAGGGGCGCGGCGTCACGGGTGTCGAGGAATGTGGGTCGGACCGCGTGATACGCGATGCCGCGTTGATGTGTCCAACATTCGCCGGCCGCAGTCACGTTGCGGGCCCAGTCGGACTGGTTGCCGAAGGTGAGCGGAATGAGGGCGACGCCGTCGTTCACCGACCGCCACCTTCGGACCCGTGGTGAGCGATGACATCTCCGCGTCGCTGGTCGTTGTGCCGACTCTGCTTACCGCCAAGGTCGCGCTGATGCCGAACATCTGCTTTCCCGTCGCCGATGTGCGCGACGTTGCCGACATCCACGTCCGTGCGATGACCGATCCGGCCGCCGCGGACGAGCGCTTCATCGTCTGCTGTGACGGGGGCCCGATCACGATGGCCGAAGCCGCCTACATCCTGCGGGACTGGACCGGTGTCAACTCGCTCATCAAGGCAGCGCTTCATCGATCGGTCGCGGCGAGAAGCCGAAACGGTCTTGGCCTTGCGGTTGGACGCGTGCCGAACATCACCGATGACGGGCGGCTCTCCACCGCGGGAGGCCTCGTCCGTACCGGGCTTGTGCCTGCACCGCTTCCCGACTGGGCCGTGGATCGCCCCGTGGCGGCATTAGGAAAGGGTGAGAACAGGCCCGACCTCGGCGTTCCGCCCCACGGGGCGCGTCGGTCCGGGTTACGGTGCTCTTGGTTGAGTGAACAGCCTCACTGAAGGCGCGATCGGCGCATCGGCCGTTGCCTACTCGACGATGGACTAGTCAATGCTTGTTGTGCACGAGCCTGCCGCATCCGGTTTGCCTGCCGGGCAGCCTGTTCACAGGTCGGTGATCAGCCTCGGTCGTGCGTGTGTCACGGCGTTCGACTCCAGCTGGGTGACGGTGATCGCGCTCACGGGGGAGATCGACGCGCTGAACGGCGCGCGCGTGGCGACCTGCCTGCACGGGTTCGTCCGGGGCGACCGTGCACTGGTACTGGACTGTTCGGATCTTGATTTCCTCGCCGTCGACAGTCTGCCGGGGCTGTTCGCCCTTGGTGAGAGATGCGACCGGCTCGGCGCCGACTGGGCCCTGGTCACCAGCCACTCTGTGCGCCGCTTGCTGCGCGTCGGAGATCGCGAGCATCGGCTGCCTGCGGTCGGCTCGATGGTGGAGGTGTTGCAGCGGTTCCGAATCGCCACGCGTAGGCGGGGATGACCGGGTGTCGTCGCCTGAAGCGCGGCGGTCAGCTCAGCGCGGACTTGGCCTCGGCGAGGTTGTCCGCGGCGAGCACCAGGCGGGTGTTGGTCGCCAGGTAGGCCGTGGTCAGGTTGACGTTCGCTTTGCCGAGTTTGCGTGCGACCTCGCCCAGCGCGCCCGGCCGGTCCTCCATGGGTAGCACGATCACTTCCTGCTCGGCGGCGATCTGGATGCCGGCGCGTTGCAGCGCCTCGAATGCCGGAGTCGGATCATGCACGAGAATGTGGACCTCGGCTTGCCCTCCTCCGCTGGTGAGTGCGCAAAGTCCGGCGATATTCGCCCCCGCCGTGCCGAGGACGTCCCCGACTCGCGCCAGCTCGCCGGGCCGGTCGTCGAGATAAAGCGTCAGGTCGGTCGCCATGTCACGCTCCTTTCGCGACTGATGGTCGCGGTGTGGCGGCCAGGGCTGTGCTCACAGCCCCACGCTATCCCGGTCAACGGTGCCGGTGCGGGGGATTTGCGGGAGGCGGCCGCGGCCTCGTCGTCGAATGCGCTGCCGGCGCGGCGGGTATAGTACAACTGACTGGTTATATTGCCTAAGTTTCGATCGGATTGTTCGATCACCAATCAGCTGAGGAGATGAGCGGATGCCGTCATTGGGTTCGGCGAGGACCGAGGGTGACAGCTGGGATCTGGCGTCCAGTGTGGGAGCGACCGCCACGATGGTGGCGGCGTCGCGGGCGTTGGCCTCTCGGGGGCCCGACCCCCTGCTGGACGACCGGTTCGCCGAGCCGCTCGTCCGGGCCGTCGGTCATGACTTCTTCAACCGTTTGATCGACGGTGAGATCCGCCCGGCCGAGGACGACTCGGCCTTCAACGAACAGCAGATGCGCGAACAGATCGCCGTGCGTACCCGATTCTTCGACAGGTTCTTCATGGACGCCACCGCGGCGGGGCTGCGTCAGGCGGTGATCCTGGCGGCCGGGCTCGACGCCCGCGCGTACCGGTTGCCGTGGCCGCAGGGCACCGTCGTGTTCGAGGTTGACCAGCCGCAGGTGGTGGAGTTCAAGACCAGGACGTTGTCCGGGTTGGGTGCCGAACCGGGCGTCGATCGCCGAGCGGTGGGGATCGACCTGCGCGATGACTGGCCGGCGGCGCTTCGTGACCGCGGTTTGGACACCACGGCGCCCACGGCGTGGATCGCCGAGGGGTTGCTCGTGTACCTGCCCCCAGACGCCCAGGACCGATTGTTTGACCGCATCACCGCGCTCAGCGCGCCCGGCAGTCGACTGGCCACCGAGCACATCCCCGACATGGGTGCGTTCCGCGACGACCGGGCGGCGGCGTGGCGGGCGCGGTGGCGCCGGTACGGCTTGGACATCGATGTCGCGGAGCTGGTCTGGGACGGCGAGCGCAGCCACGTGACGGACTA
>NZ_DATFZD010000048.1:0-3232 GCF_035314665.1 Mycobacterium sp. | reverse complement strand
CACCGCCCAGTTCAGCGCTCCCAGCACGAGCATCTGCGCGATGTACAGGTCTAGCTCCGGGCGGAGACGGCCCTCCCGAGCCAAGTCGTTGATCAGTTTGCGCCACACCTCGCCATAACGCTCCTCCTCTAGGATTTGGCGGTTGCGAATCGACAGCGGAACCTGTCCTGCGTTACGGATGGACGCAGTGGTGTAGTCCGAGATTTCCAGCGCGTGGCGCAGATGGGCCTCCGCCGCCGCCAGCAACCGCTCCAGGGGCGACGTTCCGTCGGGTAACGCGCTCAGCGCGGCCGCGACGTGCTCACGCATGTCAGCGATTCCGGCCCACATCACTTCCTCGATGAGGTCGTCCCTCGAGGCGTAGTAGTAATAAATTGCAGGCGCCTGGATCTCAGCCTCGGCGGCGACGTCAGTCAGGCGCAGGCCGGCATATCCGTTGACACTGAGCACATGCGCAGCCGCGTCGAGAATGCGCGCACGGGTTAGCGCGGATTTCGATTCTGCGATTTCGTCGTCGCCGACCGCCGGGGTCGCCCCGCCGTTCCTGCTACGCCGAGCCATTGTCTGATCGTACGTCGACACCTGTCCCCCAACGCGTTAAGCGCCCGGGAACAATGCCGCCGTACACCTCACGCCGTGGACAGGTCTGGCAGGTCGGCTATACAGATTTCGTGAGCTTCGGTGGGATCGATTCCCAGTGCGCGTAGTAGCAATTCGGCGGTCGAGGTTCCAGCGTCGCGCCATGTCTGATGGCCCTCGAGCACCATCCACATTGCGCTCACAGTGGCGCCGCTGGCGAGCGAGGCGACGCTGTCGATGCTGGCCGTGCCGATGTTGTATCTGCCCGCCGCGATGCCGGTACTGATGTCTTGCATGGGCGGTCCGGTCATCACGGCCCGCAGCGATTCCTCGGTGAGAGCGAATCTGACGGCGAAACGGCCCATCGTCGGGTTCTCGTGGGCGTAGCGGACCCACAGCCGTACGCCGGTGGCGAGCCGCACCGCCGGGTCGTCAATATCGGCAAAAGTCGCCGCGACTCGCCGATGCAGGTCGGTGCTGAACTCCGCGACGATGCGATCGAACAATTCCTCGACCGATCCGACATTGCGGTAAAGCGTCCCACGGGCGACGTTGGCCTCCTGGGCCAACTCGCTGACCGTTAGCTGAGTCGTCCCCTTCGAGGTGAACAGGCGCACCGCGGCAGCGTTGATTCGCTGATCCGTTGGTGTCGTCATACCCTGCCTTCCGGTCGATGTGCACTGCCGCAACAGAGAGTGCAGCTATGTTCTGCGATTCTGCGTAGTGTAACTGAAAAGTCATACTTGATCTTTTTTGAACACTAGTGTTCAATCAGTTGTAATACCCAGCAAGCCGGGGAAGGGCATCGATGAACACCGTGAGCCACCGCCAGCCGGAGTTGACTCCGGAGCAGGTTCCCGTGCTGATTGCTGGCGGTGGCCCCGTCGGACTGACTCTCGCCTTGGCGCTGGCACGGCACGGTGTGGCCGCGATCTTGGTGGAACGCAACCCGTCGACCACCACCCACCCGAAGATGGACATCACCAACGGCCGCAGCATGGAATTGTTTCGCCACCTTGGGGTGGCCGACGAGCTGCGCAAAGTCGCTGTCCCCGAGGATCATCCGTTCGACGTGTCGTGGGTGACCAACCTCGACGGGTGGGAGTTGGCCCGCTTCCGGTACCCCACCCCCGCTCAGCAGCGTGCGCTCATCCGCGAGTGCAACGACGGCACGATGGCGCTCGAACCCGCGATGCGGGTGTCACAGGCCCTGCTCGAGCCGGCCCTCAAGAACATTCTGGAAACTCGCGCCCCGCAGATTGACATCCGGTTCGGTTGGGGCTTGGACACTTTCACGCAGGACCCCGACGGCGTCGACGCGGTGATCCGCTGCTCGGCAACCGGGGAGGCGCGCGCGATCCGGGCCCAATTCCTCGCCGGCTGCGACGGAGCGGGCAGCGTCGTGCGCACTGGATTGGGTATCGGCCTCGACGACATCGATCTGCGTCGTCTCGCGTTGCGCGAACTCGGATTCGGCCGACTGCTGCCGGCGGCGATCCGGGCCTATCTCACCGATCGCGAAAGACCGATGGACGGTCGTATCTTCCTCATCCATTTCACCTCGCCCAACCGTGAACTATTCGAGCAGTTCGGCACTGCGTGGCACACGCAATCACCCGAGGGATGGACGCTCATCTCGCAGAACGACCGCGACACCTGGACACTGCACGCTCTGCTCGGAGCGGGTAGCGACGTCGACGCGATCGACCCCAGGCAGTTTCTGTTCGCGAAGCTCGGTATCGAGTTCGACTGCGACATCATCTGCGCCAACGAATGGCGCCCGCGCCTATCCCTTGCCGACAGTTACGGGAATGGGCGGGTGTGGTTGGCCGGTGACTCCGCGCACCAGGTCGTGCCGACCGGCGGCTACGGCATGAACACCGGTGTCGGTGACGCCGTCGGGTTGGGCTGGATGCTCGCCGCGATCGTGCAGGGCTGGGGCGACCATCGCCTCCTTGAAGCCTACGAAGCCGAGCGTCGGTCTGTCGCAGTACGCAACCGGACAGCATCCGCGCGGCACACACTGGTGCGCTTGGCAATCAAAACCTTCTACCGCAAGGCCATTCACACCGAGGGCTGGAACGGCGAACGCAATCGCCGGCGCCTGGGCCGGGAGATCCTCGATCTGGGCAATCTCGAAAACGAAGCCAACGGAATCGAATTCGGATACCGATACGACAGCTCTCCGGTCGTCTGCCCCGAACCACGCACGGCGCCGGCCGATCACATCCGCGCCTACACGCCTGGAACCCAGCCCGGGGTGCGTCCGCCCAGCCTCCTCCTGGAGGACGGCCAGGCGATCTTCGACCTATTCGGGCTCGGCTTCACCCTGCTGCGATTCGCCGATCTCGACGTCGACGCGTTCGTTGCCGCGGCAGCCGACCGCGGAATGCCGCTGAAGATAGTCGATATCCGGGAAGATCACGCCCGCAGGCTTTATGAGCGGGATCTTGTCTTGATCCGCCCCGACCATCACGTCGCGTGGCGTGGCGACAACGTTCCCGACCAACCAGGCGCCATCCTCGACCGCATCCGTGGCGTGGCAAAGCAGTTCCGTTGTCCGCCCCGTCTCGTCGACTCCACCACCTGAGGTAACACCGATGACCAAAACGGCACACCAAGACCTGCACAGCGAGCACGGCGCCCGCAAGGG
>NZ_DATFZD010000047.1:0-16894 GCF_035314665.1 Mycobacterium sp. | reverse complement strand
GGACTTCCGGCTCACCGACGCCGACGCGTGGCAGCGGTTCTACGGGTCGGCTCACGCCGGCAGCTGGCCGTACGGGCTGCCCGAGCTTCCCGCCGGCCGTGACCGGCTGCGCGGCGCGCGTCGCATCGCGGTACCCGGGTGCTACCCGACCGCCGCGCTGCTGGCCTTGGTGCCCGCGGTCGCAGAGAACCTCGTCGAGCCCACCCTCACGGTCGTCGCGGTCAGCGGCACCTCCGGTGCCGGTCGCACGGCGAAGGCCGAGTTGCTGGGTTCCGAGGTGATCGGATCGGCCCGCGCCTACAACATCGCCGGCGCTCACCGGCATACGCCTGAGATCGCGCAGGGCCTGCAGGCCGTCACCGAACGGGCGGTGCATGTATCGTTCACCCCGGTCCTGGCCCCGATGTCGCGCGGTATTTTGGCCACGTGCACCGCGCGCACCGCGACGACACTGCCGCGGTTGCGGGAAGCCTACGAAAAGGCCTATGGTGGTGAGCCTTTCGTGCAACTTCTGCCGGAGGGCCAGCTGCCGAGGACAGGCGCGGTGCGCGGCAGCAATGCGGCGCATCTCGCGGTCGCAGTCGACGACGAAGCCGCCATGTTCATCGCGGTGTGCGCGATCGACAACCTCGTCAAAGGCACGGGCGGCGCCGCCGTCCAGTCGATGAACCTGGCGCTGGGCTGGCCGGAGACCGAAGGGCTGTCCATCGTGGGGATGGCGCCGTGACCGGCTCCCCCTCAAGCGGGAGGTGCCCCCAGTCAGCGCACACCCGGCTGGTGCGCACGCAGGGCGTCACGGCCCCGGCGGGATTCCGCGCTACCGGGATCGCGGCGGGTATCAAACGGTCCGGCGCATTGGACCTTGCCCTGGTGTTCAACGAAGGGCCCGACTACGCAGCGGCCGGCGTGTTCACCCGCAATCAGGTCAAGGCCGCGCCGGTGCTGTGGACGCAGCAGGTGATGACGACCGGGCGCCTGCGCGCGGTGATCCTCAACTCCGGCGGTGCGAACGCCTGCACCGGCCCGCAAGGCTTTCAGGACGCCCACGCCACCGCCGAAGCCGTCGCCGCGGCGCTCTCGGACTGGGGAACGGAGACGGGCGCCATCGAGGTCGCGGTCTGCTCCACCGGGCTGATCGGTGACCTGCTGCCGATGGGAAAGGTGCTACCCGGCGTGCGGGAGATCGTGCACGAACTGGCCGGCGGATTGACCGGGGGCGAGGAGGCCGCCCGGGCGATCATGACCACCGACACCGTGCCCAAGCAGGTCGCCCTGCACCACGCCGACAACTGGACTGTCGGCGGCATGGCCAAGGGCGCCGGCATGCTGGCGCCGTCGCTGGCCACGATGCTGTGCGCGATCACCACCGACGCGGTCGCCGACGCGGCGGCCCTCGACGCGGCACTGCGCCGCGCCGCCGCCCTGACCTTCGACCGCCTCGACATCGACGGCAGCTGCTCCACCAATGACACGGTCCTGCTGCTGGCGTCGGGCGCCAGCGAGAATCGACCAAGCCAACACGATCTCGACGAGGCGCTGCTGCGTGTCTGTGACGACCTCGTCGCGCAGCTGCAGGCCGACGCCGAGGGCGTTACCAAGCGCGTCACCGTTACCGTCACCAGCGCCGCAACCGACGACGGCGCACTGGCGGCCGCCCGCGTGATCGCGCGCGACAACCTCGTCAAGACCGCGCTGTTCGGCTCCGACCCCAACTGGGGGCGGGTGGTGGCAGCCGTCGGGATGGCGCCCGTAACCCTCGACCCCAACCGAATCACGGTTTCGTTCAACGGTTCCCCGGTGTGCGTCGACGGGGTCGGCACGCCCGGCGCTCGTGACGTGGACCTGACCGGAGCCGACATCGATCTCGCCGTCGACCTCGGTGTAGGCGGCGGGCGCGCGTCCATCCGGACCACGGACCTGTCCCACGGCTACGTCGAAGAGAACTCGGCCTACAGCTCATGACCCGATCCGATGTCGCAGGCCGAGCGGCTCCAACGACCACCGTGACCCCGGGCGTCAAGGCCCAGGTGCTGGCCGAGGCCCTGCCGTGGCTGAAGTCGCTGCACGACAAGATCGTCGTCGTCAAGTACGGCGGCAACGCGATGACCAACGACACGCTTCGGCAGGCGTTCGCCGCGGACATGGTGTTCCTGCGCAACTGTGGCATCCACCCGGTCGTCATCCACGGCGGCGGCCCGCAAATCACCGCGATGCTGAAAAGGCTTGGCATTCCCGGTGATTTCAAGGCCGGATTCCGCGTCACCACCCCGGAGGTGCTAGACGTCGCGCGCATGGTGCTGTTCGGCCAGGTGGGCCGGGAATTGGTGAACCTGATCAACGCGCACGGCCCCTACGCGGTAGGTATCACCGGCGAGGACGCCCAGCTGTTCACCGCCGTGCGACGCAGCGTGACCGTCGACGGCGTGGACACCGACATCGGCCTAGTCGGCGACGTCGCGACGGTGAACACCGCCGCGGTGCTCGACTTGATCGCCGCCGGGCGCATCCCGGTGGTGTCGTCGATCGCGCCGGACGCCGACGGTGTCGTGCACAACATCAACGCCGACACCGCAGCAGCCGCGCTCGCCGAAGCGCTGAAGGCCGAAAAGCTGCTGATGCTCACCGACGTCGAAGGCCTCTACACCCGCTGGCCGGACCGCGATTCGCTGGTCAGTGAGATCGACACCAAGACGCTTGGCGGGGTGCTGCCGTCGCTGGAGGCCGGCATGGTGCCCAAAATCGAGGCTTGCCTGCGGGCCGTCGCGTCCGGCGTTCCGAGCGCCCATGTGATCGACGGGCGGGTCGAGCACTGCGTGCTGGTGGAACTGTTCACCGACGAGGGAACCGGGACAAAGGTGGTGAAGGCGTGAATCCCTCGCTGCTGCAACGGTGGTCGGCCGTGATGATGGACAACTACGGCACCCCGCCGCTTGCGCTTGCCCACGGTGACGGCGCGGTGGTCACCGATGTCGACGGCAAGTCCTATCTCGACCTGCTCGGCGGCATCGCGGTCAACCTGCTCGGCCACCGCCACCCGGCGGTGATCGAGGCGGTGACACGACAGCTCAACACCCTGGGCCATACGTCGAACCTCTACGCCACCGAACCCGGGATCGCGCTCGCCGAGGCGCTCGTGGAGCAGCTCGGTGCCGACGCCGAGACACGGGTGTTCTTCTGCAACTCGGGCACCGAAGCCAATGAGGTGGCCTTCAAGCTGTCCCGGCTGACCGGTCGCACCAAACTCGTCGCCGCACAGGAAGCTTTCCACGGCCGGACGATGGGCTCGCTCGCGCTGACCGGGCAGCCAGCCAAGCAGGCCCCCTTCGAGCCGCTACCCGGCGAGGTCACGCACGTGCCGTACGGCGATGTCGAGGCACTCGCCGCGGCGGTGTCCCACGACACCGCCGCGGTCTTCCTCGAACCGATCATGGGGGAGAGCGGCGTTGTGGTCCCGCCCGCCGGCTACCTGGTCGCCGCGCGGGAGATCACCGCCCGGCACGGGGCGCTGCTTGTGCTCGACGAGGTTCAGACCGGGATGGGCCGCACCGGAGCCTTTTTCGCGCATCAGCACGATGGCGTCACGCCCGACGTGGTCACCGTGGCGAAGGGGCTCGGCGGAGGACTGCCGATCGGGGCCTGTCTCGCGGTCGGGCCCGCGGCAAGCCTGCTGACCCCCGGGCTGCACGGCAGCACGTTCGGCGGCAACCCGGTCTGCGCCGCTGCGGCGCTGGCGGTGGTGCAGACGCTGGCCGAGGACAACCTGATCAGCCGCGCAGATGGGCTCGGTAAGTCGCTCAGCCACGGCGTCGAGTCGCTGAATCACCCTCTCGTGGATCACGTGCGGGGCCGCGGGCTGCTGCTGGGCATGGTGCTGACCGCGCCCGAGGCAAAGCCCATCGAGGCGGCCGCCCGAGACGCCGGTTTCCTCGTCAACGCCGCCGCGCCCGACGTGATCAGGTTGGCGCCGCCGCTTGTCATCACCGAAGCCCAGATCGACGAGTTCCTCGCCGCCCTGCCCAAAGTGCTCGAGGCGGTGTCGGAATGAGGCACTTCCTTCGTGACGACGACCTCAGTCCCGATGAGCAGTCCGACGTTCTCAACCTGGCGGCGCAGCTCAAAAAGGACCCCTTCGGCTGCCGCCCGCTCGAGGGGCCGCGCGGGGTGGCGGTGATCTTCGACAAGAACTCCACCCGCACCAGGTTCTCTTTCGAGCTCGGCGTCGCGCAGTTGGGCGGCCATGCGATCGTCGTCGACGGGCGCAACACCCAACTGGGGCGCGACGAAACGCTGGAGGACACCGGAAGGGTGTTGTCCCGCTACGTCGATGCGATCGTGTGGCGCACATTCGGCCAGGGGCGACTCACCGCGATGGCGTCCACCGCGACGGTGCCGCTCATCAACGCGCTCTCCGACGAGTTTCACCCGTGCCAGGTGCTCGCCGACCTGCAGACACTCCGCGAGCGCAGAGGCGGCCTGACCGGATTGCGGCTAGCCTACTTCGGAGACGGCGCCAACAACATGGCGCACTCGCTGATGCTCGGGGGCGCCACGGCCGGCGTGCACGTGACGATTGCCGCACCGCCCGGGTTCGAGCCGCAGCCGGAGTTCGTCGCCGCCGCGCAGGCGCGCGGCCGTCAAACCGGCGCCACCGTCGCAATCACGGCCGAGCCGGAGGCGGCCGCCGACGGCGCCGACGTGCTCGTCGCCGACACCTGGACGTCGATGGGGCAGGAGGACGACGGTCTGGACCGGATCGCACCGTTTTGGCCGTACCAGCTCAACGAGCGGCTGCTCAGCCTGGCTGATCGTGATGTCGTTGTGCTGCATTGCCTTCCGGCTCATCGCGGCCATGAGATCACCGACGCGGTGATCGACGGGCCGCACAGCGCGGTGTGGGACGAGGCCGAGAACCGGCTGCACGCCCAGAAAGCGCTGCTGGTCTGGCTTCTGGAGCGTGCGAAATGACCGCGGGCAAGGCCGCGGCTGCGGAAGTAAGCGCCACCCGTGCCGGGCGCCAGGCGCGCATCGTCGCGATCCTGTCGTCGCGGGCAGTGCGCAGCCAGAGCGAACTCGCCGTGGCGCTGGCGGCCGAGGGCATCGAGGCCACTCAGGCCACGCTGTCGCGTGATCTCGAGGAGCTCGGTGCGGTCAAGCTGCGCGGCGCGGACGGTGGCGCGGGCGCTTATGTCGTCCCCGAGGACGGCAGCCCGGTGCGGGGGGTTTCGGGCGGCACAGAACGGATGTCGCGGCTGATGGGCGAGCTGCTGGTGTCCACGGACGCCAGCGGCAACCTCGCGGTGCTGCGCACACCGCCCGGCGCGGCGCACTATCTCGCCAGCGCCATCGACCGTGCCGCGCTGCGGGACGTCGTCGGCACCATCGCCGGCGACGACACGATCCTGGTGGTCGCACGCGAACCGACGACGGGCGCGGAGCTGGCCGCCAAGTTTGAAGAGCTGACTTAGCAAGGAGATTCGTACATGCCCGATCGCGTCATCCTGGCGTACTCCGGCGGCTTGGACACCTCGGTCGCGATCAGCTGGATCGGCAAGGAGACCGGCCGTGAGGTGGTCGCGGTCGCGATCGACCTCGGCCAAGGCGGCGAGGACATGGAGGTCGTGCGGCAGCGGGCCCTGGACTGCGGCGCGGCCGAGGCAGTCGTCGTGGACGCCCGTGACGAATTCGCCGAGGAATACTGCGTCCCGACGATCCAGTCCAACGCGTTGTACATGGATCGTTATCCGCTGGTGTCGGCGATCAGCCGGCCGCTGATCGTCAAGCACCTGGTGGCGGCCGCACGCAAGCACGGCGGCGCCACCGTCGCCCACGGCTGCACCGGCAAGGGCAACGACCAGGTCCGCTTCGAGGTCGGGTTCGCCTCGCTGGCTCCGGATCTCGAGGTGCTGGCGCCGGTGCGCGACTACGCGTGGACTCGCGAGAAAGCGATCGCGTTCGCCGAGGAGAACGGCATCCCGATCAACGTCACGAAGCGTTCGCCGTTCTCCGTCGACCAGAACGTATGGGGTCGCGCAGTGGAAACGGGCTTCCTGGAACATCTTTGGAACGCACCGACCAAGGACGTCTACGACTACACCGAAGATCCCACAGTCAACTGGTCCAGCCCGGACGAGGTCATTGTCGGGTTCGAGCGCGGCGTGCCCATCGCTATCGACGGCCGCGGTGTGACGGTGCTCGAGGCGATCGAGGAATTGAACCGGCGCGCCGGAGCGCAGGGGGTCGGCCGTCTGGATGTCGTCGAGGACCGGCTGGTGGGTATCAAGAGCCGCGAGATCTACGAAGCGCCGGGAGCGATGGCGCTGATCACCGCGCACACCGAACTGGAGCACGTGACGCTGGAACGCGAACTGGGCCGGTTCAAGCGGCAAACGGACCAGCGCTGGGCGGAGTTGGTGTACGACGGGCTCTGGTATTCGCCGCTGAAATCGGCGTTGGAGGCCTTCGTCGCGAAGACGCAGGAGCGTGTATCGGGCGAGATCCGCATGGTGTTGCACGGCGGGCACATCGCCGTCAACGGACGGCGCAGCCGCGAATCGCTCTACGACTTCAACCTGGCCACCTATGACGAGGGCGACACGTTCGACCAATCCAACGCGAAGGGCTTCGTGCATGTGCACGGCCTGTCGTCCAGGATCGCCGCGCGCCGCGACCTGCAGACATGACCACCAACGAGGGGTCGCTGTGGGGCGGCCGGTTCGCCGACGGGCCCGCGCCGGCGCTGGCCGCGCTGAGCAAGTCGACGCATTTCGACTGGGTGCTGGCGCCGTACGACATCACCGCGTCAAAGGCTCATGCGCGCGTGCTGTTTCGTGCCGGGCTGCTGACCGAGCAGCAGCGTGACGGACTGCTGGCGGCACTGGACAGCCTCGGTGCGGACGTCGTGTCAGGCCGCTTCAACCCGGCAGACACCGACGAGGACGTGCACGGGGCGCTGGAGCGCGGGCTGATCGACCGGGTCGGCGCCGAACTGGGTGGCCGCCTGCGGGCCGGGCGCTCCCGAAACGACCAGATCGCAACGTTATTCCGGATGTGGCTGCGCGACGCGGTGGACAGGGTCGGCGAAGCGACCCTCGCCGTGGTCGACGCCTTGGCCACCCAGGCCGCCGCCCATCCGACCGCGATCATGCCGGGCAAGACGCACCTGCAGTCGGCGCAGCCGATCATGCTGGCCCACCACCTGCTCGCGCACGCCCATCCGCTGCTGCGCGACGTCGACCGGCTGCTGGACGCGAACCGGCGCGCATCGATGTCGCCGTACGGCTCCGGCGCGCTGGCCGGCTCGTCGCTGGGGCTGGACCCCGACGCGATCGCCGACGAACTCGGTTTCAAAGCAGCCGCCGACAACTCAGTCGACGCGACCGCCGCGCGCGACTTCGCCGCCGAGGCCGCGTTCGTGTTCGCGATGATCGCCGTCGACCTGTCACGGCTCGCCGAGGACATCATCATCTGGAACACAACGGAATTCGGCTACATCACGCTGTCGGACGCGTGGTCGACCGGCAGCTCGATCATGCCGCAGAAGAAGAACCCTGACATCGCCGAGCTGGCTCGCGGCAAGTCCGGCCGGCTGATCGGGAACCTGGCCGGCCTGCTGGCCACTCTGAAGGCACAGCCCTTGGCCTACAACCGGGACCTGCAAGAGGACAAGGAACCGGTGTTCGACTCGGTGGCCCAGCTCGAACTGGTGCTGCCCGCGATGGCAGGGCTGGTCAGCACGCTGTGGTTCGACATCGACAGGATGGCGGCGCTGGCGCCCGCCGGTCACACGCTGGCCACCGACATGGCCGAATGGCTGGTGCGCCGCGGCGTGCCGTTCCGCGTCGCCCACGAAGCCGCCGGCGCTGCCGTGCGCGCTGCGGAGGCCCGCGCCGTGGGGCTGGAAGATCTCACCGACGACGAACTCACGGCGATCCACCCGGAATTGACCTCGCAGGTTCGCGACGTACTCAGCATCGAAGGCTCGGTTGCCTCGCGCGACGCCCGCGGCGGCACCGCACCCGTCCAGGTGGCAAAACAGTTGGCCGGGGTCCGGGACAGCACCGCGAAGCTGCGTGCAAGGCTAAGACATCGTGACTGATCTGACGCCGGAGGAGTTCACCCACCTCGTTCTGATCGCCGCCGCGCCGCCGCACCGGGTGGGCGCCGTGGTGGCGCGGCTTGTCGGCGACGACTTCTCGATCGGTCCGCTGCCCGTCGGCCCCGGCGGGATGGCATCGGCGACGGCGTACGCCACCCGCGGGCAGGTTCACGTCGCGATGTCGGACGATGCCGACTGGCATCAGGTCGTCACGGTTCCGATCTCGCTGTCGGTGGAAGTGCAGGTGGGCAAGAGCAGCACCCGCTACCGCGGCGCGGTGCAGGTGCAGGCGCGTCTGCGGCTGCGCCTGAAGCAACCGTGCAACGTGAATGTCGAGATCGAGGACCTCAACCCGGAAAACATCCGCACGGCCATCGAGCCGGTCGGCACCGCCGCGCGCGTGGTCGACTGCGTCGGCGGTGTCGAAGCAACCGTCGCTGATCAGGTGCTCGACTACATCGAGGACCTGATGACCAGACCGCAGTTCGAGGACGCTCTCGACATCGACGTGATCCAGCTGATGCAGCGCGCGTGGGACGCCGGCCTGGTGGTCGACCTCCCGGACCGGGAGTGACGGGCCGCTACTCGTCCGCCGCGGCCAGCCATGCCTCTTCCAGGTCTTCTTTGCGCCGCAGCACCTCGTTGAGCTCGGCGTTCAGCTCGCGCAGCCGGACATGGTCGTGCGCCGCGGCCGCCATCAGCTGGTGCAGGCCCGCGATCTGCTCGTCGATTCTGCCGAGCTGAGTCTCGAGGCGTGCCAATTCTTTCCGGATGCGATGCGCGCGGGCGCCGGCGGACTCCGCGCGCTCGGCGGTCGCGGCCGTCGGGACAGCCGCCTCGCGGCGCGACGCCAGGTACTGGTCGATGCCGCCCGGCAGCAGCTCGCACCGCCCGTCGCCGCTCAGCGCGTATGTGACGTCGGTGACCCGCTCCAGGAAGTAGCGGTCGTGGGTCACCACGATCAGCGTGCCGGGCCAGCCGTCGAGGTAGTCCTCGATGACGGTGAGCGTCTCGATGTCGAGGTCGTTGGTGGGCTCGTCGAGCAGCAGCACGTTGGGTTCGTCGAGCAGCAGGCG
Organism: Mycobacterium sp.; assembly: GCF_035314665.1. Taxonomy (GTDB): domain Bacteria; phylum Actinomycetota; class Actinomycetes; order Mycobacteriales; family Mycobacteriaceae; genus Mycobacterium. The sequence goes on along the minus strand of NZ_DATFZD010000047.1, from coordinate 7,723 downwards.
CAGGAACTGCAGCCGCCGCCGCTCGCCGCCGGACAGGTCGTCGACCCGCGCGGTGAGTTTCTCGCCCGTGAACCCGAAGTCCTCCAGCAGCGTGGCGGCGCTGGCTTGCCGGCCACCGGCCAGTTGCGTGATACGACGCCGGCCTTCGACGGCGTCGAGCACCCGGCCGGACCCGGCCAGGTCGCCGAGGCCCTGGCTCAAGTGCCGGATCCGCAGCGTTCGGCCTCGTTTGACCGTCCCGGCCGTCGGCTCGCTCTCCCCGGCCAGCAGACGCAGCACCGACGTCTTGCCGGTGCCGTTGACGCCGACCAGCCCGATGCGCGCGCCGGGCCCGATCGACCAGTCGACGTCATCCAGCACGACGCGGTCGCCGACCTCCAACCGAACGTGGTGGAGGTCGAACACGTCTTTTCCCAGGCGGGTGGTCGCGAAACGTTGCAGCGCAAGCGAATCGCGCGGCGGCGGTTCGTGGGCGATCAACGCATTGGCGGCCTGGATTCGGAACCTGGGCTTCGACGTGCGTGCGGGCGGCCCGCGACGCAGCCACGCCAGCTCCTTGCGCATCAGATTGCCGCGGCGGACCTCCGCGCCCGCCGCCTGGCGCATACGTTCGGCGCGGGCCAGCACGTAGGCCGCGTAGCCGCCGTCGTAGCCATCCACCACGCCGTCGTGGACCTCCCAGGTTCGCGTGGACACCGCATCCAGGAACCACCGGTCATGGCTGACCACTACCAATGCCAGTGACCGCTGAGCGGTCAGGTGGCCCGCCAGCCACTCGATCGCCTCCACGTCGAGGTGGTTGGTCGGCTCGTCCAGCACCAGTACGTCATGGCCACCCAGCAACACGGCGACCAGCGCGACGCGACGGCGCTCACCGCCGCTGAGCCGGCCGGCCGCCGCGTCAAGGTCCACCCCGCTGAGCAGGTGCTCCACGACGGACCGCGTGGTCGGTTCGGCGGCCCAGATGTGGTCGGGCCTGCCCCCGACGATGAGGTCGCGAACGGTGTCGATCGCCGCGAAATCGTCGGCCTGGCGCAGGTATCCCACGGAGAGGCCCGCGGTGTGGGTCACGCGCCCGGAGTCGGGCGCCCGCCCGCCGGTCAGGGTCTGCAACAGCGTGGTCTTGCCGTCGCCGTTGCGGCCCACCACGCCGATCGCGTCGCCATCGTCGATTCCCAGGCTGACGTCACGCAGCAGTGTCCGCGTGCCGTAGGAGACGGTGACGCGCTCGGCGTTGATCAGGTTGGCCATCAGATACACAATATCGCATCAGTGCAGGTCAGACACGGTTTTGGGGGAGGCGTGCTGATCGCGTGCCAGATACGTGCCAGTTCTCCCCCGATTTGGCCTCCTGCGGAGGCCGAAGGATAGGCTGCGTTGGTGTCCTTGTCTCCCGCCCACGCAGGTTGTCGGCTTAGCCGTCTATCAGAGATTTGGGGATGAGGCCATCACCATGGCCATGATCAGAGAGGTCCTCGACGAACTGGCCACTCACCGCCGCGACTGCGCTTGTGGGTCCTGCTAGTGGGTAAGCCGGGCCGGTCCCCTTGATGCAACTGTGTGTCTGCCAGCCCTTACACAGTGAACGAAGGGGAGCCGACGGCGTTGATGGTGAAAGCGGCCTCAGGCTGAGTGAACAGCGCGACGACGGCGTCGTAGCGGCGCGTCACGTCCGCGCGATCCGCGGGTTCGCGAACCGAACGCAGGTTGGCGCGCTGGATCATGTCGGCTTGGTGAAGCAGGTTCCCGCGCATAGCCGGGTGTGAGGTTTGTTCCATAATTTTTGCCAGCGCGTCGAGTTGTCGGATCATCACCGCCGGCATCCCCTCGCCGGACTGGCGGATCTTTTCGAATGCTCGCTCGATGAGCCTGCCGAAATCGGCCTCGTGGGTGATCACGCGGATGTGGCCGGTGTCGTCGCGCCGGATCCGTTGCGGGTGCCATCCGACGGTGATGCGGCACAAGCAATCGGCGAGCCAGTCGATGCACGTCAACGCCGTGAAGGTGTCGTTGACGGCCGCTGAAAGCGCGCGCAGGGCGATCTCGACCAGTTGGTCGAAGCCAAACGATATGTCCTGGGTGAGCGTGCGGTAGGGGCCGGTGACATGGCCGCGCTGCAGATTCTCGCCGACGTACTCGGCGGCTTCGGCGGGCCAAACACCCGCCAACGCCTGCCCGCGCACCAGGAAATGCCCAGGCCGGTGGGGCAGATGAATGACCGCCCCGGCCGCCGTGGCGATCTTGAGCAGCGAGTCGTGTCGGATGACCTGCAAATACCCGCTCGCCGGCGTCCGGATGACGGCGCCGGATTCCTCGATTCTGCGCAGCAACTCCTCGCTGGATGGGCCTCTGGCGGTTGCGAACCCGGTCGAGCGGTCGCCACTGCCCCGAGCGTCGATTTCCCTGGCCAGATCGCCGGCGATGCCCGCGATCACCTGCGGTAGCTGGATCGCGGTGGCGATGTGATTGATGAAATAGATCAACAGCGCCAGATCGACGAGCGTCAAGGCCAGCGCCACCGTGATGGACAGGTGCGGCACGAAGTCGCCGCGCGGACCGCCGCCGATGGAGACCAGCGCGAGGACCGCATAGAAGAAGGTCGCAACGAACGTCCCGAGCGTGAGCTGCGTTCCCCGGTCACGAATGAAGTTGCGCAGCATCCGCGGACCGAACTGGGTCGACGCCAGCGTCAATGCCACGATGGTAATCGAAAAAACGATGCCGACCACGGTGATGATTGCCGCGGCGATGGCGGTCAGGATCTGGCGGGCGGTATCGGCGGTCCCGCTGAGCACCCACCCCGGCAGGTGCAGATCGCCTCGGTAGGCGGCCCGGTCCAACGCATAGGTGCCAACGAACAGGCCCAACACCACCAAAGCCTCCGCCGCCGGCACCACCCACAGGTTGGTGCGAACCGCTTCGCGGCGCCAATCCGCCTGCAGATACGCGTAGCCGGGCATCAGAATTCACCCGCCGAACGCGCGTCGATGGTGGCGGAAGTCGAAGGGAGGCGGATCGCTCGCACAGGAACCCCTTAGGCAGCCGGACGCATGAACGCCGACCAGTCTTCCCAGCTCACCTGGTTCGCACCTTAGCGCATTCACCCAGCGTGATGCAGCGAATCGTAGATGCCGCAAGACCCCGCGCCACGGACCCCCCAGAGGACCGCCGTGTCACGCCGAAATTGATCCATCACGGGTGGCATCGCCACGGCGCCCGGTGCGGTCTGCAGTGCGGTCAGGGTTGGGCGCGCCCTCGGCACCGTAAGAACCTCCGCTGCGATCAGGTCTGCATCGCAGCGGACACGCGTTCTGCGTGAGACGTCGTGAAAGCGTCTCGCACAGCGGCCGGGTTCGGGGATGCCAGTCGTGGGCCTTCGGACGCGCTGCCCGTACTGGTCAAGATCATCAGGAGCATCAATGCCTCGGCTGATGTCGAAACCGCCTAGTACGGCACCAGTTGTCGGGCTGTTGAATTGGAGGCCGGGGTGCAAATGTTCATCGTGGCGTGCGGGTCGCAAGGGAACTCGCGACCACCGGTGCCGGGCCACGGGTCGGTCTGCGCGCCGGGGTTCATCGGCAGCGTCGGGCAGACGCCCCAAAAACGGGGCCTGAGAGCCCCGTAGAGCCACGAACAGCCCTGCCCTGGGTGTGAGGGGTGGTGCCGAGGCTCTGGCCTGACTTCCAGCCGCCGCCGCGTACTGGGTCGGCTGTAGGAGATAATTTCCTGATGAGGTTTTTGCGTCAGGTGGGCGATTGAACACCACCGGCGACGATTTGAACCTGATGCGGTTGACCTGGCGACGCATTGGCCAGTTGCAGCAGCTCGAAGACGGCAAGTAGTCCACGACTCCATTCCTGCTAATTATCTATAAATCCGCTGCGCGAAGGCTTACATTCGACGCGGCGGCGAATGGTGTGACTGATCCGAGAGCCGACCACGGCGACTCCCCGACCGGCCGATCCCGTCGCGGCCGAAACATCGGACCCGCACAGAAGGGAGTCGACAGATGTCAGAGCAGACAGACCGGAACATCGAGATCGTCAAGGAGGGTTACGAAGCCTTCTCCACCGGTGACATCGAAACATTGATGAGCCTCTTCGACGACAACATCGAATGGGTCCAACCGGGCGACAGCACCATCAGCGGTACCTATCACGGCAAACGTGAAGTCGATGAGTACCTCAGCCGGTTGGGCGAAAAGTCGCCGACGGTCAAGCACCTCCGCTTCCTCGCCGACGGCGACATGGTCGTCGCGCTAACCGAAGTGGCAGTCGGCGACCAAAGAGGTCAAGGCGCCCAGGTGTTGACCCTCCGCGACGGCAAGACGGTACGGGTACAGCAGTACACAGACACGGCGATGATGGAGCGGGTGTACGGCAGGAAGCAGGTCGCGGCAGGGTAGTACATCTGCCGCAGGACAACCTGTCCGACAAGACGTGACGGTCCGTGGCGGTGTGAGTGCGGAGCTGTGACGTACGGGACCGCGCTGGCCGAGGGGTGCAGTCTGCTCGATGGGCCGGCACCCGTCCGCGAGAAGCAAGGCGTGAAGATCCTTGGTACACAACGATTTCGGCGTCGGCGCTTTTTGTGCCCCGTGCGGCAGCGCGGGCAGGTTCCTCTGCTTGGGACCTTGTTACGGCAAACGTCGCGTAATAGCAGAATTCAGGGAACTGGGCCGCGGCCGTCACGGCCTGGGCCGCCAACCGCAGCACGGCGGGCCGCCAGCGCCACGTCAAAGGTCCAGGCAAGACTGTTCTAATCCGGCGCATCCCGGTCCGCTCAGCGGACCGCACTCCTGCCCAATCCATAGTGGTCGACGCCCAATGGTTCTTGCCGCAGTACAAGGAGGACACGCATGGCCGAACCGTGGGCCACACCTAGCTGGGCGTTGGCCAAGTCACACGGCTGTTTTCACGCTGCACCCATGCGCATCAACCGGTTGCCTCGTGCGCCGGAGCGAGCACTCCCCAGGGGCTCGGCCCCAGCGAGGGGAAGTAGACGAGGAGTAACAGACATAGGAGATTTCACACTGCCGTTACAGCAGCCGCGACGGCACTCAATCCGGACGGCGCCTTCGACGTTGATTGGCAAGCGGTGGGCACAGCCACAATCGGGAAAAGCCAAAAACCCCACATGCCTAGAACCACTAGAGGGTTAGGAATTCATTGCATTCTTCCTAATCTCGGCTTTCGTTTTTTGTGGAATAACTTGGGCTAAGTAGCACAATCTTGAAAGGATCACTGAATCATGTCAACAAGCGGTTACCAAGTTTCATGGCAATGGTGTCATAAGTGCGAGGGAATGTTCTTCTCCGGGAATCCGACCCAGGGCGTGTGCCCCGCAGGCCAATCTCATGACGCAAGCCCTAGTGGGGATTACGCAATCGTTTTTGATGACGGTCTAAGCTTCCCTGTGGGCCAAGAGAATTGGCGTTGGTATCACAAGTGTCAGGGGCTCTTTTTCGCCGGGCATTTGACCCAGGGAGTGTGTCCTGCGGGCCAATCTCATGACGGGAGCCAAAGTGGCGCGTACCTCATTGAGTTTGCGTCGGACGCCGTCATCCAATGACGCAGTAGCGACGGAAGTGCCACCACGAACTGAACATTTCGTTCATAATTGTTATGCACCCAATCGAAGCGATCGGGTTGCGGGTGGCCGATGCCGAGTTTGTGCGCCGGCGGCTGTCAGTGTCGGAGAATGCGGTGCAGCTCGGCGCACAACAAGGACAACCAGATGACAGACCTAGTGGACCGTGTTTGAAGTTGGTTGACGGTCGGCTTTTGTGAGGATTTGATCGGCGGTTTTGGTCCAGACGAATGGGTGGGCGCGGTTGTTCCAGCCGGCGATGAACGTCTTGATCGCGGTGGTGAGTTCGCGGACGTTGCCGAAGGTGCCGCGATGGATGGCTTGGCGTTCGATGATGCCGAACCAGACCTCGACAAGGTTGAGCCACGATGCCGACGTGGGGGTGAAATGGACGTGGACGCGGGGGTTGGCAGTGAGCCAGTCGCGGATCTCGACGCGTTTGTGGGCTGCGTAGTTGTCCATCACCAAATGCAGCTGCTGGTCGGGGTAGGCGCGGGCGAGGTGTTTGAGGAATCGAAGAAATTCCTGGTGGCGGTGGCGGTCCTGGCACACACCGGTGACCTGGCCGGTGGCGATCTCCAACGCGGCGAACAGGGTCGTGGTGTCGTGGCGGACGTAGTCGTGGGTGTGCCGCTCTGCTCGGCCGGGTTGCATCGGCAACATCGGCTGGGTGCGGTCCAGCGCCTGGATCTGGGATTTCTCGTCGACGCACAACACGACGGCGTTCTCGGGCGGGGCCAGATACAACCCGACGACGTCGGTGACCTTGGCGACCAGTTCGGGGTCGGTGGAGAATTTGAACGTCTCGGCCCGCCACGGCTGGATGCGGTACTCGCGCCACGCCTTGGCCACCGCCGAGAAACTGATCCCCAAGTGGTTGGCCAACAGCCGCGAACTCCAATGCGTGACGCCAAGTTTGGCTGGCGGCGGCGTCAACGTCGCCGACACGATCTCGCCGTGATCGAGGCTGCGCGGACGCCCCGACCGCGCCCGGTCAACCAACCCGCCGATCCCCGACTTCTCATAACGCGCCCGCCAGGCGATCACCGTTGGGCGCGAAACCCCGGTGCGCGAAGCGATCTCGGTGTTCGACACACCCTCGGCGGCCAGCAGCACGATCCGTGCCCGCTGCGCCGCCCCGGCCGTCACCGTCGAGGACCTGGTCAACGACACCAATTTCTCCCGATCCCCGTCCCGCAATCCCAGCGGAGCTATGCGCATGCACGATTATCCCAAATCACACTGTCAAATGACTTTGGACACGCCGCACTAGTTCCGTCGGGCTCTCGGATACGACCTCGCTGGGTAGGCATGAGCGAACGCTGTGCCATATATGCCTCTGAGCAGGTCGTTCGCGAGGGCTATGCATGGAAATATCCTCGCTTGACCGCCGATCCAGACATTGGGGCGCTGCGGCCGCCCGTCTGGTTGGTTATCTCATGCCCGCTTCAGCACAGCACCGCGCCCGCCAGCGCGATGTCAAAAGGGCCGCCAGCACTGTCCTAAGTAGGCGGCTCAGCACAAGCATGGTTGCATCTGTGCCCTGAGCGCATATGCACCAGCGGCCTGCCACCGAGTTCCAGCGGCGCCGGGCGACAAGGGTGGCGAACACCCCGCAGCTTTTGCGTACTACCTGGGCTGCGTAGCGAACGTCGATGAATTTGAGTAGCCGACTACTCAGGTGGTGCGGCTCCGACGCTGTCACGCTGCTGTCGTGACCAGTCCAAGAAGGTCCACAAAAAGTTCACACAAAACTGTCCGGCAGGCGGGGGGTCGCTGCTCATACCTGTGAGAGCGGCCCACCCGGGACCGTCACCACAGAAAGGAACACATCATGTACACCGCCAACAACCGCAAGAAGAAACTGGTCGCCTCGGCGCTCGCCGCAGCCGCCGTAGCGACACCCGCGCTGCTGCTTTTTGGTGCGGGAACCGCGCACGCGACCCAACCCACAGAGGTCGACTTCTCCGGTGCTGCGGGGCCGGGTAATGATCTCGTAGTCACGGTCGTAAACAACACTTTGACGGATTACGGCCAGTGCACCTACCAGTCCACGCCGCAGTGGCCCTCGCTGCTACCCCCATACACCTCGAACACGTGTCGGTTGCCAGGTGGAAGGGACCACCTGAGCGGT
>NZ_DATFZD010000046.1:0-29553 GCF_035314665.1 Mycobacterium sp. | reverse complement strand
GGGTCGGCGCCGCCCTGCGGCTCGGTCATCGAGAAGCAGGAGAAGATCTCGCCGGACAGCAGGCCGTTCAGATAGCGGTCCTTTTGCTCCTGCGTGCCGAAGCGGGCGATGATCTCCGCGTTGCCGGTGTCGGGTGCCTGCGTTCCGAAGATGATTGGCGCCCAAGGGCTGCGGCCCAGGATCTCGTTGATCAGCGTCAGCTTGACCGAGCCGAAGCCCTGCCCGCCGAGTTCCGGACCGAGGTGCGGCGCCCACAGTCCTTGGTCGCGAACCTGCTGTTTGAGCGGGTCGACGATTTTCCGACGCTCATCGTTCAGCGGTAGGAACTCGCAGCCGGGGAAGAGCACCTCGAGCGGTTCGACCTCTTCGCGGACGAATTCGCGGGTCCAGTCAAGCTTCTTCTCGAACTCCGGTTCGGTGGAGAAGTCCCATGTCATATCGAATACTCCTAGGTTGTTAGCTATTTCAGGGAATGCCGCCGTCGACTCGCAGGATCGAGCCGGTGGTGAAGCTGGACGCGTCGGAGGCCAGAAACAATGCGGCACCGGCGATTTCAGCTGGGTCGCCGGCCCGTTGTAACGACAGGTGGGTGAATGGGTTCTGCGTCGCCCGGTCCAGGTTCCAGGCCTTGCTGACATCGGTGAGGAACGGGCCGGCCATCAGCGTGTTGACCCGCACCGTCGGCCCGAACGCGCGCGCCAGGCCCTCGGTCATCGCGTTGAGACCGGCCTTCGATGCCGCGTAGGGAATGATGTCGGGTGCGGGCCGCAGCGACCCCGCGGTGCTGACGTTGATGATCGAGCCGCTTCCGGCCGCGACCATCCGTTCACCGACCAACGCGGACAACCGAAATGGGCCTTTGAGGTTGAGATTGACGACGGCGTCGAACAGCTTCTCGGTAACATCGGTCAGCTTGTCGTACACCGGTGACATGCCGGCGTTGTTGATCAATGTGTCGATCTTGCCGAATCGTTCGTAGGTGGCATCGACGAGCCCGTCGAGCTGATCCCATCGGCCAACGTGCACCTGATACGGCATCGCGGCGCGGCCGGTTTCGCTTTCGATCTGCTCAGCCACGGCGACGCAGTTCTCCATCTTCCGGCTGGCGATCACCACGTCCGCGCCGCATCGCGCGACCCCAGACGCCATTTCCCGGCCCAGCCCGCGGCTGCCACCGGTAATCAGGATCGTCTTGCCGGTCAGGTCGAAAAGCCGCTCCGCGTAACTCATGTCAGCGACCTGGCCAGGTCTGCTGAGGTGGCGATCAGCTGCGGGACCATCGCCCCGAAAGCGCCTTGGATCTTGGGGTCGGCTTTGCCGCTACGTACTCCGGCGGCGTAGGTCTTTTCCAGCACAATGCCGAGTTTCCAGTTGGCCAATACCAGGTAGTAGTCGATGTTTTCGCATGACAGCCCGCTGGTCTTCTCGTAGCGCTCGAGCAACTCGCTGCGGATCGGCATGCCCTTCATGTCGAGATAGAAGCCGTCCTCCCGCGGATTCTCTCCGTCGTAGCCCAGCAGGCACCAGGCCAAGTCCAGCAGCGGATCGCCGACCGTGGTCATCTCCCAGTCGACGATCGCGGCGAGCCGGGCCGGCTCGCCGTGCGCGAACATCACATTGGCGAACTGGTAGTCGCCGTGCATGATGCCCGGCGTGTAGTGGCCGGGGCGGTTGCGGCGCAGCCAGTCGGCGGCGTCGTCAAGGCCGGGAAGCTCGCGCACCTTGTAGGTGTCGAGGAACGCCAGCCAGCGGTCGACTTGCCGCTCGTGGAATCCGTCGGGGCGGCCGAAGCCGTCCAAACCTTGGGCGCGCCAGTCCACTCGGCCCAGCTTGGCGCAGCCGTCGACGAGCTCGAACGCCAAGCCTCGGCGTGCGGTCAGGTCGGTGTCGAACGGCGTCGCCCAGCCGCCGTCCATCGGACTCCACCCGTCGATGGCCCGCATGACGTAGAAGGGCATGCCGAGCAGATCGCCGGCGTCGTTGGCGGCGATCAGCTCGGCATGCGGCACGTCGGTGCGGCGCAGCGCGCGCACCAGCCGGATCTCGCGCAGCAGCCCATCGATGCGGGCCGCGTCGGCGCGGGCGCCGGGCATCCGCAGCACCATGCGCTCGGCGCCTCTGTGGATCAGATACAGCGTGTTTTGTGAGCCCCCGGAGAGCTGTTCGACGACGGGCTCTTCACCCGCGCCGGGGGCGTCGTTCGCGTCCAGCCAACGTCCCAGCACGCCCGCATCAAGCATCTGCACACCCCAATCTCCATCCGGAGAATAGCATTCTCCGCCGAGATGACAAGGGCTGTAGACGGCATGCAAGGCTGTGCGCATGCAGTTGCTTCTGGTCCGGCATGCGTTGCCGCTTCGCAGCGAACCCGGACCTACCAAAGAGGAACGCGCCGACCCCGACCTCTCCGACGAGGGGTGGGCGCAGGTTGCGCGGCTACCCGACGCGCTGGCCAGGTTTCCCATCACCCGGGTGGTGAGCAGCCCGCAGCGTCGCGCGATCCAGACCGCGGAGCCGGTCGCCGTCGCGCGCGGGCTCGCCGTCGAGATCGACGACCGCTGGGCCGAATACGACCGTGATCTGCCGGTGTATATCCCGATCGAGCACATCCGTGACGAGAACCCGCAAGAGTGGGCCCGCATGGCGGCGGGACACCTGCCCAGCGCGGTTGACGAAGACGCATTCCGGGCGCGGGTGCGTGCCGCCGTCGACGACGTCGCCGCCGGCGCGGAGCACGAGGACACCATCGTGGTATTCAGCCACGGCGGGGTGATCAACGTGGTGCTGCACGAGATTCTGGGAACCAACCGGGTGCTGTCGTTCCCCATCGACTACGTGTCGGTGACCCGGCTGCTGTTCTCCCGGTCCGGTCAAGCGAGCGTGGTGACGGTCAACGGCACCGAGCATGTATGGGATCTGCTGCCGCGCAACCACCGTGCGCCCTCCCCTGACGACGATGCAGCCGGAACGGCTGAGGAGGAGTCGGGCAAAAACAGTGATAAACAGGTCGGATGACTACGACGCCGCTTGACGGCCTCGATCTACTCGCGCTGGACGGGTATCTGCGCTCGGCCGGCGTCGGTCGGGACGGGGAGCTGCGGGCGCAGCTGATCTCTGGCGGCCGCTCCAACCTGACCTTCCTGGTTGCCGATGACTCGTCGAAGTGGGTGCTGCGACGCCCGCCATTGCATGGGCTGACGCCGTCGGCCCACGACATGGCGCGCGAATACAAAGTGGTCGCGGCGCTCGCCGAAACCGCGGTCCCGGTGGCCCGCGCCGTCGGATTCTGTGACGACGACTCAGTGCTCGGCGCGCCGTTCCAAATGGTGGAATACGTTGCGGGGCAGGTGGTCCGCAGTCGCGCCGAGCTCGAGGCGTTAGGCGACCAGCGGGTCATCGAAGGCTGCGTCGACGCGCTGATCCGGGTGCTGGCGGAGCTGCACGCGGTCGACCCGGCCGCCGTCGGACTCGCCGATTTCGGCAAACCGAGTGGATATCTGGAACGCCAGGTCCGCCGGTGGGGTTCGCAGTGGGAACTCGTGCGCCTTGCTGACGACGACCGCGACGCCGACGTTCAGCGGCTGCATTCGGCATTGGCGCAGTCGATTCCGCAGCAGAGCCGCACGTCGATCGTGCACGGCGACTACCGTATCGACAACACCATCCTGGACGCCGACGATCCGAGCCAGGTGCGCGCGGTCGTGGATTGGGAGCTCTCCACGCTCGGCGACCCGATCAGCGACGCGGCGTTGATGTGCGTCTACCGCGACCCGTCGCTGGACCTGATCATCAACACGCACGCGGCCTGGACGTCACCGCAATTGCCGGTCGCAGACGAGCTCGCACACCGGTATTCGCTGATCTCCGGACAGCCGTTGGCGCACTGGAACTTTTACATGGCACTGGCCTACTTCAAGCTGGCGATCATCGCGGCGGGCATCGATTTCCGCAGGCGTATGTCGGGTGGTGTGGACGATGTTGACGCATCCGATCGGGTCGGGGAGACCGTAGGGCCGTTGATCGCCCGCGGGCTCACCCAGTTGCGGACCTGACGATCCCTAGCTGTAAGCGCTGCAGAAGTGAACGACGGTCTCCCATCGGTTTCCGCTCGCCCCGACGAACTCGAAGTGCTCCGGTTCGACGAGGTCGCGCAACTCCTGCACGCTGAGCCGGTCGGGATCGGGAAACATCTCGACGAACACCAGCCGCCCGCCGGGCTTCAACACCTGGCCAAGCGAACGTAGGCAGGCCTGCTTGTCGGGCACCTCCCCGATCACCGCGGCCAAGAAGGCGACGTCAAACGTGTTGTCCGGGAAGGGAAGCCTATCGCTTGCCTGTCCCGCCGTGAAGCCGACATTGGACAGCCCGGCCCGCTCGAGTTGGTGCCGCGCCTTGTCGAGCATCTCCGGTTGGATGTCGAACAATTCCAGCCGGCCGTCGCTGAGCCGACCGGCGATCTCCACGCTGAAGAAACCCGGTCCCGGCCCGAGTTCCAGAACGTGCTCAGCCGCCGTGAGACCGAGCTTGTCGACGATGCGCGCCGGTTTGAGCAGCGCTCGACGAATCGGGTTGTCGATCAGAAACGCCGCCTGGTACGGGAACGGTGACTCTCCTTGGTGACGCGATTTGTGTAGTAACGCGCCTACCCACGTTGATGACATAGAGCCTCCTCACTCAATACAAGTTAGGGTACCCTAAGTCGACAACGATGGGGTTGTTACGGCCCCTTTAGACCGGCGGCGAGGTTCTTCTTCGCTGCGCGTCGCAACTGGTATATCCGTGCCGTGCCGGCCAACACGGTGATCAGCCCGCCGCACACCGCCGCCAGCAGAATCGCCACTCCCAGCGGCAGAGTCCAGTGCAGGTTGAAGAAGGCGAACTGCGCCGACGCGGTGTTCTGGGTGATGAAGATCAGCAGCACGATGAGAATCAGGAAGCCCGCCGTCAGCGACGACCACAGGCTGGCCGCGCGGGTGTATTTCACCGCCGATTCCGGCGGCGCCGCGTCGTCCTGGGCCGGCGTGGTGCTTTCAGGTGGCTGATCGGGCGATACAGACGAATCGCTACTCATGGTTGTCATTTTGCCCTTTGTCGCACCGAATGAAACGAAATCGCGCCGGAAACCTCAGCGCACTCCCGAGCCGATACGGCGCTGCAAGATAGTGTCGGTTGTTATGAGCATGCTGCGACGGCGCGTATTCCGCGCGGCGGCGTGGCTTGCCGGCTTGTGTGTTTTTCTCTCGGCGTGCGGCAACGCGAATCCCCTCGGCGGGGCGTCGACCAATGTCAACTCGATCGTCGTCGGATCTGCCGACTTTCCGGAATCGAAGATCATCGCCGAAATCTATGCACAAGCCTTGCAGACCAATGGTTTCAACGTCGGACGCCGGATGGGGATCGGTAGCCGCGAAACGTATGTCCCTGCGCTGAAAGACCATTCGATCGATCTGGTGCCCGAGTACATCGGCAACCTGCTGCTGTACTTTGAGCGGAACGAGACGGTGACCATGCTCGACGCCGTCGAGTTGGAACTCTACAAACGGCTGCCGGGTGATCTGTCGATTCTGACCCCGTCACCGGCCGCCGACACCGACACGGTCACCGTCACCGCCGAGACGGCCACCAAGTGGAACCTGAAGACGATCGCCGACCTGGCGGCGCACTCACCCGAGGTGAAATTCGCCGCGCCCTCGGACTTTCAAACCCGGTCGTCGGGCTTGGTCGGGCTGCGCGCACGATACGGGCTCAACGTCGCTCCCGGCAACTTCGTCGCGATCAGCGACGACGGCGGCGCGGTCACCGTTCGTGCACTGGTGGACGGCACGGTCAACGCCGCCAATATCTTCAGCACGTCACCGGCCATCATGCAGAACCATCTGGTGGTGCTCGACGACCCGGAACACAACTTCTTGGCCGGCAACATTGTCCCGCTGGTGAATTCGCAAAAGAAATCCGAGCGGCTCAAGAATGTGCTGGACGCGGTATCGGCCAAAATGACCACCCACGGGCTGGCTGATCTCAACGCTTCGGTGGCCGGCAACTCCGGTATCGACCCTGACGAAGCGGCGCGGAATTGGTTGCGGGACAATCATTTCGATCACCCGATCGGAAGCTGAGGCGTGATAAGCTTCCACAACGTCTACAAGGTCTACGCCCACGACACCATCGCCGTCGACAACCTGAACCTGGACGTCCCCGAGGGCACGCTGACTGTTTTCGTCGGTCCCTCCGGCTGCGGCAAAACCACGTCGATGCGGATGATCAATCGGATGGTCGAGCCGACATCGGGCACCGTCAAGGTCGACGGCGCCGACGTGGCACGCGTCGACCCGGTGAAATTGCGCCTCGGCATCGGCTACGTGATCCAGGGCGCGGGCCTGATGCCCCACCAACGGGTGATCGACAACGTCGCGACGGTACCGGTGCTCAAAGGCCAATCGCGCCGGTCGGCCCGCAAGGCCGCCTACGACGTGTTGGAGCGGGTCGGTCTGGACGCCAAGTTGGCCAGCCGCTATCCCGCGCAGCTCTCCGGCGGCGAGCAGCAGCGCGTCGGCGTGGCCCGGGCACTTGCCGCCGATCCGCCGATTCTGCTGATGGACGAGCCCTTTTCGGCCGTGGACCCGATAGTCCGCCTCGAGCTGCAGCGCGAAATACTGCGGCTGCAGGCCGAATTGCACAAAACCATCGTCTTCGTCACGCACGACATCGATGAAGCCTTCCGGCTCGCCGACCGGCTCGCGGTGTTCGGTCGCGGTGGTTCGCTGCAGCAGTACGACGAGCCCGCGCGGCTGCTGTCCCGTCCGGCGAACGATTTCGTCGCGAGGATGATCGGCCTCGGTCGTGGCTATCGGTGGCTGCAGTTCTTGGACGCGGCCCAGCTGCCGGTGCACGACATCCACCACATCGCCGAGGCCGCTGTCGCGGATGCGCAACTCCGCGACGGCTGGGCATTGGTCGTCAGGACGGATGGCGCGCCGTTGGGGTGGATCGATGCCGGCGGCGTGCGCAAGCACCGCGGCGGCGCGACGTTGCGCGACAGCGTGACCTTGGTCGGGTCGCTCTTCCGGCCGGGCGGCAACCTGAGCCAGGCATTGGATGCCGCGTTGTCGTCGCCGGCGGCTACGGGGGTGGCCGTCGACAACGCGGGCAAGGTCATCGGCGGAGTGCGGGCCGCCGACGTCCTGGCCGCGCTGGAATCCCAACCGCAGGACTAGGCGTGCACTACCTGATCACTCACCTCCCGGCGGCGTGGACGCTGACCGTGATCCACCTACGGCTGTCGCTGGTGCCGGTGCTGGCCGGGCTGGCGATCGCGCTGCCGTGGGGGGTGCTGGCGTGGCGCAGAAACGTGCTACGACGACTGACCACGCTGACCGCCAGCGTGGTGTTCACCATCCCGTCGCTGGCGCTGTTCGTGGTGTTGCCGCTGATCATTCCGACCCGGATCCTGGACGAGGCCAACGTCATCGTCGCGCTGACGCTCTACACCACGGCGTTGTTGGTGCGATCGGTATTCGAGGCGCTGGACGCGGTGCCGTCGCACGTGCGTGACGCCGCCTCCGCACTTGGTTACCGTCCGGTCGTGCGGCTGCTCAAAGTTGAACTGCCGCTGTCGCTTCCGGTGCTTGTCGCCGAGCTGCGGGTGGTCGTGGTGACCAACATCTCAATGGTCTCGGTGGGTGCGGTGATCGGGATCGGCGGCCTGGGCAGCTGGTTCACCGAGGGCTACCAGGCGAACAAGAGCGACCAGATCGTCGCGGGGATCATCGCCATCCTGGTGCTCGCGTTCGTGGTCGACGCGCTGATCCTGTTGGCCGGATGGCTGGCGACGCCTTGGAACCGTGCGTTGCGCCCCGGCCGCCGACTGCTGACGGCTCCGGTGGTGGGGGGCTCGCGATGAACTTCCTCGAACAGGCGCTGTCGTACCTGTTCACCACGGCCAACTGGACCGGCCCGGTTGGGCTGGCGGCCCGCACGTTGGAGCATCTGCAGTACACAGCGGTGGCGGTGGCCTTTTCGGCACTGGTCGCGATCCCGGTGGGCTTGATAATCGGCCACACCGGCCGCGGCATCCTCGTGGTTGTCAGCCTGGTCAACGCGCTACGCGCGCTGCCGACGCTCGGCGTGCTGCTGTTAGCCGTGTTGCTGTGGGGGCTGGGCTTGGTGCCCCCGATTGTGGCGCTGATGCTGCTGGGCATCCCACCGCTGCTGGCCGGCACGTACGCCGGCGTCGCCGCCGTGGACCGCACCGTCGTCGATGCCGCCCGCTCGATGGGGATGGGCGAGATGCGAGTGCTGTTACGAGTCGAGGTGCCCAACGCGCTGCCGCTGATTTTGGGCGGGTTGCGCACCGCGGCGTTGCAGGTGGTCGCGACCGCGACGGTCGCTGCCTACGCCAGCCTGGGTGGGCTCGGCCGATATTTGATCGACGGCATCAAGGTGCGCCAATTCCACATCGCCCTGGTTGGTGCGCTGATGGTGGCCGCGCTGGCGTTGCTCCTTGACGCCGCGATGGCATTCGCGATCTGGGCCTCGGCGCCCGGCACCGGTCGGCTGCGCCGCACGCCGCCGAGTGACTCGAACGTGATGGAATACGCCTCGAAATCACCCGAGCCGTCGCCTAACGTAGACCCGTGAGCCCTGCCCCAACGGAAGCGACGTCGAACTCCTGGTCGACCATTTTCACCTGGCGCGCACACGACTCCAGGCGGATGGAATCGGTACGAGTGCAGTTGTCCGGCAAGCGAATCAAGGCCAACGGCCGCATCGTGGCCGCCGCCGCCGACACCAACCCGGCGTTCGCCGCGTACTACGACCTGCAGACCGACGATCGCGGCGCGACCAAGCGACTCGGGATGACGGTCACGCTGGCCGAGCGCGAACGCCAGCTCGCCGTCGCCCGCGACGAGGAAAACATGTGGATGGTCACCGACCATCAAGGCGAGTCCCGGGCGGCTTATGACGGCGCGCTCGACGTCGACGTAGTGTTCAGCCCGTTTTTCAACGCCTTGCCGATCCGCCGGTGCGGCTTGATGGAGCGGGCCGACTCGATCACGGTGCCGACCATTTACGTGCGGCTGCCGGAGATGGCGGTGACCTCCGCGATGGTCAGCTACAGCAGTCCACCGCCGGGAACTGACGAGGGGATCAAGGTGCACTCGCCGGTGTCCGAGGTAACGCTGACCGTCGACACCGATGGCTTCATCGTGGACTATCCAAGCTTGGCAAAGCGGATCTGATCACCCCGCCGGCGCGACCCGCGGCGGCCAGCTCTTGGCGCCAATTCTCGGCGCCGACGAACACCGTGACGATCTCGGGTCGCGGGAAACTGTCGTAGCGGGTGCGTGCGGCATGCCCGGCCTCGACAAGCTCAGCGACGGAGTTGTTGTGCGCCAGCGAGTCCCGTGCTTCGGTGAGCAATGCGATGGCCCGGTCCACCGTCGGCAGCAGTTGGCTCGAGTTGGCTTCGCACATGGCCCGCACCAGATCCGGCGCGCTGCCTGCCACCCGCGTGCCGTCCCGGAAGGACCCCGCGGCCAGTGCGAACGCCAGCGGCACCTCCGACGCGGTGACCGCCAGTGCTTCGGCGAGTAGATGCGGCAGGTGCGAGATCGCGGCCGCGGCGGCATCGTGTTCGTCGGATCTGGCCGGTACGACCACCGACCCGCAGTCCAGCGCCAGCTCCATCACCAGTGACCAGACCGCGGGGTCGACGTGGTCGTCCACGCTGATCACCCACGGGGCGCCGGTGAACAGCCGGGCATGGCCGGCGGCCCAACCCGAATGCGCCGTCCCCGTCATCGGATGCCCGCCGACGAAGCGCTGCTGCAGACCGGCGGCGGTCACCTCGTCGAGCACCGCGCTTTTGACGCTGGTGACGTCGGTCAGCGGACAGTCCGGCGCCAATTGGCTGATGTGGGCGAGCAGGATCGGCAACGCCGGCATGGGCACGGCCAGCACGATCAGCGCGCCGATATCGGCGGCGCGGGTCAGCGCTTCGGTGAGGTCGATGGTGGCGTCGAAGCCGTCGAACCGGGCCGCCTGGGCCCCTTCGACCGACCGGTTGTATCCGAAGGCCTCGCGGCCGGCCGTGGTCGTCGCACGCAGTAACGAGCCTCCGATCAGCCCCAGACCCAACACGCACACCGGTGTCTTCGCCACCCCACAAGGTTGGCACATTCGCCTGGGAGATCCGACGCCCGATATGCGGCCGACGCGACGCCGATCTGCTGGTCAACGGGCATGAGGGGGACTAGCGTAGGCGCCCATGGGCGCACAGCGGGCTTCCGCGCAGGCGGACACGCCGGACGGGTTCGGTGTGGCCGTGGTACGCGAGGACGGTAAATGGCGCTGTTCTGCCATGCCAGCAAAAGCCCTGACCAGCTTGACCGCGGCAGAAACCGTGCTGCGCGAGTTGCGCAGCGCCGGCGCGGTTTTCGGATTACTCGACATCGACGACGAGTTCTTCGTCATCGTGCGACCGGCCCCGTCGGGAACCCGGCTGTTGCTTTCGGACGCCACCGCGGCACTGGACTACGACATCGCCGCCGAGGTGCTGGACAACCTCGACGCCGACATCGATCCCGAGGACCTGGAGGACGCCGACCCGTTCGAGGAGGGTGATCTCGGGTTGCTCTCCGACGTCGGGCTGCCCGAAGCGGTGCTGGGTGTCATTCTCGACGAGACCGACCTGTACGCCGACGAGCAGCTGGGCCGCATCGCGCGGGAGATGGGCTTCGCCGAGGAACTGTCGGCGGTGCTCGAACGTCTCGGACGGTGAGGTCCGACGACGACCTGATCCGTGCCGCCCTGTCGGTCGCCACGACCGCGGGCCCACGTGACGTCCCGGTCGGTGCGGTGGTGGTCGACGCGGACGGAACCGAGCTGGCCCGCGCGGTCAACGCGCGCGAGGCCCTGGGTGATCCGACCGCACACGCCGAGATCCTGGCCATGCGGGCTGCCGCCAGCGCACTCGGTGACGGGTGGCGGCTGGCCGGTGCGACGCTGGCGGTCACCCTCGAGCCATGCACGATGTGCGCAGGCGCGCTGGTGATGGCGCGCGTTGACCGCCTGGTGTTCGGGGCCTGGGAGCCCAAGACCGGAGCGGTCGGCTCGCTGTGGGATGTCGTCCGCGACCGCCGGCTCAACCACCGCCCGGCCGTGCGCGGCGGGGTGCTGGCCGATGAATGTGCTGCTCTGCTGGAGGAATTCTTCGCCCGCCAGCGATTGGGGTGGTAAGGGCGGCGTTGGGTAAGCTGTCCGGCGGTGGCGTGTCCGAGCGGCCTAAGGAGCACGCCTCGAAAGCGTGTGACGGGTAACCCCCGTCCGAGGGTTCAAATCCCTCCGCCACCGCCATAGCTGTAGACGTGTTCGCGCAGGTAAACAGTGCTTTTGCTGTTCGCTAGAGGACATCATTTCGTCCCTGTGGCCACATTTTGGCCACACTTTCAGGTGAATACCGGCTATCCAGAGTCATTGCGACCGCGTCCAGATCGTCATCGAATAGATCCGCATAGGTGTCCAGGGTGACCTGTACGTCTAGCCCGAGATGCTCCAATGCGAGTGCAATGTCGATGGCTAGCTGAAGCCGGTGGGCAGCGTCGCTGCGCCGTCGCCCCTGAACGGGGTTTTCGGGATTTCCGCACGACATTGTGAGCCGTGTCGCACAATGATGGCTCGTAACCAGCGGTGTGAGCGATGCCGGAAGTCAGTCGTCAAGCAACCCAGGAAACGGTCGATGACGCCCCCGAAGTCCTCGACCTGCCGAGCACGCCACCGCCCGCCGGGATCGGCCTGTGTTTATCCGGCGGCGGCTATCGCGCGATGCTCTTTCATCTCGGCGCGGTGCGCCGGCTCAATGAGACCGGGTGGCTGGCGCGCCTGACGCGCATCGCGTCAGTGTCGGGCGGCTCGATCATTGCCGGCAAGCTCGGCATGGAGTGGAAAAACCTGACATTTGACCAGAACGTTGCCATCAATTTCGATGCGCTGGTCGAGAAACCGATCCTCGACCTCGCCGCGCACACCATCGACGTCCCGGCGGTGTTGGGCGCACTCCTGCTACCCGGGCGGATCTCCCAACACGTGCAAAGTGCCTACGACAGACGGCTTTTTCGCGGCGCGACACTGCAGGACCTACCCCACGACGGTGACGGCCCACGGTTTGTGCTGCTGGCCACTAACCTGACCCACGGGACCCTCTGGCGCTTCAGCCAGCCCTACATGCGGGACTGGAAAACCCCGGAGATCAGCAAGCCAGCGATTCCGCTGGCGCAGGCGGTCGCCGCGAGTTCGGCGTTCCCCCCGGTGCTTTCGCCGAGCCTCCTCCGCCTGCCCGGCGGGGGAACCGTCCAGCTCACCGACGGCGGGGTCTACGACAACCTCGGCCTGGAGCCGGTCGTGAAGAACTGCGCCACCGTCTTCGTCAGCGACGGTGGCGGCACCTTCAACGAGCACTTAGTGCCCCAGAAGAACTGGATCCAGGGCACGCTGCGAGTGCTCAGTACAATCGACGTCCAGGTGCGGCGGCTACGCCGCCGCCAGATCAACGGCATGCTGGCCGCCGGCCAGCGCCGGGGCGCATTCTTCGCGATCAACACCGACTACGCGAGGTTCCCGAATTCTAGCTCGAGGCTGCCTGCAGCGCTGACCGCGACCAAGGAGCTCGCGGGGACCAAGACCCGACTGGCGCGCCTCGACCCGGTGCGCAGCAGGCGGCTCGTCAACTGGGGCTACGCGGCCTGCGACGCGGCACTGCGCAGCTACGTCGATCCGAAACTCACGCAGCCGCCCGGTTTCCCGTATCCGAAGGAGGCACTGTAGGTGTCCGAGCAACCTGTGATCTCTGGAGCCGATCTGGACCGGTGGCTGGCTAAGGTACCCGACGCCGCGCTGCGGCCGCTGGTGCTTTTGGCGGCTGGTCTGCGCTGGCGGAGCTGGCCGGATCGTTGGTCATCGGAGAACCATCGACCAGGCGATGATTGGCGCGTCGTGTGGCATCTCGAGCGCCGCGACTTACACAGGCTTAACCCGCGGGAGTTCAGTGCTCAGATATCGGAAACGGCTGCCACGAGTTACGGAAACCCGCCACACGCCAGGCCCTATCTAGGTCAGCGATGGCCGCGTCGACCGGTCTATCGGGGTGGCCCAGGATGGTGCTGACCGGGGCCGCGCGAGCCGCCGTCAGCACCGACGGCACCTATGTGGCAAGCAGCGACAAGAGTTTTTGGCCGTCCGGTATGCCCCATCCGGTCACGGCGTCGAAGCCTTTGGCGGCCGAGTACCCCTTGCCGGGATTCGGGTAAGCGGCGTTATCTCCGGTGACGATATCTATGAAACCCTCCGTGCTCACGTTGTTCTGGTAGAGCAGGGGCGTCATGAGACGCCGCCGTTTGGCCGCGGGCAGCGCCGCGTTGATCCGCGCCAGCAGGGAAGCCCACACCGGCGTCGACGCGCTGGTGCCGCCGTTAAGCTTGGGCAGTCCTCCGAACACCAGCGAATACAACGGCGGGCCCGCCAGCGCGGCCACGTCGGGAACGATTCGTCCCTTGAACGATTTGTCCGCTGATGGCGGGTTGAGGGAAGCAATGTCGACGGTCTGCCAGGGCGGCCGCGGGAAAAGCCCGCTGACACCGCCTCCCGTTGATCCTCCTCCCTGGTCCGTTCGTCGTCCGGGCGGTTGGTTCCAGACCACTTCCTCGACGGAAAACGGGTTGTCGGGCCGCTGCAGGGTGAGCATCGTCCCGCCCACCGACAGCACGTAGGGGCTGGATGCGGGGAACTCCACGTGGGCGTTGGTATCGCTCATCTGGCAGTTGGTGCCGTCGTCCCCGGAGGAAACACAGGCCGTAACCCCGATCAGGGCAAGCCCGGCCAGCAAATCATTGATGGTCTGGATCCCGATCTCCGCCCAGTCGGGGCTGTCCTCGGCCAAGCCGTAACTTATTGACAGGAAGTGCGGGGCATCTGCGTGGACCTGGTCGAGAAGGTTGTACCAGCCTTGCTGGTCCCACGTCGCGTAATACACCGAGATCTCCGCAGCCGGACACAGCGCCGCGACGATTTGCACGTCCATCATCGTTTCGCTGGCCGCGTTAAGAGTCGCCGTCAAAACAGGGCCGGTATAACGCAACAATTGGCTCGCGGTGAGCAACTGGACTCCCGTGAACGGCCAGAAATTATTGACCCCCACGGGCTTGACGACGGGGACGGGCCTGCCGTGTCGCTGGCAATACTGTGCAAGATCGTCCGCAAAGTAAACCGGGGGAGCAAAAAACTTGACCGCTTTCCCCTTGGGAGGCCGCGAGGTCAAGGGTGCGCCGAATTCCACGATGGCGATTTTCTGGCCGGCACAATCCCCCGGGGGGAAATTGTAGCGACCCTCGATGTCCGCGGGCGTGAAGCCGGGTCCCTCGAGAGTGACAGCTGGCTGCGCAGCCGCCCTTCGGGCAACCGGCCGCTGGTCCAAACCGAGCACTGCCTCCACCAGGTCGGCGATTTCCGCGGGAGCTTTGATGGAACCCGCCCTGCCTCGAAATTCGCCGTATTCCGGGCTGTGGTAAATCCCCATGTCGGCGTGAAACGCCGATTCCATATCCGCTGCGGTGCCACTCACCCGCAGACTGCGACCAGTGGCCCCGACGCCATCAATATGCAGTCCATACGAGCGCAGACTATCTTCCACCTTGCCGATATCTTCCGGGTCGGCGCCGTACTTTTTCGTAAACTTGGCCGGAGTCAACGCCTTGGCCGGCATCTTGTCCGGCGACGGCAACTCGGGAGCTTTCAGCACGACAGTTACTTCGACGTGCGCGCGCGGATCGACGTCCCCAACCCTGCGCGCGTCGGCGGGCGCGGGCCGATCAGTTCCAGGGAGTACCGCGTGAGTGTCACTCATGTGCGTCACCTTCTGATCTCAAACTTGGTCAGGTCGAGGCCACCGGTACGGTCTTGATCTTCACGACCTGAGATCGACGTCCATTTTGGCCCCACGACGCGCCGGACTTCGGCGGTTTGAGGTAGTTAGTCTCCTCTTTCCCTGCCACCGCACCGCCCGGATACTGGGGCCTTGACCTTTGCAATGCGCCCGTCCCTAACAGTCGCTTAACAACCGCCCAACAATTGCCAGCTTCCAGTGATTGCCGGCCGACCACGTGCACGAGCGCAATGACGCGGTGTCATCCGAATTCGTCGTCTGATTGACCGTGTCGTCAGTTTTGCGTGCTAAGCACAGCGCAATGTGTCAAGCCAGAATCATGATCATTTTGTGGTTGGGGGTCGGCCAGGCAATTGAGGTCACCGGCCGCCGGGTATGTGCAGAAAACAGTGCACTTGCGACGATCGGGGCGGTTACCGTGTTGCGGTACCGGGGCTGGTCACGGTGAACTGGTCCGACGAATTTGCAGGGGGCGGGATGCGCGCGCGGACCACGTCGGGGCCGTTGACTTTGTAGGCGACGGCGGGCACCCATGTCGTGCTGCCCCCGTCGAATTCGTCAAACCGGAAGTTTTCACCGTCGATGATCCAGTGACGGCCGCGCGTCAAGGTAGGCCCGTCCTCTGGCGGATGGGGTAGGGGAGCAGTTGCGATGCACCACAACGACACTCAGTACTGGCGCTACCTGCAGAGCCTGCGGCCGGGCGATCCGGAATTACCGTCGGAGCGGGCCTGCCGGCAGCTGCTGCGCACGATCGGGCAGTGGAAAAGCCGGCCGGGCTGGCTGACTGAAAAGCAGGTGGGCCATCTGTTTCACGGCCGCGACGATCTGACGGAAGAGGAAAACGACGAGCTTGCGGCTAAGCCGGTCATCGTCCGTAAAGCGCGTGCCATCGAGCGCATGCTCGAGCTGATTATGGACCCCGTCACCCGCTGGTGGTGATGTAAGACTTCAAACAGTCGCGCTCGCCTAGCGGCGCCGATCAACAAGCTCGATTAGGGCAGTATGACAATCTTGCCGGTGACGTGCCCTGCGCTGCTTGTCTTGAGTGCCGCGGCAATCTCGGTGAGGGGAAAGGTTCGCGAGATCGACACCGTGAGCCGTCGTTGCTCGATGAGTCCGACGATTTCACGAAGAGCATCGCCGAGATCGCTGCCTCCACCCCCAATGTGAATCTGGATGCCGGTGTCCGCGGCGTCGAAGGCGACCAGCGTGAGCACGCGTTCGGGTGTTCCGGTCAGCTGGATCGACACGGGAATCTCGCCGCGGCCGGAGGCGTCGAGGACCGCATCGACGCCCTGCGGAGCGACGGAGCGGACCCGTTCCAGCAGTCCGTCACCGTAGGTAACGGGTATCGCGCCGATCGACCGCAGGTAGTCGTGATTGCGCTCGCTGGCGGTTCCGATGACCGTCACACCACGTGCTGCAGCGAGTTGGACGGCGAAGGTGCCTACCCCGCCGGCTGCGCCGTGGATGAGAAGCGTCTCGCCGGCTTTGACACGGAGTTGTTTCAGCACGGCGTACGCGGTTCCGCCGGCTCCCGCGAGCGATCCTGCGACCTCCCGAGCGATATCGTGGGGTCTGCGGACAAGACTCGTTGGCTCGGCGAGTGCGTATTCTGCGAATGATGGTGTGACCGAGCTGCCCAAAACCTCATCGCCCACAGCGAATTCGCTGACCCCGGGACCCACCTGGTCGACCACGCCGGACACGTCGGCGCCCACTCCCGCGGGAAGGGTAAGCGGTATCTCGTTACGCATGAGACCCATGACCGTTTTCGCGTCGATGGGATTGACTCCCGCGGCCCGTACGGCAACTCGAACCTGCCCTTGTCCGGCTGTCGGTGCCGGCACGTCGATCATCCGTAGGACGTCGGGGCCACCGTATTCGGCGAATTGCGCAATTTGTGTCATTTGTTCACTCCGGTTTTGTCAGCTTCGTTTCGTTATAGCAACACGTGATATGTCACGTTATTCCTGCGACGCCGGTGCCATCACGAACAGATCGTCGGGCAGACGATCCGGGGCTCGCGCCGGCAGGTGACCACTCTTGACGCCGTCAAGGCTCGAGAACGAAACCGCAGGCAACCAACGGGAACGAAGCGGAACGAGTCGGAATGAACCGGCAGCTCAGATGGCAAAAGCCCTGGTAGACCGTCAGGTTCGATTCCCGGCAGCTCCACCAGCGTTTACGCAGGTCGCCGTGGAATTTCGGAATTGCCGCTGCGAAGGTGGCATGGCCCGCTCGGCGGCTTTGGGTTCATCGGCCCGTGTGACGGCGTGATGGCCGGACGCGAGGCGAGTAGCGCATGCCGGCAGATTCGAGTGGTGGACTACGCGTTCCAACCCGCTGCGATCGCTCGACACTGGGCTCAGCACGCCTTGCGGGGCACCGACGCCCGAAGACCCGCAGTCCGACGTGCCCCTCACGACGGAGGTGCGACATGTTCGATGTGCAGAAGACTGCTCCCGGTGTTGGCCGATGCGGCTAGCACCGGTCCCACGTCGCCTCCCCCGCCGCCAGATGTGGGCTTTACACGGGCACGCGCCACGGTCGGGGTTCTGACCGGGTCGACCGTCAGGTGCGGGTAGGGGACCAACC
Source organism: Mycobacterium sp. (assembly GCF_035314665.1). Taxonomy (GTDB): domain Bacteria; phylum Actinomycetota; class Actinomycetes; order Mycobacteriales; family Mycobacteriaceae; genus Mycobacterium. Next base: position 12,017 of record NZ_DATFZD010000046.1, on the reverse strand, counting down.
GAGAGAAAGAACTCTGATGTCTAGCCGCCGTTGGTCACTGCGTATCGGCAAGCATGAGGCCTCCACGGGCCGCAGGTCGTCGGTTAACCAAAACGGGCGGGACATCGGCGGGCTTCTGCCGACGGGGACGGTGACGTTGCTCGCGGCCGACGTCGACTCCTCATCGCGGCTCTGGGAGGCCGACCCGACGAGATGATGAGCACCGCTCCGCCGGCCGGACGTATTCCCCAGGATCCCAGATTATTCCGGCACCCTCATTCGCCGGATAACGACGCGACTGCGGGCGTGAATTCAATGGCGGTGGACCCTTGCCCATCGCGGCCGGTGGTCGGGGCGCACCACTGCCCGTCAGGTCAGCGGAATCGGGTTCCCGTCGCTGTGATCCCTACCACGAACACCTCTAGCAGCGAAATCAGATCCTCGCACCGGGCGTTGGGTTACTCCAGACGCCGCTCCACCAGGGGCCGCGGGCGAGCCAGCGGGGGTACGAAATGACCTTGTCCGACGCCGTTGATCGGTTGCACGGCCAGTCCGCGGTCATCGCTCTGCGCCGCCGGGAAGCCGCGATAGGTTGTGACCCGCGCCACACGACGATGCTGTCGCTGGTGCTTTCCCGTCTGGTGTCGGTGCGAGTCACAGCGGCCTATGCAGTAGTGCTGGCCGTCATTGGTGGCACGCTGCTGGCGCTCGGTCCGAACATGCAGAGCGCCGTCGTCAGTCACATGAGCACCAACCTGTACAACCTGGCGAACGGTCATCTCGCCACGTTGGTGGCCAGCGCGTTTGTCACCGAGGGCGACGATATCTACTTCTTGCTGCCGGGACTGGTGTGCTTGCTGGCGCTGGGGGAGCTGGTCTGGCGCGGCAGAGGGCTGATCCTAGCGTTCGCGGTGGGCCACGTCGGCGCCACGCTGCTCGTTGCGGTGGGGCTGGCCGTTGCGATCGGGGCGGGGTGGCTGCCGATTTCGGTTGCCCACGCCAGCGACGTCGGTATTAGCTACGGCGCACTGGCGGTATTGGGCGCGCTGACCACCGTAATAAAGACTCGGTGGCGTCCGGCCTGGATCGGCTGGTGGTTGGGCACAGCCTTGGTGGCCGCATCCTGGGCGGACTTCACCGCCGTCGGGCACTTGCTTGCGCTGATGTTGGGCATGGGGCTCTCCCGGCGGCTCGGCTCGACCACAGGCTGGACAGTCACACGAGTGGCATTGCTCGCGATCGGAGTCGCGTTCGGTTATCTGATGATCACCGGGTCGTTGCTGGTAACGATGGTCGTTGCCGGACCGGCCGGCGCGCTGGTCGCGCTGATCGCACAATGGGTCGCACGACGACGGCGCTTGCGGCGGCCACGCCACCTAGTCAGCATCAACGCGACCCAAATCGCCGAAGACGAAGAGACCCTAATCCCGGCAGCCCTCGCCATCGCGAACTGGGCCGTCGAACGAACCGCGAATCATAACTGCCAGCCAGAACTTGCGGCATAAGTCGTTCGGACCGACGTTCGGCACGGGGCTGTGGCAACGCCGTTCGATCACCTAGTCGCGCCGTTGATCACTGGCCGAAACGCGATGCCAGATACGGCAATCGGCGAGAAGTCTACGTAGTGCTCACCGGAGAGCTGATCGCGAGTCGCTCCAGCCTGACTCGGTCGACCAGTTCGACGCCGTGGATACCGGCAAGCTTCTGAGCGGCAGGCGTGAAAAGTCGATTTGTCACCACCATCGTGGCCGTGCCGTGGTACATCGCAGCGCCAGCAACCACCTGTTGAATTGCAGCGACCCCACCGGCTGGGCCTGCCGCTTGCATTGAACCGCGACCTTCGCTGTGCTCTTAGTTTCGATGAGATCCCAAGGGAAAGGGTTGACTACTCTTGACGCCGTCAAGACCCAAGAACGAAACCGCAGGTAACGAGCGGGACTGAACCGGACCGAGACGGAGCGAACCAGCAGCTCAGAAGGCAAAGGCCCAGCTAGAGAGGCGGGTTCGATTCCCGGCAGCTCCACAACACAAGGGCCGCTGAAACGCGGGCGAACGAACCGGGATAGCGCAACTGGCGTAAGGCTTGTGCGAGCGGTGCATCCTCGATCCGACGAGGATAGTTCAGGGCAGCAGAAGGTACCCTCCGATGCAATGGCGGAGACGCGATGAGTGCGGGTCTTTTCGGACTCCTCGACGACGTCGCGGTTCTCGCACGACTGGCCGCCGCCACCGGCCGCACGACCGCCAAGGCCGCCGGAGTGGTCATTGATGACACCGCGGTGACACCGCAATACGTCCACGGGATCGCTGCCGAGCGCGAGTTGCCCATCATCAAACGCATCGCGATCGGATCCCTGCGCAACAAGCTGCTGTTGATCCTGCCCGTCGCAATGCTCCTCAGTCAGTTCGCGCCGTGGCTGGTGACCCCGATCCTGATGCTCGGCGCCATATACCTGTGCTACGAAGGCGCCGACAAGGTGTGGGGCACTATCCGCGGTCATGACGCCGACGCCGCGCCGGTCGCCGAGCATGACGTGGTGACCGGGGCGATCCGGACCGACTTGATCCTGTCCGCCGAGATCATGGTGATCGCCCTCAACGAGGTGGCCGACCAGGCGTTCGTGCCGCGGCTCATCATCCTCATCGTCGTTGCCCTGGCCCTCACCGCTGTGGTGTACGGCGTCGTCGCCGTCGTCGTCAAGATGGACGACGTCGGGCTGCGCCTCACTCAGACCGCATCCCGAATCGGGCAGAAGGTCGGCCGGGGCCTGGTCGCCGGGATGCCCAAACTGCTCTCAGCGCTCTCAGCGGTCGGGACGGTGGCGATGCTCTGGGTGGGCGGCCACATCCTGCTAGCGGGCAGCGACCACCTCGGCTGGCACACTCCCTACGGCTTGGTACACCACGTCGAGGATCAGGTTCACCACGGTGTCGAGTCCGCCGGCGGCGTGCTGGCCTGGTTGGTCAACACCGGAGCGTCCGCGGTGATTGGATTGGTCGTCGGAGCCGTAGTCGTCGCACTCATGCACCTGCTGTCGTTCGGTCGGCGAGGTCGCTCCTCCCCGTAGACGTCAGCACCCGCCGGACTCGTCACCGGACAGCGCGGACCCGCGTCGTTCAAGCTTGGCCGACGAGTGATGTACCGCCGTGCCGACATCGAAAAGTGGCTGGAGGAAGCGCAATGACCGCACCCGGTGCAACGGAAGCTGCCTGGGCGTCTGCGCAGCTGTCGAGGCCGGTTTGCTGGCTGCGATTCGGCCTTTATTGCACATGACCCCGTCCTTACGAGCGGTCGCTGTAGGTGCTATCGGACGCCGTGGCCACACTGTGGCCACAATTTGGCCACAGTCACAGTTAACTCACGTGAACTACTGTGATGTGTTTCAGCAGCTAAGGCGGCCATAGGCGTGTTGATCAGGTAGCTGAATAGGGTTCCAATCCCTCCGCCACCGCCAGTGCGATGTCTCGGGACATCGTTCACGGTTTGATACCACCTGAACCTGCGAGTCATCGTTGGCGAAACCGTCCAGGTAGAACTGCGGCACGGTGTGATGACGGCGGGAGATTTGAGCCATCAGCTCGGGCTAATGCGTCGACCTGCGGTCTCAGGTGCGCGCGCCGGCCCGTCGAGCAGACTGCACCCGTCGCCGAGCGAAGGCCCGTAGGTGACGGCGCCGCACGGCCATCTCTGGCTCGAACAAGCGCCGTTCGGCCCCGGCCACGTCCCGCCTAGCCGCACCCAGGTCGACGCCAACGTTATGCACTGACCCCGAAACGCACGGTCAGCGACTTCACCGCGGCAAGACTCCAGGCAACCGCCGTGGCCGCGCGGTGGCCACAATTTGGCCGCAGTTACAGATGACTGGGGTGAATTATCGTTATGTGTTCCAGCAGCTAGAGCCTGTTTCGGCACCGTGACCAGGCAGCTGAATAGGTGTTCGGCTCAAGCACGAGCCGGGAAGACGCCCTGAAGCGCAATGATCCAGTTCAGCACGAGCGAGGGCTGACGGTTCTCATGCGCCGCACCGCCTCCGGTGCCCCCGATCATTCCCGCGTTCATTTGCGCGTTTGCGGTACCCGCGTAGATTTTGTTTGATGCCTCGGCAGGATAGCCCCCGGTTGGCCCAGCCTCATTCCCCTTGGCCGAATGGCAGTTTACCGAATGTGTGTGAGACGGGATTTGAGTCGTATTGAGCGTGACCGATTCGGCTCCTAACGTTTCTCCAACGTTATAGCTCGACAATCCGGGGCCTTGACCGGACGAGACCGGCACACGACCGCGCAGATCAGGCAGCGCGAAGGTGCTGACACCATCGCCGCCGTAGGTGGTCCCAATGAGCGAAAACAGCGGCTGGTTTTGCGCGATCGACAACAGTTGGCCGTTGCAAAGCGCCCATCCATTGGGCGCGAAGTCATACGGAATAAGCATTAACTGGCCCAAGAAAGGTTCCATGTAGTCTTTCCTAATTCAACAGTTCAGTAACTTTCAAACCAAATTCGGAACGTAGGCAGAACAAGTTCACCGCGAGGGCAACCCGATCGCTCCGTCTGGTCCTTTTTGGAGAAACTTTACTGTTGGCATAACAAAATCTCCTTTTTGTGGACCTGCCGAGGGGCAGGCGGTACGTAATTGAAGATGACCAGCTATCGTTGCGCGCTGCCCCACTCGCAGGGCAAGGATGTGGTCCGCTCAGCGGACCACTCGGGTCAGTCTCCCAGCGAGGCCCGTGGAGTTTACGGCCAACCCTGCGCGACGTTTCTACACGGTTGCTTGGCTCAATGTGTGCGTAGCAAGAAGGCCAGCGCTGTCATAGCCTGCACGTCGGCCGTCAGCAGTTTGGGAGTTCTGACCGCGTTGACGGTGCTTCCTCAGCGCTGCGCTTGGCCACCTACCCGCACTTCTTCTCAGTGAGACACCCAACAGCGTATCGGCCGTTACGAGTCACCAAGCGGCAACCCGCCGCGTTCCCCTCCAAGAGCGCCGTCGCTGCGTCTCGTATCGATTCATAAGGCCAGGCACTTCCATTAAAAGTGTCGGACTCAGTTTTGCGAACGGATTTGTGGCTATGTACTTTGCTGGCGTCGGGTTGAGCGGGTCATCGCGCGAGCCGCACTGGGTGGATCGGAGCCAGGCCCTCGATCGACCTTGTGGCCACGTTTGGCCACAATTTGGCGGCAGCTCTGGTTATCTGGAGCTAAGTAGCGTGATGTGTTTTCGCAGCAAAAGCGGCTGGTCTCTCGTTGACTAGGTAGCTGAACAGGGTTCAAATTCATTGGTGCGAAACGAATTTGGCAGCCACCGCAGTTCGGAGGCGCCATCCTCGAAACGCGGAACCCGGCTCTAAACCTTGTCTTCTGAGAAATTCTCAGCGAGAGTTAAGCGGTAACGCATCTTGCTGGGAGTCACCGTGAGGCGTAGTCGACAGCATTGTCGCTCTCTGGTCATTGCGCTGTTCGCAGGCGCTTCGCTGCTGCTGCTCGCTCTGATGTCGATGTTCTCGGTTCCGATCTCGCGGGCAGACAACCCGGATGACGCGCTCAACGCGCTGATGATGGGTGGCTCGGGCATGCCGACTCCCAGCGAGTTCTGGCAGAACACGATCATCACCGACTACATCGACCCCGCCACCGGCGGCGATTACACCCCGGTGCTGGTCCCCACGCCGGAATCGTTCGCCAGTACCTCGATGCCGACCGGTCTGGCGGACCTGCAGGCCGCGATGGCTGCGCAGCAAGCGGCCGATCCCGGTGACCCGTACCTGGTCGAGGGTTATTCGCAAAGCGCTGCCATCGCGGTATTGGACAAAATGCAGCTGATGGATTCCGGGCAGCACCCGGACGTCACTTTCTTGCTGCTCGGCGACCTCAACCGCCCCAACGGCGGGCTTGACGAGCGGTTCGACGGTTTGAACATCCCGGGGGCGGGAGGCGCTTTTAACGGCGCGGATCCGACCGATGCCGGTATCCCGACCATCGACATCGCGAACCAGTACGACTTCGTCGCGGACTTTCCGCAGTATCCGATCAACGGACTGGCCGACCTGAACGCGCTGTTGGGCTTTATTTACGCGCACGCCGCCTACGGCGATGGACCACTGCCCGAGGAGATTCCGTCGCTCTGGCCACCCTCAGAGCCACTATCCGGCCCGTTCGCCGACGAATACACGCTCGGGTCCACCGAGATCGTCAAGCAGGTCGACGGGGACACCACGTTCTACTTCATCCCCACCACCGAGCTGCCGCTGCTTGATCCGCTGCGCAGTCTGGGGGTACCCGAGTCGGTGCTCAACATCTTCCAGCCGGCACTGCAGGTGATCGTCGAAGCCGGCTATGACAGGTCCATTCCGTTCGGCGATCCCACCCCGGCAGAGCTCATTCCCAGCATCGACCCGCTCACCTTCCTCCTCGAGTTCGCCAACGGCGTTGTGCAGGGCGCCGACAACGCCTTCGAGCTGTTCGGTGCCCAGCTGCCCGGATTCACCGACCTGGAAAGCTTTTTCACTTCGGCCGAGACGTGGTCTGAAGCAGACGTCGGCGTGCCCTACGACCAAGTCGTGACAGAACTCAACAACGACTTCAACCCGTTCACCGCCTTCGCCGAGCTGGAAGCGCCGCTGGGTCAAGACATTCAGATTGTCTTGGACGACACCGGCATTCAGCAGGATCTGCTCGACCCCATCCTCGGGCTCCTCGGGCCGATCGGCGGACTGTTCACCAGTTGAGGAAGCCGGCCCGGCCAGGCAGTTTAGCGGCGGTTGCTCTACCGGGTATCTTCGAAGCATCAGTGGCGCCGGGGGGCGTGCGCGGTGTTGCCGTCAGACAGAATTCGGCAGCGCACAACTATGTGGGGGCTTGGGAGGATATGGAGGGCGAGGACCTCGTACTCGGACTGTCGATGGCACCATCGACAGTCCGGATGGTGCTGGTCGAAGGGAAAAACGGCGACGGCGCCACCGTCGATCAGGACGGGTTTCCGGTTGCCATCGCAACCAATACCAGCAGCGCAGCAACCCTGACCGCGGCCAATCAGGTGATGGCAGCGATCCTGGGCACCCAAGAAGGCGCCGCTCAAGGCGGTTATCGGTTGGCAGCGACCGGCGTGACGTGTACTGATCCGGTCGAGGCCGGTGCGTTGCGCGATGCGTTGGCTGCCCACAGGGTGGAAAACATCATGCTGGTCTCGGCCTTTCTGGCCGCGGCCGCGTTGGCCCAGTCTTTCGGCACCACCATCGGCTACGCCCACACCGGGTTGCTTTTCATCGAGCCGGAGTGCGCGACGCTGGCTGTTGTCGATTCCACGGACGGTTCGGTCACCGATGTGCGCCGAGCGGCCCTGCCGGATGATGACACGGATGCCGTGGCTCAGCTCACCGCCCTGGCGGCCGACGCGGTCAGGCTGCAACCCTGTCCACAAGGCCTGTTCGTGGTGGGCTCGAACGGCGTTGACGTCGGGATGATCAAGGCCGAGCTCGACGCCGCGTCTCCGCTTAGCGTCAGCGCGCCCACCGAGCCCGAATCGGCGTTGGCCCGGGGCGCGGCGCTGGCATCCGCGCACGCGCCGCTGTTCGATTGGTCGACCAACGCTCTGGCGTATGCCCAAGATCCCGGTACCGGAGCAGCGGACCCGGTCGTTTCGGTTTACGGCGCCGCTGAAGGGACCGGCGGCCAACAACGGGCTTACAGCGCCGCGCCGGACGAGCCCGACTTCTATACCGCTGTCGGGGATGCGGAATTTTTGTCCGACGAGGCTGAGCTGGGTCGTCGGCCGTTCCTGGTCGCCCTCGGGGTAATGATGGTTTTCGTCTTCGGTGTTGCGGCGCTGACGATCTCGCTGGCGCTCGATATCCGTCCATCGGTCGATAAGCGGCCCAGCCTCGGGAGAAGTGTGGTGGTTCCGGCCAGTCCGGCGCCGCTACCGGCACCGGCCGCTCCGGCGATCGCCCCCGCTGCCCCGGCACCGCCGGCGCTCGCACCGCCCGCTCCGGTGGCTCCGCCACCGGCGGTGGTTGCGCCGGTGATACCGGTGCCGATTGCACCGATACCTGGGCCGGGCCCGCTGGCCCCGGGTCCGCCGCCCCCGATGCCCGGGCCGTGGGGTCCGGGACCCGGACCGTGGGCCCGGCCGGGGCCGCCGGGTCCTGGTCCCATGCCGGGCATCCCGCACGGCCCGGGCCCGGGCCTCCCGGGCATCCCCCATGGCCCGGGTCCTGGCCTCCCGCACCTTCCGGGTCTCCCGGGCTTCCACCTGTGACCGCACGGGCCCAGACCGTCACACCGCTGCGCGCATTCGGCCGAATCCGCTTCATGCCAGGGCTTTAATGGGGCCATGGACCTGATGAGCCCCACCGACTCGGTGTTTCTGCTGACCGAATCGCGCGAGCACCCCATGCACGTCGGCGGTTTGCAGTTGTTCAAGCCGCCGGAGGGGGCCGGGCCGGAATTCGTCCGGGAAGCCGCCGACGCGCTGATGGCCAACCGCGAATTCCAACCCACCTTTCGCAAGCGACCCGCCTGGGTTGTTGGCGGACTCGCCAACGTTGCGTGGGCTTACGACGATCCGGATGACGTCGACATCGACTATCACTTGCGGCGCTCGGCGCTGGCGTCGCCGGGACGGGTGCGCGAGTTGCTCGAGCTGGCGTCGAGGCTGCATAGCAGCCTGCTCGACCGGCATCGCCCGCTGTGGGAGGCCTACTTCGTGGAGGGGTTGAACGACGGCCGGTTCGCCCTGTACAGCAAGTTCCACCACTCCCTGATCGACGGTGTTTCCGCGATGAAACTGATGCGGCGCACGTTGTCGACCGACGCGGATGATCCGGAGCTGCGGGCGATTTGGAGTCTGCCCCGTCATCATCGCCATCCGGTCGAGCGGTCCCGATGGCAGGCGCTGCGGCAGCTGGCGGGATCCGTTGCGGCCTTTGGTCCCTCGACGTATTCCGTGGCCCGCGCCGCGCTCGTGGAACAGCAACTGACCTTGCCGTTCGCCGCACCGCGCACCATGCTCAACGTTCCCATCGGCGGTGCGCGACGCGTGGCCGCCCAGTCGTGGTCGCTGGAACGGGTCAAGAGCATCAAGCGGGCCGCCGGAGTGACCGTCAACGACGTCGTGCTCGCGATGTGTTCCGGCGCGCTGCGCTCCTACCTGCTGGAGCACCAGGCGCTGCCCGACACGCCACTGGTCGCTATGGTCCCGGTGAGCCTGCGTACCGCGGATGAGGCCGACGCCGGCGGCAACATGGTCGGCAGCATCTTGTGCAACCTGGCCACCGACGTGGACGATCCGGCGAAGCGGCTCGAGACGATCAGCGAATCGATGCGGGGCAACAAAAAGGTGTTCTCCGAACTCCCTCGGCTGCAAGCGTTTGCGTTATCGGCTTTCCTCATCGCGCCGCTGGGACTCGCTGCGGTTCCGGGCTTCGTCTCGTCGGCACCACCGCCGTTCAACATCGTCATCTCCAACGTGCCGGGGCCGACCGAGCCGATGTACTGGGGCGGCGCCCGGCTCGACGGCAACTATCCGCTGTCGATCGCGCTGGATGGGCAGGCTTTGAACATCACCCTGACCAACAATGCCGACAACATCGATTTCGGCCTGGTCGGATGCCGGCGAAGTGTGCCGCACCTGCAACGGCTGCTCGGTCACCTGGAAAGCTCGCTGAAAGATTTGGAACGCGCGGTCGGAGTCTGAGCGACACGATGCCCAAGCTGAGCGCAGGGCTGCTGCTCTATCGGGTTCGCGACGACGTCGGGCTCTCGCGGCAACCCGCTGCGGTCGAGGTCCTGATCGGGCACCCAGGTGGGCCGTTTTGGGCTCGCAAGGACGACGGCGTCTGGTCGATTCCCAAGGGGGAGTACACCGACGGCGAAGACCCGTGGGCAGCCGCGCAGCGCGAGTTCGAAGAGGAGATCGGACTGCCGCCGCCGGTCGGAGCGCGGATCGAGTTCCCACCGCTGAAGCAGCCCAGCGGCAAGGTTGTCACGGCGTTTGCTGTGCGAGGCGATCTCGACCTCACTGATGCGCGCAGCAATACCTTCGAACTCGAATGGCCCAAAGGTTCCGGGCGGGTTCAGACCTTCCCCGAGGTCGACCGGGTCGGCTGGTTCTCGGTGGCGCAGGCCAGGACCAAGCTCCTCAAGGGGCAGTGTCCATTTCTGGATCGATTGATGGCAGATCCGACGCTGGCCCATCTACGTGAAGGTGATTGAACCCGGCGTATGTTCACAGTCATGCAGACCCTGCGAACACCCGACGACCGGTTCACGGATCTACCCGAGTTTCCCTATGCCCCAAACTATTCCGAAGTCTCAGACGACGACGGCGGCACTCTGCGGATGGCCTGGGTGCAAGACGGCCCGGCTGACGCCGACCCGGTGCTCATGCTACACGGCGAGCCGTCGTGGTCCTTCCTGTACCGCAAGATGATTCCGGTGCTGGCCACCGCCGGGCATCGCGTCGTCTGCCCGGACTTGGTCGGGTTCGGTCGTTCCGACAAGCCGACTCGCATCGAGGACCACAGCTACGCGCGCCATGTCGAATGGGTACGGGAACTGGTCTTCAACATCCTGGATTTGCACCGCGTCACCCTGGTCGGGCAGGACTGGGGTGGATTGATCGGATTGCGTTTGGCCGCCGAGCATCCCGAACGCTTCAGCAAGCTCGTCGTCGCCAACACCGGGCTGCCGACCGGAGACATCCCGATGCCGAAGATCTGGTGGCAGTTCCGCGAGGCGATCCAGAAAGCGCCGTCGATCGACGTCGGCCGGTTCGTGCAGGGCGGCTGTCGTCGGCCGATGAGCGACGAGGTGCGCGCGGCCTATGACGCGCCGTTCCCCGACGACACCTATTGCGCCGCGCCGCGGGCCATGCCCGGGTTGGTGCCGACGTCACCGGATGATCCCGCGGCACCGGCCAACCGCTCGGCATGGGCCACGCTCTGCGCGAGTTCGACGCCGATGCTGGTCGCCTTCAGCGACGGGGACCCGATCACCGGCGGGATGGCGCCGATCTTGAAGCGCGAGATGCCCGGCGCACAGGGGATCGAGCACCCGGTCGTGCACGACGCCGGGCACTTCCTCCAAGAGGACGCCGGCGAAGAGCTGGCCGGCTATATCGTCGAATTCCTGCGCAGCTGACCGACGTCAGCGGGCGATCTACCGGGCATCCTCCGGACGCCTGCACAATGTGATCATGACGAGTGTGTCGAGTGTTGCCGGGCCGCAGGCACTTCTGCTGCAGCTGCTGGACCCGGCCAACCGCGCCGACCCGTATTCGGTGTACATGCAGTTCCGGGACAACGGGCCAATCCGGCTACCGGAAGCCAACCTGCACGTCTTTTCGGCGTATCGCGACTGCGACGAGGTGCTGCGGCATCCGTCGTCCTCGGTCGACCGGCTCAAGTCGACGGTGGCTCAACGCATGCTCGCTGACGGTGCGACCGCGCGTCCGATGGGCCCCCCCGGCTTCCTGTTTCTCGATCCGCCCGATCACACCAGGCTCCGTAAACTGGTCAGCAAGGCGTTCGTGCCCAAGGTCGTCAACGAGCTGCAACCAGAGATCGCCGGGCTGGTCGACGGACTGCTCGACCGCATCGCCGAAAGGGGTCGGTTCGACGTCGTCAGTGACCTGGCCCACCCGCTGCCGGTGGCGGTCATCTGCCGGCTGTTGGGAGTTCCGCTGAAGGACGAGCCGGAATTCGGCCGCGCATCGGCGATGTTGGCGCAGGCGCTGGACCCGTTCTTCGCAATCACCGGCGAGCCCGCAGAAGGCATGCAGGAGCGCATTCGCGCCGGTCAGTGGCTGCGCGACTATCTGCACGACTTGATTGACCAGCGCCGCACGCAACCCGGCGATGACCTGATGTCGCGGTTGATCGCCGTCGAGGAGTCCGGCGACCAGCTGGCCGAAGACGAGATCGTCTCGACCTGCAGCCTGTTGTTGATCGCCGGTCACGAGACCACCGTGAACCTGATCTCCAACGGGATGCTGGCAATGCTGCGCGACCGGTCGCAGTGGACGGCCCTGGGAGCCGACGCCGAAC
>NZ_DATFZD010000045.1:0-12194 GCF_035314665.1 Mycobacterium sp. | reverse complement strand
CCGGCGACAGCAGAAAGACGATCGCCGCCGAGACTTCAGCTTCAGTTCCGAACCGCTGCAACGGGATACCAGGCGTCAGGTCGTTGCGAATAAACGCGGTGTCCTTGTCCTCGTAGGTATCCAGACCCTGCGACGCGATCGATCCGGGGGCGACCGTGTTGACCCGGACACCCGATTCGGCCCATTCCGTCGCTGCGCACTCGCTCAGCGCGAGCATTCCACCGCGCGCCGCCGCGGAATGGGAGAAATGTGGCCAGCCGTGCCAGATGTCGGCGATCATGTTGACGATCGTGCCGCCGTGATCGACCATCCACCGGTTGTAGACCTCCCGCATGACGATGAATCCACCGGTCAGATTGCTGCTGACCACGGCCTCGAACCCCTTTGTCGAGATGGTTCTCATCGGAGCGCGATATTGGCCGCCGGCGTTGTTCACCAGGCCGTCGATGCGGCCATGGTCGGCCAGCACCCGCTCGACGGTGGCGATGACCGCGCGTTCATCGCGAATGTCAGCGACATGCGTGGAAATCGAACCACCGTCGGATTCGATCTCGGAGAGCACACGCCCGAGCTTGACCTCGTTGCGCCCGACGATCGCGACGTGAGCACCGAGCGACGCCAACTCATGGGCCGTGCAACGCCCGATACCGCTCCCGCCGCCGGTGACGACGACGATGTGGTCACGAAACAGGTCCCGGCGGTAGATCGAGTTGTAGGGCATGTTTTCCGTCCTGGGCTGTTAGTGGAAGTCGGGGCGCGTCGTCACCCGGTCGGCGTCGCGCCGTTCGATGAACTCTTGCTTCCGTTCGACGATCTCCGGATTGCCCATGGTCGAATAGCCATACAGGCACTCAAGCCTGAGTTGGTCGTCCAAGGGTCGGCCCACCACCTCGAGGATGGTCTGCTTCGCTGATTCCACTGCGGCCCTGGGATTGCGCAGAATCTTTGCTGCGATGTCCTCGGCCGTGGTCATCAGATCGCCATGGGGCACAACCCGATTGACCAGATGCACTTCTTTGGCCCGTTGCGCGTCGATGGGTTCACCCATCAGCTCCAGCTCCATCGCGATACCCACCCCGACCGTGTTGACCAGCCGGACGATGCCCCCGTCGGCGAAATGCATGCCACGCCGCATGTGGAAGAAGCCGAAGTTCGCGTGCTCGGAGGCGATCCTGATGTCGCAGGCTAGGGCAAGTTCGATGCCGCCTCCGATGACCCAGCCGTTCAGCGCCGCGATGATCGGTTTGGGCGTCCGATGTAGCCCTCGGGTGATCCGGCCCGCGAACCCGTTCTCGAGTAGGCTGCGTCCGAGTTCGGGCCCGGCGTTGAGCCAGGGATCGACATGCGATTTGAGGTCGGCGCCGGCACAGAAGGACTTGTCCCCGGACCCGGTGAGGATCGCGATTCGAACATCCCGATCGTCGCGGAAATCTGTCCACGCCTCGAACAGCAGCTCATCGGTCTCGGTGTCGATGGCGTTGTGAACCTCGGGCCGGTTCAGCGTGATATACGCGATTTGACCACGCTTTTCGTAGATCACCTTGGCCATAGCGGTTCCCTCCGGAGTCATGCCGAGACCGCGCCGCGTCCGGCCTTGTGTCGGGCAATAAGCAGCTTCATGACTTGCGCGGTGCCGTCGCCGATCTGCAAGCCGAGGACATCTCGCAGGCGTTGCGCGTAGGGCATTTCCTCGGTGTAAGCACCGTGCCCGTTGAGCAGCAGACACGTCTGAACGATGTCGAACGCCAACTTGGGTCCCCACCATTTACACATCGCCGCCTCGGCGGTATGTGGCAACCCCTGGTCCTTGAGCCACAACGTCTTCAGGCACAGCAACCGGCATGCCTCAAGTTGGGTCTCGGCCTCGGCCATCGGGAACGACACGCCCTGATGCGCGATCAGCGGTTTACCGAAGCTGGTCCGCTCAGCGGTGTACGTCCAGGTTTCGTCAAGCGACTGGCGGGCGACCGCTAAACACTGAAGCCCGATCAGCGCACGGCTGTAGTCGAAGCCCTGCATCACCTGGACGAAGCCGTCATTTTCCCGGCCGATCAAGTGCGTTGCCGGTATTACCACGCCGTCAAAGTGCACCGATCCCCGCCCGGCGCACCGACCGCCGAGATCGTCGAACTCGCTGGTTTTGATGCCCGGCAGGTCGAGGGCGACAAGGAAGGCACTGATTCCGCGCGCACCGCTGGACTGCACACCCGTGCGGGCCCAGACGATCGCGAACGTCGCCTGGGTCGCAAAGCTAGTCGACGTCTTCTCGCCGTCGAGGATGTAGCTAGCACCGTCTTTGGTTGCCCGCAGTGTCAGGTTCGCGGCGTCCGATCCGCCGCCCGGCTCAGTCAGGGCGATTGCCGGGATCATCGCGCCGGCGGTCACACCGCGCAGCCACGGCGCGACCACCGCGGGATCTCCGTGCCGGGCCATGATCGCGCCGCTCAGCGACATCGTCACCATCAACTGGCCGATGTTGTAGTCGGAGCGGCAGACGGCCTCAAGGACGAGACCCGCTGTCGTGCAGTCAAGTCCGAGGCCGCCATACTCTTCAGGCAGCTCTACCCCGAAGAGTCCGAGGTTGCCCATAGCCCGCAATGTCGCGCGGTCGAACGCACCTTCCCGCTCGCGTTGCTTGTAATACGGAGCCAGCTGCTGCTCACCGAAGCCGCGTGCCACATTGACGAGCGCCTGTTGCTCCGCGCTGATCGAGAAGCTCAAGGGTCCCTTCATGGCTCTCCTCGTGGTGACTGGTGGCGACCTCGGTGCGATGGCCGTCGCGACGCACGAACGCGACGATGACATGCCGGACGGCAGCCGATCCAGTGCCCGACACCTCAGTTGCCACCATGATACATAATAGCATCGCATGATGTGTATTTGTTCGCCGATGTCACGTCACGCCCGACCGAGGAGGCGCGCGAGGCGCCTCGGCCCCGACTATCCGCCGCTGTACTTTCGGAGACGCTCTGAATAGTTGGCGTTGAAATCGGTGTAACGCTCTCGAAGTCGATTGCCTGGCCACCTCGATGGGAGCAGCTCGTCCGGCAGATACGGATCGAGCAGCAGGTGTCGGATTACCTCCGCTGTAGCGATGAACCCTTGGGCGAGACTCTCTGCCTCGTCGAGCACCGTCAGCAATCGGTCCGCCTCGGCCGCCCATCCGGGCAAGTCCCAGAGCGACGCTGCCAGGCTCGACGAGTCAGAGTGATGACTGACAAAAAACTCACACTGCTCGGCGATGACCCCGTCGAGTTCGCGAGAGAGGTTGTCAGGCCGCATCCACACCCCCTCGCGCAACTCGCCCATCCGGTGCCGCACCATGCTCTTACGCAGGGCCACGCGTTCGGCCAACGGCCGGGTCGTGCTTGTGACGATGGCCATCTCCCAACCCCCAGTCCACCGCCGAGTGGGGGGCGAGGTGAGCGCATCCTGTTGGGCCTGCCGTCGCAGCAACCGCTCGGACAGGCGGTACACGCCATTCTCGACGGTCACGTCGCCGTCCTTCACCATGCGCGTCAGGGCAACGCGGGTGGCGCGGTCGGCGATCCCGAGAAGCTCCCCAACCTTCACCAAGGCGCTAACTGGAAGCGCCGGGGGGTGGTATCCGAGCAGAGTGCTCAACGCGACCGACCTTGCGGTAAGCGGGGTGATCGACGGCAGGTGACGGTCAGGAACGGCGGGAGACATACATGAACTCCATCACTTGTCCTACAACATCGATCGCAACGCGCTCACGCATCGGCAATTCAAACCTATTGCGGTGCACAGGTAGCCCAATTCCTTAGTACAGCCCGATCCGGCAGTGACGGGTGGGTCGGCCTGCGCGGACGGTACATCTGACGGCGGGGCGCCGGATCACCCCAGGTAGACGCTCACGATCAGCGCGGTGACCGCGAGCAACCAGCCGTCGCAGACCAGCCGCAGCGCCAGTGGCGCCCAACGCACCTCCATGAAGTGCCAAATCACCAATCGCACCTTAACGGCGGCGACGAGCATGATGGCCACCGTCGCCACCTCGGGCGTAACCGAGTTCTTCGAAAGCAACCAGGTCGATGCGCAGGTGGCCAGCATCAACGCGGCCCACACGATACTGACCGGCTTGCGAAGCAACTCCACTACTCACCTCACCAGATACAGCAGCGGGAACAGGATGATCCAAAGCAGGTCGACCATGTGCCAGTAGATCGCGCCGCATTCGAGAACGACGGGCCGCTCTGGGTCGAACGACCGGGATCGGGCCATGAACCACAGCACGAGCAGCACCACGTTGCCCGCCACGACGTGGAACAGATGAATTCCGGTCAGCGTGAAGTAATACATGAAGAAGTCGTTGGTCAACAGGCTGATGCCGGCATCTAACTTCTCGGTGTACTCGATGCCCTTTGAGACCATGAACGCGAGGCCGCAGAGAAAAGCGCCGCCGATGAAACGCTGCGCCAGCGCAAAACGGGACTTCCGCACGGCGTCGAGCGCGAGCGCGGCAAACCACGAGCTGGTGAGCAGGATGAGCGTGTTGACACCACCGAAGTTCGGGTTCAGGGCGTGTCGGGAGGCTTCGAAGAGGCCGGGGTTGTGATGCCGGCCGACGATGAACGACCCGAACAGGACGGCAAAGACCGTCATGTCGGCGATCACGAATACCCACACGCCTTCGACTCCGGGCAGCCGCCGCTTTGGATCGCCTACCGATACGAACTGGGTGTCGGTTTCCGGACTCATCACAGCACTACTCATCAACACTTTCCCTAAGCGACGAGGTGACCGGTCGTTGTCCGACCACCGCTGAGCAATGACGCGGGCAGGACGTCAGGCACGGATGGCCTCGTCCGCTCCCGACCGCGCACGACGCGTGCGAACTTTGGTCGCGACACTGTCGAATCGCGGACGGGAGCCGCGACCAACCGAAAGGCACCTGACCGATGGTGCAGGTCAGTTGGCGAGAGCCGTCGCCCGAGGATCCCCGCCAGCCACCGCGCGGCTGCTCTCGAACTCGCGCATGCGCCGACGAACATCCTTGATCAAAAACGTGCTTGCCGTTATTTCCCAGCACAGCCAGCAGAAGTACGGGAAGTAGTAGCTCATGACGCCATTCCAGGCGAACGGGCCGGTCTTCAGAACGCCGGTGAGGCTCGCCGGGAAGAAGGAGACCGCGCAGAAGATGGTGAGGTAGCACACCCAGTTCGGCATGAGAGGCGTCGCCTTGTTTTTCCGGTCCGCCAGAACTGCCAGGGCGAGCGCCACCATCTGCAACGTCGTGCATGCATACTGCAGGTCGATGACCAGCCAGCCGGTGTCGGTGAGCAGCTGGATCAGCGCCGGGTCCCGCTCGGGCCGGAATGCCGCGACGGCCCAGAAGCAGCAGCTGAACGACACGACCATGACGGTCAGCGCCCCACCGATGAGCTGCAGGTTAGCCAGCACCGGGTACCCGTCCTCGATCCGCGCCATCCGGGTGCTGATGTAAGAACACCACGGCATGTACAAAACGACCATGATGAGGGCGACGATGAAGCCCAGTCGAATCTGCCCGAGGTGCTGCGAATAGCGAGCGGCGAGGTCACCCGCGCTCAACGCGGGTGACGGATTCGGGATGTTGTGCCCGATCACCCCCCAGAACAGCACGAAAGTGACCAAGAAGGCGGGGCCACACCAGGCGCTAATGAGCTGGAATCTGAGGCTGGCTTTCTGATCCATCTATCGCTCCTGTCCGATCGATTTCCGGTTGATCGTCGATTGTGCGCGCGTGCGCACATAAAAACATCAGATGCTGCAGAATTGTAACATCGCTAGGGCGTCATGGCAACACCCCCAAGGAAGGGGCCCCTGCGTTCGCGCAGGGGCGTTGACAACCAGTACCTTCGGCCTTATGGTCTGACCATTAAAACATTCGGCGTAGGGAAGTGCCTTGAGCGTCACGTTCGGTATCTGTTGCCTCCCCGACATGGCGCGGGTTTGGTCGGGCAAGACGCCTAACAAGGCCGCATTGATTGACGGCGGCCGCGTTGTCACCTACGCGCAACTGAACGACCGGTCGAACCGCATCGCCAATACGCTTATCGCGGCGGGTATCCGGCCCGGGTCCCACATCGGTTTTCTGGGCAAGAACTCGGCGGCCTTCTTCGAGATCTGGGTAGGCGCGAACAAAGCGGGATGTGCACTTACGCCGCTGAACTGGCGCAGCGCAGCGGCGGAACTCGTGGAAGTTGTGCACGACGCAAACGTATCGCTGATCTTCGCAGGACGTGACTTCACCGAACTCGCAGAGCGGGTCCGCCAGGCGACGGAGACGGCTGTGCAGGTGATCCCCGAAGACGAGTTAGACCAGTGGTTTTCGCGTGGCGGCTCCGCAGACCCGCGGATTGCGGTGCCCGACAGCGCCACCGCCCTGCTGGGCTATACGTCGGGCACCACCGCTGCCCCTAAGGGCGTGCCGATTACGCATGGCGCCTTGATGAATTGGTTCCGTGCCGCAGCGACGGAGCCGTCAGCGAACTGGGACTCCCATGACGTCGGCCTGATGGTCATGCCGAACTTCCACCTGGCCGGCACCTTGGTGTCGCTCCCAGCGCTGTATCACGGTGCGTCCTTGGCGACCCTGCCCGCGTTCGAGCCCACAGCCTTCGCCTTTGCTGTCGAGCAACATCGGCCCACCGTGACCTGCGTGGTTCCCACAGCGATGCAAATGCTGCTGGACCACGCGTCAACAAACTCGGCTGATTTCTCATCGCTGCGCCGAATTCTCTACGCGGGCTCGCCCATCGGACAGCACACCCTGCAACAAGCGCTAGACGTGTTCGGTTGCGATTTCGTGCAGTTCTACGGCACCACAGAGACTTTAATCATCACACTGCTGCGGCCCGAGCAGCACCGCCTCGAGGATCCCGGACTTCTGAAATCCTGTGGCCAACCAATGCCCGGTGTGGAGCTGCGAATAGTGGACGCGAACGGATGCGACGTGCCCTCCGGCGATGCCGGCGAGGTTTTGGTCCGCTCCCCGTGGATGTTCAGCGGTTACTGGAACAAACCCGACGCGACCGCGGCCGCGATCAGGGACGGTTGGTATCACACCGGCGATGCCGGCATGCGCGACGAGGAAGGCAACCTTTTCCTCGTTGACCGTCTCAAGGACATGATCGTCAGCGGTGGCGAGAACATCTATTCGGCCGAGGTCGAACGCGCCTTGATGTCGCACCCCTCGGTGGAATCGGCCGTCGTGGTCGGCGCCCCAGATGAAAAGTGGGGAGAACGCGTAGTCGCCTTCGTTGTCACCTATCCCGACAAGCTGGTTGACGTGTCCGACCTGGCGTCGCACTGCCGCGACCTCATCGCGGGATACAAGGTTCCAAAAGAGATCCACCTACTGGACACGCTGCCGCACACCGCGAGCGGAAAGGTGCAGAAAGCGGCTCTGCGCCAACAACTTCAGGGGTAAGTCCTAAAGGAGAGCATTCGTGGGCTATCAATCAATTTTCAAAGAAGACCTGTTCGCCGGCCAGACGGTCGTGATCACCGGCGGGGGCAGCGGGATCGGGCGATGCACTGCGCACGAACTCGCCGCGCTGGGCGCCCGCGTGGCGATCGTCGGGCGCAACACCGACAAACTCGATGCTGTGCAGGCCGAGATCCACTCCGACGGCGGGCGGGTTTCCATCCACTCCGCTGACATCCGCGATGAAACCGCCGTCAGCGACGTCATCGACGCTATCCTCACCGAACACGGACGCATCGACGGATTGTTCAACAACGCCGGCGGCCAATACCGGGCACCCCTCGAGGCCATCACCACCAAGGGTTTTGAGGCGGTCGTACGCAACAACCTGACCGGTGGCTTCATCGTCATGCGCGAGATCTACACCAAGTGGATGAAGGAGCACGGCGGAGCGATCGTGAATATGATCGCCGACATCTGGCACGGCTGGCCGCATTTCGCGCACTCCGCCGCCGCGCGTGGCGGCATGCTGACGCTCAGTGAATCAGTCGCAACCGAATGGGCCGCCGCGGGTGTGCGGGTTAATACCATCGCACCCGGTTCCATCGCATCGAGCGGACTGGACACTTACGACAGCAAGGACACCGACTTCATCCGTAACCAGGTCGCCCGCGAAATCCCTCTGCAGCGCTTCGGGACCGACGCCGAGGTCTCCGCGGCGGTCGTGTTCCTGTTGTCGCCGGCCGCCAGCTTCATCACCGGGACCTGCCTTCGTGTCGACGGCGGCGCGCCGAACGCCAAGCCCGGGTGGTGGGAACTGCAACCGGTGCAACACAACACCCCGTTCGACGGGTTCCACCGCTCGGCAATGCCCACGATCCTCGAGACCAACCTGCCCAACTAGCCTTGAATGGAAAGGTCCTGTTATGACAGCAAAGGTGCTCTACGACAAGCGCGGTGAAGTCGCCTACATCACCCTCAACCGCCCAGAGGTCAAGAACGCCATCGACATCGAAGCCCACGAGCTGCTCTGTGACATATGGCGTGACTTCCGTGACGACCCAGAGCTTCGCGTCGCGGTGATCACCGGAGCCGGCGACGCCTTCACCGCCGGTGCCGATCTGAAAACCCATGCGCCCGAGTGGCAGACGGTCGGGCCGATGGTGGGGCGCGAACGGCTCGAGGACGGGCTGTGCGGAATCACCCGGGGACCGCTGTCGCGCATCACCAAGCCCATTGTCGCCGCGATCAATGGCTGGTGCGTCGGGCACGGGGTTGAGCTGGTGATGGCGTGCGACATCCGGATCGCCTCAGAGCGCGCACAGTTCGGCACCTTCGAGGTGCGTCGCGGAATGCATCCAGCGGACGGCGGCATCCCGCGTCTGGTCAACACGTGCGGTGTCGGGTTTGCATTGGAGATGCTGCTGACCGGCGAGCCGATCTCTGCCGAGCGCGCGCTGACCGCGAACATGGTCTCCCGAGTGGTGCCACACGAGAAGCTGATGGAGGAGACCGACGCCGTGGTGCAGCAGGTCCTGCGCTGTGACCAGGCCGCGATCGAATCGGCTAAGGAGACGGTGCTCGAAATCATCGGCCGCCCTTTGTATGACCAGCTGCGTGTCGAGGCGATGTGGGGTTACGCCCTATGCGGCGGCAACGTAAGCGTGATGGAGCGATCACAACAGTTCTTCGACAAGGTCGATCGCGGCCGAGCCGGGGCGACAGCCACTCCCCTGTGACCGCGCAGCCGCCAAAGACATGACTGAGCTGTTGCCCCTGACCGGACCCCGGAAACTGGTCCACGGCGAACGAGAGTCGTTCTTTGGTGGGCACGGGTGGCAGCGTAGCGGGCCGTCGGTTGGTAGCCCAGGGGCGGATGTCGGCGGTGGCTGCACGTGACACCACGCCGGCTAAAGCCCCAGCAGCGACGCGAACACCTGCTCGACACCGCAGCCGCGCTGTTCGCGGAAAAGCCATATGAAGATGTCTTCGTGGAGGACATCGCCGCGCGCGGCTGTGTCGAGAGCGACGCTGTATCACTATTATCCGAGCAAGCGACACTTATACGTAGCGATATTCAAGCGCACTAGTAGCCGGTTCCTGGCACGCGTCAGCCCTGATCCGCAGCTACCGCTGGCAGAACAGCTTGCCGCCGGACTCGAGGCCCACATCCAATCTTTTGTCGATCATCCCTTTGAAGCAGTCGCGATCAACCGCAGCGCATTATCGGATGACCCGGCGACCCAGGCGATCATCTCCGAAGAGCTAAACGTCGTGGGCCAACGCCTGGTCAATGAACTCGTCGCGGAGGGACGTCTGCGCGATGTCACCGAGATCGCCGTAGAGGGCTGGCTGGCGTTCGTCCGCGCAGCCTGCGTGAAATGGATTCAGTCGCAGAATATCTCGCGGGCTGACCTCACCGAAATGTGTCTACGCGCATTCGACTGCGCTCTGGGTACCCATCAAGCCGCTTGCGTGGCCAACAACCGTTTGCGGGTGGCGTCCTCGCGCTCAAGGTCCTTGAGCCGTTTGGCGTCCTCGACCTTCAAGCCGCCGAACTGGTTACGCCAGCGGTGATACGTCGCTTCCGAGAAACCCAGCTTGCGGCACACCGCCGCAGTGTCCTTACCCTCAGCCAAGGGCGAGGATGTGCTTGACGATCAGGCTGCACCTCTCTACGCCTGCAGTGGCCACTCAGCTGGGCCCCTCGCTGATACTTGACCACTTCGGTCTGACCATTCTAATGTTATTACCATGATGCGCATGGCCCACTTGCCGGTTTCTCGGCGCCCTTCTGCGGGCGGAACCCGGTGATGGAGCCAGACACGTTTAGCTACCGCTCCGCCGACGGCCGCAAGCTTGTCGGTTATCGCTGGGCGGCTGATCGGGGTCAAAAGGGCGCGGGAGTCGTCGTACTTGTTCATGGCATGGGCGAGCATCTTCGCCGATACGACCACATTGCCATCGCGCTAATCGCCCAGGGCTTTGAAGTTTATGGACATGACCACCGTGGACACGGCGCCTCGCTCGCCCGCAACCACGAACCCGGCGAGCTAGGACCTGATGGCTGGTCGGCGCTAGTCGACGATCTGAGTCTGGTGATCGGTCAAGCGAAATCAGACCATCCTCACCTGCGGGCGGTGATTATTGCCCACAGCATGGGTTCGTTTGCGACTCAACAATTTCTGCTGGATCACGCGGCCGACGTCCACGCGGTCGCGTTGACTGGGACTACTGCTCTCGACCTTCTCGAGCCGGCCTTGGACCTTTCCAACGATCTGGACCTCTCCGCCTTCAACACTCCGTTCCAGCCGGCCCGGACCGATTTCGACTGGCTTTCGCGCGACGAGTCCGTCGTCGACGCGTATCTCGCCGATCCATTGTGCGGATTCGGTATCGACACCGTGTCGGCGAGAGACATGTTCGTCGGTGCCCGAAGACTCGCCGACCCCGCCGAGGTGGCACGCATGCCGGCCAACCTGCCGATGTACCTGGCAGTGGGATCGAAGGACCCTGTCAACGGGGGTCTCACGTTGTTATGGGCACTGGTAGACCGGTACCGCGCGGCGGGTCTGACTGATGTCACTGTCCGTGTCTACGACGACGGTCGGCATGAGATCCTCAACGAGATCAACCGGGCAGAGGTGATCGATGACCTTCTGCAGTGGCTACAGCGTGTATCGGAGCTTCCCATAGTGAGGACGAACGCATGACTGACACCAGGGCGGATCTACCGGCCCCCAAAGACCTTGACGCGTCAACCGCATTAATCGTTGGCGGCACGGCCGGCATCGGGCTGGCCTCGGCCCGGGCGCTTGCAGCGGCCGGCGTACCGCGGATCGTGATCGCCGGTCGCAACGCCGAACGCGGTGAGCTGGCCGCGAAGTCGATCGCCGAACTCGGTGCTGCCGCACACTTTGTCGTCGGCGACGCAACGGATCCTGTCGCGGCCGCAGCTATTGCGACACAGGCAGACCAGATCCTGTCCGGTATCGACATCCTGATGTGCAGCACCGCCGCGGACGTGCGGCCTGAGCTGTTCATCGACATTCCGAGTACCGATATCGGTCAGATGCTTACCCAGCTAGCGCTGCCGTCAATGCATATGGCCAGCGCGGTACTACCTGGCATGCGCGACCGCCGAACAGGTGTCATCGTCAATGTGGCATCCGATGCGGCGAAGACCGCCACGCCGGGTGAAGCAATTATCGGTGCGGCAAAGGCCGCGATCGTGATGTTCACTCGAACGATCGCCATCGAGGAGAAGCGCTACGGCATCCGCGCCAATGCGATGACGCCGTCGCTGGTTTACGGCACCGCCTCCACCGAACGCATCACTGCCGACGGGTTCAGCGGCAAGCTCTTTGCCCGGGCGGCGCAGCAAGCCCAGCTCGGTGTGCCGACCGCCGACGACATCGCTGCGTTGACGGTCTTCCTGTGTAGCCCTGCGGCCGCGCGATTGACCGGGCAGGCGATCAGCGTCAACGGGGGTATCTCGGCGGCATAGACCTGCCGCGACACATTCCCCCTACGCCGTGTGGCCAAGTTTCGCCCACGCCGTGCCCTGACTAAGGAGCAATGCAAGGTGATAGATGCGCCCGTCGAGGTCTTGAGCCGCGTTGAAGACGGTGTCGGTTTTGTGACGCTTAATCGGCCCAAGGCGATCAACTCGCTGAACCAGGGCATGGTCGATGAGCTGCGCGCTGTTCTGGCCGGCTGGGAGCGCGACGCCGCGGTCGGTGCGGTGGTGCTCTCGGGCGCC
>NZ_DATFZD010000044.1:0-5429 GCF_035314665.1 Mycobacterium sp. | reverse complement strand
CCGGCACCACCACATCGGGAAACCAGAAATCGCACTGCGCGATCTCGCCCGCCGGATAGGTCGTCCGCGATGCTGGATCCGGCGGCAGATACAACGGGCGCAGCTCCCGCACCCGCCCACTCGAGCAATGCTTGAAATCTGTGGATCGGCCTGGGAAGGGGCGTACCTTCCCGGGTGACTGATTGAAGGTTCCAAGCTAGACCGGCGCGGTAACGCTGGTCGGGAAGGTACGTCCCGTGCTCACTGTAGTTTTTGATTCGGCTGATCGTGAGGGTTCGGCTTCGCCGGCGCCGGGTTCGTCGGCGCGGGGTTCGTCGTCGTTGATCGATGAACTCGTGCGTGAGGGTGCGCGACGGATGCTGGCCGAGGCGCTGCAGGTCGAGGTCGATGCCTACATCGCCCGGTTCGCCGAGGAGCGTGACGAGAACGGGCGCCGGCTGGTGGTGCGTAACGGCCGCCACGAGCCGCGGGAGGTCACCACCTGCGCCGGGGTGATCGAGGTGCACGCGCCGCGGGTGAACGACCGCCGTGTCGACCCGGATACCGCTGAGCGGCAGCGGTTCTCGTCGGCGATCCTGCCGCCGTGGGCGCGCAAGACCCCGCAGATCGAGCAGGTGCTGCCGCTGCTGTACCTGCACGGGCTCTCGAGCGGGGATTTCGTGCCTGCGTTGGGGCAGTTCCTCGGCTCGGCCCAGGGCCTGTCCTCCTCGACGATCACCAAGCTGACCCAGACCTGGCAGGCCGAGGCGCGCGCGTTCGCCGACCGCGACCTGTCGAGCGTGGACTACGTCTACCTGTGGGCCGACGGCATCCATGTCAACGTGCGCCTGCAGGAGGCCAAGCTGTGCCTGCTGGTGATGATCGGGGTACG
This sequence comes from Mycobacterium sp., assembly GCF_035314665.1. Lineage (GTDB taxonomy): Bacteria > Actinomycetota > Actinomycetes > Mycobacteriales > Mycobacteriaceae > Mycobacterium. The sequence continues at coordinate 4,558 of NZ_DATFZD010000044.1, read as the reverse complement.
CGCCGACGGCCGCAAGGAACTCATCGCGCTGACCGACGGCTACCGGGAGGCCACCGAGTCGTGGGCGGATCTGCTGCGCGATGCCAAGCGCCGCGGCATGCGCGCGCCGGTGCTGGCGATCGGCGACGGCGCGCTGGGGTTCTGGGGCGCGTTGCGCGAGGTGTTCCCCGAGACCCGCGAGCAGCGCTGCTGGTTCCATAAGATATCGAATGTTCTTGCTGCGCTGCCGAAGTCGGCGCATCCTGGCGCGAAGAAGGCGCTCGCCGAGATCTGGAACGCCGAGGACAAACGCCACGCCTACGACGCGGTGAAAGCGTTCAAGGCCGCCTACGGGGCGAAGTTTCCCAAGGCGGTCGCCAAGATCAGCGACGACGTCGAGCAGCTGCTCGCGTTCTACGACTACCCGGCCGAGCACTGGATCCACTTGAGAACGACCAATCCCATCGTTATCTGGAGTTCCTTTGGAGGTGTCTTCGATGTCCGACACGCGGTGTTGAGGTGCTGGGTTCTGCGTGGTGGACGTGGTTATCTGCAGTCGTCCAGGAGGCAGAGCCTGCGGAGGGACGATGCAAGTTGCCCGGGTCATCTCACCGGTCTCGTCACGTGAATCGTGGACGGTGCTCGGCGATGACGACGCCCCGGTCGCGCCGGTGGAGCGGTATCTGGCGTATCTGAGTGATATCGAGCGATCGCCGAACACGGTCAAGGCCTACGCGCACGATCTGAAGGACTGGTTCAGTTTCCTCGCTGATCGTGGGCTGGATTGGCGGGCGGTGCGGCTCGGTGATGTGGGTGAGTTCGTGGCGTGGCTGCGGCTGCCGCTGCAGGCCCGCGACGGGCGAGTGGCGGTGTTGCCGTCTGTGACGCATCACTGCACGGAATCCACCGTGAATCGCAAGCTTTCAGCGGTCGGCGCGTTTTATACCCATGCCGGTCGAGACGGCGTCGGAGTGGGCGAGTTGTTGACGTCGTGGCAGGTCGGCGGTGGGCGTGGCGGCTGGCGGCCATTTCTGCATCACATCAGCAAGAGCGACCCGAAACCGCGGCGTGTGGTCGCGGTGAGGACGCCGAAGAAGTTGCCCCGGGTGCTCACCCCGGTCGAGGTGCAGGCCGTACTGGACGGTTGCCAGCGGCTGCGGGACCGCTTGCTCTTTGCCCTGTTGTATGACACCGGCATGCGGATTGGTGAAGCACTCGGGTTGCGGCACAACGACATTGCCGCCGCCGAGTGCGAAGTGACGCTACGGTGCCGCGACAACGCCAACGGCGCACGCGCCAAGTCGGGCAACTCGCGCACGATCCCGGTCAGCTCCGAACTGATCCGGTTGTATGCCGACTACCTGCACGCCGAGTACGGCGGCCTGGACAGCGACTATGTGTTCGTCAACCTGTGGGGCCGCCCGCGTGGGCATCCGTTGACCTACGCCGCGGTCTATGACCTGGTGCGCCGGTTGCGTCGGCGGGTCGGGATCGACTTCGACCCGCACTGGCTGCGGCATACGGCCGCGACACGGATGCTGCGCGATGGTATTGGCATCGAGGTGGTAGCACGGCTGCTTGGTCACTCCTCGGTGGCCACCACGAGTTCGACATACGGGCACCTGACTGTCGAGGACGCTCGCCGGGTGATGGAGCAGGCGGGCTGGTTCACCGATAAGCAGGTGAGCTGGTGACCGCCCCGGTTCCCAGCGGTGTCTCGTCTGGGCTGCTGGGCAAGCTGATGGCGGCGGTGGGCAGCGAATTCCGCAGCGATGTGCTGGAATTCGGCCCCGAGGACCCGGTGTTCGGCGGGGGCGCCTGTCGGGTCGAGGAGTGTGGGCGAACAGCGTGCGGGCGTGGTTTGTGTCAGGGGCATCTGCATCGATGGGTCGACGAGGGACGCCCGGACTTGGAGCAGTTCGTTGGCTCGACCGATCCACGCTGGCGCCGGCAACGCCCTAACCAACGCTGCCGGGTGCAAGGCTGCGGATACGGTTCTGCCCGTACAGGTTTGTGTGGTCTACATGCTCAGCGCTGGCAGCGAGCCGGTCGGCCGGATCTGGACTCGTGGCTGGCCGATGCCGCGGCGGCCCAGCAGCCAGCTCCGGGCAAAACGTGCCACATCCCGCACTGCCAGTTGTGGCGCCAAGGGACATCACCGTTTTGCCAGTCCCACACGAATACCTGGAAAGTCAACGGGCGAACCGACATCGAGGAGTTCGCCGACCGCTTCGCTGCGACCCGGCGCCTGGCCAGCGAGGTGATCCTGCTCGATCGGCTGAACCCGCAGCTGAAGCTGGAGATGCAGTACGTGCTGCAGCGCCGCCACGACGAACGGCAGGGCAAGCTCACCGCGCACGTTGTGATGCGTGTGGTGCGGATGCTCGCTGAGGCCGATGCGGCCTCCTTGCTCGACCACGACGAAGACGCCTGGAATCAGCGAATCAAGTTGGTGATCAACGATAATCGTGCGCGGGGCCTGTTTGGCTACGCCTACCGCGCGATCGCTGATCTGGCCGAGGCCGGTGGTTGGGAAGCCGAATTCGAGCGCGATGTCTGGCGGATGCGCCGCCTCGGCTACGACGGTGACCGCACCCTGCGGTTCGCTGGGATACCCCAGCCGTGGCTGCGGGATCTGGCCAAACGCTGGATTCGGTGGCGGCTGTCGAGCGGGTTGGGGCTGGAAGCCGGTGGCGCCAGACCGGTCGTCGTGATCACCCGCTTCGCGCGGTTCCTCGCTGATATCGGCATTACCGGGATCGATCGGATCGACCGGTCGGTGCTGGAACGCTACCTCGCCGACCTGCGAGGTGAGCGCATCTGCTCGCAACGTCGTGCCAGCCACATCGGTCTGCTCAACCGGTTTTTGGCCGCTGTCCGCCAACATTGTTGGGACACTGCGCTTCCCGCTGACGCGATGTTCTATGCCGAGGACTACCCCAAACGCGCCGAACGGCTGCCGCGGGCGCTGGCCGAACACGTCATGGCCCAGCTCGAGCACCCCAACAACCTGGCCCGCTTCGCCGACCCTAACCACCGGCTGGTCACGATCATCCTGATGCGCTGCGGACTGCGGATCACCGACGCGCTCCGGCTGCCTGCCGACTGTGTTGTCGCCGACGCCGAGGACGCCCCGTATCTGCGCTACTACAACCACAAGATGAAACGCGAAGCGCTGGTGCCAATCGATGAGCAACTGCGCGAACTGATCACCCAACACCGGCAGCGCATCGCCCAATGCTGGCCGGCCGGCACACCCGGCCTGTTCCCGCGGCCGACGAAAAACGTCGACGGCAGCCACCCGATCGCCAGCCCCACCTACCGGGCGGCGCTGCTGCGCTGGCTGGCCGCGTGCGCCATCCGCGACGAACATGGCCAGCCGGTGCATCTGACCCCTCATCAGTGGCGCCATACCCTCGGGCACCGGCTGATCAACCGCGACGTTCCCCAAGAGGTGGTGCGGCGCATCCTCGACCATGACTCCGCACAAATGACCGGGCACTATGCCCGCCTCCACGACACCACCGTCCGTCGCCAGTGGGAAGCTGCCCGCAAGGTCGATATCCACGGCCACACGGTCACTTTGGACCCCGCCGGCCCACTTGCCGACGCGGCCTGGGCCAAGCAACGACTGGGCCGCGCCACCCAAGCCCTGCCCAACGGCTACTGCGGACTGCCGGTGCAGCAGAGCTGCCCGCACGCAAACGCCTGCCTGACCTGCCCAATGTTCCTGACCACCCCCGAATTCCTGCCCCAGCATCGCACTCAACGCCACCAGACCGTGGAGCTGGTCATCGCCGCCGAGGCCCGCGGCCAGCAACGGCTCGCCGAGATGAACCGGCAGGTTCTGCGTAACCTGGACAACATCATCACCGCCCTCGATGAATCGAAGGACACCAAACATGCGGGCTGACAACAGCGTTCACCTCACCACCGCCGCCAAACAGCGTCACGAATACACCCGCGCCAAGGCGCTCGCGGCGATGCATGAGCTTGATAGAGCCGGTGCCGTGCTCACCTTCGAAGCCGTCGCTCGCCACGCTGGAGTGTCCCGCTCATGGATCTACACCCAAACCGACATCAAAGACGAGATCCGCCGACTCCGCGACCAGGGCCAACACCAACTCAGCGCGCCGATACCCGCCCAACAACGCGCCAGCGATGACTCCCTACGCCAACGTCTTGAACTCGCCAACCGCCGCAACCGCGAACTCGCTGACGAGAACCAGCGGCTGCGCCGCCAGCTCGCCCACGCCCTCGGCCAACTCCGCAACCATGAACGGTTCCCGGCCAGCCGAACCGACCATTGCAATTCGGTAACGACCGCACCGTGCTGACCACCGCCGAGACGGCCGGCGCCGCAGCGTCGAAGACACCATCCACGACGCAAACCCCCAGGTCAACAGCCCCTCTTCCTCGAAGACTCCAGATAACCATCGAACGCACCTTCGGCGAGACCCGCCGCCGGGTCAAAGTGATCGGCCGGCTGCCCGGTGAGCACTCCTGCACCTCGTTGGTATGGGCCGTGCTGGACCGCGCCTCAGCCGGCTGGCGCGGGTTCGCCATCACCCCCGCCGGG
>NZ_DATFZD010000043.1:0-6079 GCF_035314665.1 Mycobacterium sp. | reverse complement strand
GCGCGCAGCCATTCGCCGAGTGCTTTTGCCTGCGCGTCCAGCCGCAATGATGAGGTGGCGCCGGTCCCGAGCAATCCTCGGATGAGGAAGTTGACGGCGCCGAGGTTGGGCAGTTCGTAACGCGCGATGGTCAGTTCGCGTGTTTCGGGGAGGAGGCGTCGCAGTTCGTCAACGGTGAGGGTCGAATTGAGCCACTCCCACGCGTGCCGGTTGCGCACCCAGACACCGAGGTTCGCGTCGCCGCCCTTATCGCCCGAGCGGGCATGCACGAGGTCACCGAGTGAGGTGACGACGAGTTCGTCGGTCCATGCCGGTTGCGCCGATTGCGCGGACGACGGGTCGGCCTGCGCGGTCACCGCGACTCGGGTGCCGTGTGGATTGCCCGGCGCGATGACCTCCGTCGTGCCATCGAAGTGATGGACCATGTGGTCGAGCACTGCTTGGTCGAGCAGTGCGGGCCAGTAGACACCGAACGCCGACCCTGGTTGGGGCGGGCCGAGGGAGTACATCCCGGGGTAGCTGGATAGGGCCAGCTCGACCATCCGTGACGAAAACGCTCGGCCCGCGGCCTCTTTGGTGCCCTGCACGGCGATCCTCAGCAGCTGTGTTCCGGCATTCTGGCTGTCGGGATCGTGCTGGGCTTGCCCGATGCGGTCGATGGCGACCGCATCGATCGCGTCCACGGCCTCGATGTAGTCGTGGACGGCTCCCTCGACGAGTGCCGCCTTGGCGTCGAGGTCGGTGCCGGTGAGCGCGAGGATCATGCTGTTTTCCCAGCCGCCGACCCCGGTGATGGCGACCTTGGTCGTCGCCGGTGGCGCCGAGCCGCGCACGCCGCGGATCAGGACGCGGTCGTCGCCGAGATCGGCCAGCGTGGCGGTGTCCAGGTGAGTGATCACGTCGGAGTTGAGGTAGGCGGGGTCGCCGATCTCGTAGAGCAGTTGAGCTGTGACCGTGTCCTGGGTGACGGCGCCGCCGGTGCCCGGGTTCTTGGTGATCACCGAGGAGCCGTCGGCGGCGATTTCGGCGATCGGGAACCCTGGCTGCACGAGGTCGGCAATAGTACGAAACCCGGAGAAGTTGCCGCCGGTCGCCTGCGGACCGCATTCGATGACGTGTCCGGCAGCAACCGCGCCGGCGAGCCCGTCGTAGTCATCCTGGGTCCAACTCCACCACCAGGCGGCGGCACCAACGATGGGTGACGCGTCGGCGACGCGGCCGGTGATGACGACGTCGGCGCCGTGGTCCAGCGCGCGCGCGATGCCGAATCCGCCCAGATACGCGTTGGCCGTCAGCGGCTGGTGCGGCCACGACGACAGCGGTTCGTCGCTCGTCAGGTGCGGCAATGAATGGCCGGCTTGCTGCAGAGCGTCGAGGCGGCCGAAGACGTCGTCGCCTCCGATGTGGGAGACCCGCAGGTCGTAGCCGTGGCGTGCGATCAGTTCGCGGGTCGCGTCGGCCAGCCCGGCGGGGTTGAGTCCTCCGGCGTTGACGACGAGCCGGATCCCGTTGGCGACGAGGTGTTCGAGCGCCGCGTCCAAGTGCGCCAGGAAGGTGGTCGCATAGCCCTTGGTGGAGTCTTTGGCGCGCGCCTTGCCGAGGATCAGCATCGTGACCTCGGCGAGGTAGTCACCGGTGAGGACGTCGATGCCGCCGGCTCGCGCCATGTCGGCCATGGCCGAAGCCCGGTCACCGTAGAAGCCGGAGCAGTTCCCGACGCGGATGGGACGCTGCCCGCGTCCGAGTGCTGATGTCATGTCGTTGCTCCCGGTGTCTTGCTCGTCTTGCTTGTCTTGCTGACCCGCACCGTCCCTTCGAACCCCACGTCGCCGGAGGGCTGCTCCTCGATCAGCTCGAGGGTCAGGCTGTCGCCTTCGACTGCCGTCACCCGGGCGGTGTAGGTCAGCTCGGCCGGCGCATACACAGGCTTGCGCAGGCGGTAGGCGACCTTGGTGACCCGCCACCGCGGGCCGAGGCCCTCGGTGACGCAGCGCAGGGCGAGCGCCGCCCGGAGGTGGGAGTGCAGCGCGAGACCCGCGTGGCCCTCCTCGCGCGCGTAGGGCTGGTCGAAGTGGATGCGGTGCGGGTTCCAGGTGACCGCGCTGTAGCGGAACAACTGAAAGGCCGTAGCGGTGTGCTTGAGCGGTGGGAGCACATCTCCGACCTGGAAGCTGAGGGACATTACGACTCCTGCACGGGGTTGCGTAGTGCGACGGTGCGCCGGTTGCGGTTGAGGACGGCACCGTCGGCGGACATGAAGGTGTTCAGGGTGGTGACGAACACGCAGGGGCCGGACCGGGTCTGTTTTGGCGTGACCGCCTCGAGGGTCGTCTCGAGCACCAATTCCGTCCCCGCCACGACGGGGTAAACCAATTCCATCTCTTCGCCCGCGCCCATCACGCGAAGCCCGAGTTCGCCGTCACCAAGGGGCATGTCACCGTCGTGCGGGGTTCCGTCAGGCTGCAGCTGGGCCTCGGGGGTGCCGATACCCCACTCCACAATCGCGGCGAGCAGGTTGGGTGGCGCCACGACATCGGGATGGCCGGCCGCCCGTGCGGCGTCCGGGTCGTGGTGGCTCGGGTCGGTGGCTCCGATGGTCATGGCGTAACGGCCAATGGTCACCGCGTCCAGCGTGCCGAGGCTGCGCCGCGACAGGAGGCCTCCGATCCGCGGCTGGGTCTGGGCGTAATACGCCGCCAGCGCAGTGCCGGGTTCAGGCAGAAAGGACATGTTGGGCCCCCTCGCCCGGCAGTTCCGCCAAGACCTCCGCTGTCGAGGAGCCCAGCGGCGGGGCGGCCCGCAGCGGGCCCACCGGGGAGTCGCTGAGCCGCAGCGGACATCCCGGGACCGGCACCCGACCCCGCGCGGCGTGCTCGACATACCGGATCATGCCGCGCTGTATCAGGTGCTCGTCGGTGTCGACCTCACGGATCGACTTGACCGGTGCGCAGGGCACCCCGGCGGCCTGCAGGTCCCGGACCAGCTCGGCGCGCGTGCGGGTTCTGGTGACCGAGGACACCTCTTCGTCGACGCCGTCGATGTTGGCGACCCTGTCCTGCTCGGTGCGAAACCGCGGGTCGTCGATCAGCTCGCGGCGGCCCAATGCTGTCGCGACGCCGTGCCAGTGCCGCTCCGCGATGCAGATGATCGCCAGCCAGCCGTCGCTGGTCGGATAGATGTTGTAGGGCGCAACCGCCAAGCCCGAATGGCGGTTTCCGGTGCGCTCGGGCAGCACTCGATCGGGGTTGTTGTGCAGCCCGCCCAGGCTGGACGCCATCATCGGGTAGATGGTGTCGTGCATCGAGACCTCGACGATCTGGCCCCGTCCGGTGCGCTCACGCTGAAACAGGGCCGCGCTGATTGCCCCGAACAGGTGGATGCCGCCGGAGAAGTCCACGAACGCGGCACCGGACTTGGTCGGTGGCCCGTCGGGATCGCCGGTGGCCGAGGCGCTCCCCGACATCGCCTGCACGGTGATGTCCATGGCCGACATGTGTGCATAGGGCCCCGTGGACCCATAGCCCTTGCCGGAGGCGACGACCAGGCGCGGGTTGTGCTCGAGGAGTCGCTCCGCGCCGAGTTGGAGGCGCTCCATGGTGCCCGGCGCGAAGTTCTCGATGAGCACGTCGGCGGTCTTGACCAGGTCGAGAAGCGCCTGGCGACCGGCGTCGGTCTTGAGGTCGAGCACCACGCTGCGCTTGTTGGAGTTGAGCATCACGAACTCGTGGGACTCGGTCGGCTGGTGGGAGCGGAAGCGTAGCTGCTCTCCGCCGGGTGGCTCGATCTTGATGACGTCGGCGCCGAGCTGCGCGAGCAGGAGCCCGCAGTATGGGCCGTTGTAGATCTGGCCCAATTCGAGGACCCGGACGCCGTCAAACGCCGATGGCATGATTTCTCTCTTTCTGATTTCGTGGCACCGTCGTGGCCCGCCTTGGGGCGCGGGGTCGCGCGCCCGGCGGGAACCGCGGAGGTGGTGTGACTTAGGACTTGTTCAAGCCGGCGTTGCCGCCGTGGATGTAGGGGACAGGTCCGGTGCCCTGTGCCGCCGACACGGTCTCGGTCACGTGCTGAATGGAGGTCGCGTCGTTGATGTGTTGCAGCGTGCCGTCCTGGTTGAAGCCGATTTGCGCGCCTTCCATCCACAGCAGCACGACGGTGTCTTCGGTGTTGTCCTCGGGGCAGTAGAAGGTGTGCACCGAGCCGCCGGGCTCATACAGGTAGTCGCCCGCGGTTTGCGGCTGGTCGGGGTACTCGGCGTACCTCCAGCAGCCCGAGAACGTGTACACCTCAGCCGTACCGGTGTGGTAGTGGATGGGCAGGAGGCAACCAGGCGCCATGGTGGCCATGAGGACCACCTGTCCCTTTTCGGGGTCCAGGCGCAGCGGCTTGATGTGGATGCCGGGGCCCATCGCGTCCTTGAGCAGCGGGATCTGGTCGATGTTGACGGTCAGCAGGTCGTCCTGCGGTAAAGCGACCAACGGCAGCGGGACGCCGCTGTTGGTGCGGAACATGCCTGGAGATACGGGTGCGGACATGTGTCGGAACCTTTCGTGTGGTACGTATTTACGGATATCAAACCGGATATCCGGATCACATTCGTGACTCTACTGTGTCCGTCGCCTCGTGGCAAGTGCTTTTCCCGGATTGCCCGGACGGGCTTGCAAGCGTCAGCTGCATGCCCGTCCGCCCGCATCGCGGCGGTCGGCGGAGTGATCCAGATTCTCGAGACCGTGTCCTTGAGCCCGAATCACGCAAATCTGTAGGCGGCACGTGAAATCCCGCGTGGCAACCGAATTTTCAAACCACGTCTGGACCGGCGAAGCGCCTTGCCGCCGGTGAGGCCTGCGTGGCCGTCGGCATCGACGCCGGCATGCTTCCTCACCACGAGAACTGGCGTGGGATCCGCGACGACGAACCACGTCGCGGCGGCCGGCAGGAGGATGATCGGGATGGTGCGATGCCACCGCTCGGAGCGTCGCGGGTAGTCGGGCCAGAGTGGGTAGATCCGGTCGGGCGATGGCCCAGAGGCGCTTGCGCTCGGCGGGGGTCGCTGACCGCGTTCGCGGTCATCACCGGGCCGGCGCCGTTGCGATTTGGACGCGGGGGTTTGTGGTGAGGTGTGGTACCAGCCGGGTGCTTGTCGGCGCCGTAGTTGGAGGCGATCCCGATCACGTCTGGGCCGTCTTGAAAGTAAAAGACCGCGTTCGCGCGCGGTTGACCGGTTTTGGCCCCGGTGGTGGTGAGCGGCGCTTACAGGCCGAATACGGCGGACGGTGGGTTACCGGCAAGCATATTCGTTATCGTTTGGGGCACAACAGGATACGAATACTGCTGCATGGTAGTGGTCATTCACTGTCGCTGCGCAACGCAACTGGGCTGAGAAACTCAGGTTTTCGCCTCGATCGGCTCGAAGACGATAACGTGGCGCACGCCATTATGCTCCATGTGGCTGTCATGCGCGGGCCACATCCCGATAAGCCTCGGCATGTTGCGCGCGACCTCATCCTCTGTAGCGGGTCGCGACAGATAGTTTGCAGCGGTGCCGCCGATCTCGATGCGTGCCGTTGGGTCGGCGAGCAGGTTCTTCGGCCAACTGGAGGCTGTTTCGAGCCCGAAGTTCTCGCAAGCGGCGACGAGATTCTTGCCATCGCGCACGTAGTGCAGCGGAACCGTTCGATCTTTGCCGCTTTTTCTGCCTTTCGTCGTGAGCAGCATCGTCGTCAGCTGCGGACCGCTCATGGAGAATCGACCTCGGCTCGCGCGGATCAGCGCCCGGTCTAGCCGTGAGCCGAGGTGCTTCATGAACAGGGAGAACCAGCGGTAGTGACCGACTCGCCGCATCACACGGAGATACAGCTCATACAACTCACTTATCGTCGGACCGACGCGCGATCGCGTCTGGGTCTCATCAGTTGCGGTCATGCGGCAGGGGCTCCAGTACGTATTTACAGATATCCAACCAGATATCCGGATCACACGGATACCGTACTGTGACCCGCGCCGCGTTGCAAGTCTCTGTCTGAACGGGTCGGTAGCGCTTGCTAGCGTCAGCCGCATGCCTGCCCGCCCGCACCGCACG
>NZ_DATFZD010000042.1:0-33326 GCF_035314665.1 Mycobacterium sp. | reverse complement strand
TTCGGCGGTGATTCATGCCGCGGGTGTGCTTGATGATGCGGTGGTGATGTCGTTGACGCCGGAGCGGGTGGATGCGGTGTTGCGGGCCAAGGTGGATGCGGCGTGGAATCTGCATGAGCTGACCCGCGATGCGAATGTGTCTGCTTTTGTGCTGTTTTCGTCGATGGCCGGGTTGGTGGGGTCGTCGGGTCAGGCCAACTATGCGGCGGCCAACTCGTTCCTGGATGGGTTGGCGGTGCATCGGCGTTCCCACGGTCTGCCGGCGATTTCGCTGGGCTGGGGTCTGTGGGATCAAGCCAGCAACATGACCGGCGGACTCGACGCCGCGGGCCGGGCCCGCCTGGGCCGCAGCGGGGTGTTGGCGCTGTCGTCGGCCGAAGCGTTGCAACTGTTCGACACCGCGATGGTGGTCGACGAGCCGTTCCTGCTGCCCGCCCGCATCGACACCACCGCGTTGCGCGCCAACGCGGCGGTGGTACCGGCGATGTTCGTCGACCTGATCAACACCCCGACCCGCCGGCGGGTCGACGACTCGTTGGCCGCCAGCAAGTCGAAGTCGGCACTGGCACACCGCATCCACGGGCTGACCGAAGCCGAGCAGCACTCGGTGCTGCTGGATTTGGTACGTTCGCACATCGCGACCGTGCTCGGCAACACCACGCCGGAGGCCATCGACCCGGACAAGGCGTTCCAGGAGTTGGGCTTTGACTCGCTGACCGCGGTCGAGATGCGTAACCGTCTCAAAGCCGCCACTGGGCTCGCGCTTTCGCCCACCCTGATCTTCGACTACCCGACTCCCAGCGGTCTGGCTACCTACATCCGCGGCGAACTCGCGGGCGTGCCAGAAGAGATCAAGCAGGTGACCGCGGTCCGGGCCAACACCGACGAGCCCATCGCGATCGTCGGGATGGCCTGCCGGTTCCCCGGCGGCGTCGATTCTCCAGAAGACCTGTGGGACATGGTTATCCAGGGCCGCGACGTGCTCACCGAATTCCCGCACGATCGCGGTTGGGATCTGGCCGAACTCTACAACCCCGACCCCGACGTGCCGGGCGCCTGCTACACGCGCACCGGTGGATTCGTAGACGGCGTCGCAGACTTCGACCCCGCGTTCTTCGGGGTGGGTCCGTCCGAGGCGCTGGCGATGGACCCCCAGCAGCGCATGTTCCTCGAGTTGTCGTGGGAAGCGTTGGAGCGCGCGGGTGTTGACCCGACGACGCTGCGGGGCAGCGCGACCGGCGTATTCGCCGGCGTCATGACGCAGGGTTACGGCATGTTCTCCGCCGAGCCGGTGGAAGGCTTCCGGCTGACCGGCCAGCTGTCCAGCGTCGCATCGGGGCGGGTCGCGTACGTGCTTGGGCTCGAAGGCCCGGCGCTGTCGGTGGATACCGCGTGCTCCTCGTCGCTGGTGACGCTGCATATGGCCGTGCAGTCATTGCGGTCAGGCGAATGCGACCTGGCGCTGGCCGGCGGCGTCACCATCAACGCCACACCCGACATCTTCGTCGAGTTCAGCCGCTGGCGCGGCCTCTCTCCGGATGGCCGCTGCAAAGCGTTCGCCGGTGCGGCCGACGGCACCGGATTCTCCGAGGGCGGGGGAATGTTGGTGGTCGAGCGGCTCTCGGATGCGCAGCGGCTGGGGCATCCGGTGTTGGCCGTGGTGCGGGGTTCGGCGGTGAATCAGGATGGCGCCTCGAATGGTTTGACCGCGCCTAATGGCCCGTCGCAGCAGCGGGTGGTGCGTACGGCGCTGGCTAACGCCGGGCTGAGCGCGGCCGATGTCGACGCCGTGGAGGGCCACGGCACGGGCACGACGTTGGGTGATCCGATCGAGGCCCAGGCGTTGCTGGCCACCTACGGGCAGAACCGGTCGCAGCCGCTGTGGTTGGGGTCGATCAAGTCCAACATGGGTCACACCCAGGCCGCCGCCGGCGTGGCCGGCGTGATGAAAATGATTTTGGCGATGCGCCACGAGGTATTGCCCGCGACACTGCATGTCGATGAGCCCAGCCCGCACGTGGATTGGTCGGCGGGGTCGATGACCTTGTTGACCGAGGCTCAGCCGTGGCCGGTCAATGGTCGCATGCGTCGGGCGGGCGTGTCGTCGTTCGGGATCAGCGGCACCAACGCGCATGTGATCATCGAAGCCCCGCCGACGGCCGAGGCGGTGGAATCGGCAGCCGAGCCGCCGATCGTGCCGTGGGTGTTGTCGGCCAAGAGTGAAGTCGCGCTGGGCAAGCAGGCGGCGCGGTTGCGTGAATTCATCGGTGCGCGATCGCAGTTGGCGGCCGCCGATGTGGGCCGCTCGTTGGCGGGCCGGTCGACGTTTGAGCATCGGGCGGTGGTGCTCGGCGCTGATCGCCCGGAATTGTTGGGCGGTTTGACGGAGTTGGCTGACGGCGAGCTGGCTGGCTCGGCGGTCACCGGCCGCGCCGCCCCGGGAGGCAAGACCGTGTTCGTCTTCCCCGGCCAAGGCTCGCAGTGGCTCGGCATGGGCATGGGATTGCATGCCGCATATCCGGTCTTCGCCGAAGCCTTCAATACCGTTGTGGGTGAGCTGGACCGGCACCTGCTGCGGCCGCTGCGCGAAGTCATCTGGGGCCACGACGAAAATCTGCTGAACACCACCGAATTCGCGCAACCCGCCCTGTTCGCGGTCGAAGTCGCGCTGTACCGGCTGCTGGAATCATGGGGTGTGCGGCCCGACTTTGTGATGGGCCACTCGGTGGGCGAGTTGACCGCAGCGCACGTCGCCGGTGCGCTGTCGCTGGAAAACGCCGCGGTGCTGGTGGTCGCGCGCGGCCGGTTCATGCAGGCCCTGCCCGCCGGCGGCGCGATGATGGCCGTGCAGGCCACCGAAGACGAAGTGCGGCCGTTGCTGACCGACGGCGTCGGTATCGCCGCCGTGAACGGCCCGTCGTCCGTAGTGGTTTCCGGCGACGAGGATGCGGTGACCGCGATCGCTGAGCAACTGCGCGAACAGGGCCGCCGTGTGCACAAGCTCGCGGTGTCACACGCGTTCCACTCTCCGTTGATGGAGCCGATGATCGACGAGTTCAAGGCGGCGGCCAGGGAGCTCACGATCAACGCGCCCACCATCCCGATCATCTCGAACGTGACCGGGCAATTGGCCGAGCAGGACTTCGCGTCGGCCGACTACTGGACGCAGCACATCCGCGCGGCAGTACGGTTCGCCGACAGCATCCGCTTTGCGAATTCGGCTGGAGCCAACCGATTCCTCGAGGTCGGGCCGGGTGGTGGCCTCACCTCGTCCATCGCGGAATCGCTGCCTGAGGGCCCCGTAGATCTGGTCGCTTCGGTGCCTTTGCTGCGCAAGGACCGGCCCGAGCCGGCCAGCCTGATGACCGGATTGGCGCAGGCCTTCGTTTCGGGTGTGGGCGTGGACTGGCGCGCGATGTTGCCCGGGGCCGGATTCGTGGAGTTGCCGACGTATGCCTTTGAGCGGCGGCGGTTCTGGCTTTCCAGCGATGGCGCTGCCGGTGACGCGGCTGGTCTCGGATTGGCGCCCAGTGAGCACGCGTTGCTGGGTGCGGTGGTGGACCTGCCCAGCTCGGGCGGAGTGGTGCTGACCGGTCGGCTATCGTCAGCGTCGCAGTCGTGGCTTGCTGATCACGCGGTTGGCGGCGTGGTGGTGTTCCCGGGTGCAGGATTTGTCGAGTTGGCGATCCGCGCCGGCGACGAAGTTGGCTGCTCGGTCATCGACGAGCTGATGCTGGCGGCGCCGTTGGTGATCCCGGCAACCGGCTCGGTAGCCGTGCAGGTCGTCGTCGGCGCGGCCGACGAGTCAGGCACCCGCTCGGTGTCGGTGTTTTCCCGCGGCGACGAGCACTCCGGCTGGACCCTGCATGCCGAGGGCGTCGTTCGGCCCGGCGAGGCCGGTTCGGACACCGACATGTCCACCTGGCCGCCGGTGGGCGCGACGCCGGTCGACATCGACGGGCTTTACGACCGACTGGCGATACGCGGCTACGGGTACGGTCCGGCGTTCCAGGGGTTGCGAGCGATGTGGCGTCGCGGCGACGAGGTGTTCGCTGACGTGTCCCTGCCGAGCGACGCCGGCCTATCACCGGCGGGATTCGGTGTGCACCCCGCGGTCTTGGATGCTGCTCTACACGCGGTGATCGTGGCCACCGAGACCGACGACCACGACGGAAACGGCGTGCTGGTGCCGTTCTCGTGGCAGGGTGTGTCGCTGCACGCGGCGGGGGCGTCGGCGGTGCGGGCGCGGATTGCGCCCTCGGGTCCGTCGTCGGTGTCGGTGGAGTTGGCCGACGGGCTGGGGTTGCCGGTGTTGTCGGTGGCGTCGATGGTGGCTCGTCCGGTGTCGCAGCAGCAGTTGATGGCGGCGGTGTCCGGGTCGGGGCCGGACCGGATCTTTGAGGTGATCTGGTCACCCGTATCGCCTGCATCGCACGCCGAGACGCCGTCGTACGACGTGTTCGAATCCGTGGCCGCCGAGGAAGATTCGCTAGCCGCGACGTACCGGCGCACGCACGAGGCGCTGGTGGCGCTGCAATCCTGGCTCGCTGAGCATGACTCGGGGATGCTCGTGGTGGCCACCCGTGGTGCGGTTGCGTTGGCCGGGGAGGACGTCACCGATCTGGCGGGTGCCGCGGTGTGGGGGTTGGTGCGTTCGGCGCAGACCGAGCATCCCGGCCGGATCGTGTTGGTGGATTCCGATGCGCCTCTTGACGATACGGTGATGGCCGAGGTGCTGGCGGCCGGTGAGCCGCAGGTGCTGGTGCGGGGCGGGACGGTACACACCGGGCGGGTGCGCGGTAGTCGGGCGGTGGACGCCCTGCTGGTGCCGCCAAGTGCGGAACCGTGGCGGATCGGTATGTCCACCAAGGGCACGTTCGAGAATCTGCTGCTGGAGCCGATCTCGAACGCGGACGCGCCGTTGGAGCGCGGCCAGGTCCGGGTTGCCGTGCGCGCGATGGCGGCCAACTTCCGCGACGTCATGATCGCTCTCGGGCTGTACCCCGACGACGATGCGGTCATGGGTGTGGAGGCCTCCGGGGTCGTCGTCGAAACCGCTTCCGGCGAGAGTCGTTTCGCTGTCGGCGACCGGGTCACCGGGCTCTTCCCGGAGGGCACCGGCACCATGGCGATCACCGATGGCCGCCTGCTGATGGAGATCCCGACGGGGTGGTCGTACGCCGACGCCGCGACGGCGCCGGTGGTCTTCGCGACGGCGTACTACGCGCTGAGGACGCTCGCGGATTTGCGGCCGGGGCAGCGGGTGTTGGTGCACGCGGCCACCGGTGGGGTGGGGATGGCGGCGGTGCAGTTGGCCCGGCATTTGGGGTTGGAGGTGTTCGCCACCGCGAGTCGGGGTAAGTGGGACACCTTGCGGGCGATGGGTTTTGACGACGATCACATCTCGGATTCGCGCAGCCTGGAGTTCGAGGAGAAGTTCCGCGCGGTCACCGGTGGTCGTGGTGTGGACGTCGTGCTGGACTCGCTGGCCGGCGACTTCGTCGATGCCTCACTGCGTCTGGTCGCCTCGGGCGGGGTGTTCCTCGAGATGGGCAAGACCGATATCCGCGAACCCGATTCCGTCGCGCAAGAACACCCCGGAGTGCGCTACCGCGCCTTCGACCTGTTCGAGGCCGGGGCAGACCACATCGAGCGAATGCTCACCGACCTGGCCAAGCTGTTTGACGACGGTGCTCTTCGGTCGTTGCCGGTGACGGCGTTTGATGTGCGGCGGGCGCCGGCGGCGTTGCGGTATCTGAGTCAGGCGCGCCACATCGGCAAGGTCGTGCTGACGATGCCGGACGCGTGGGCGGCGGGCACGGTGTTGATCACCGGTGGGACCGGGATGGCCGGTTCGGCGTTGGCCCGTCATGTGGTGGCCAATCATGGTGTGCGCCAGCTGATGTTGTTGAGTCGACGTGGCCCGGATGCGCCGGGTGCGGCGGAGTTGGCGGCCGAATTGGGTGTCGCTGGTGCGCAGGTGTCGATGGTGGCGTGTGATGCTGCTGATCGCGAGGCGTTGGCCAAGGTGCTTGCCGATATCTCGGTGCAGCATCCGCTTTCGGCGGTGATTCATGCCGCGGGTGTGCTTGATGATGCGGTGGTGATGTCGTTGACGCCGGAGCGGGTGGATGCGGTGTTGCGGGCCAAGGTGGATGCGGCGTGGAATTTGCATGAGCTGACCCGCGATGCGAATGTGTCTGCTTTTGTGCTGTTTTCGTCGATGGCGGGGTTGGTGGGGTCGTCGGGTCAGGCCAACTATGCGGCGGCCAACTCGTTCCTGGATGGGTTGGCGGTGCATCGGCGTTCCCACGGTCTGCCGGCGATCTCGCTGGGCTGGGGTCTGTGGGACCAAGCCAGCAACATGACCGGCGGGCTGGCGTCAGTCGACTTAGCCCGGTTCGCCCGCGACGGCATTGTGGCCATGTCGTCGGCCGAAGCGTTGCAACTGCTCGACACCGCGATGGTGGTCGACGAACCGTTCCTGCTACCCGCCCGCATCGACACCACGGCGCTGCGGGCCAAGTACGACGCGGGCACCCTGCCGCCGATGTTCGTCGACCTGATCAACGCACGGGCGAGGCGTCAGGTCGACGATTCGCTGGCCGCCGCGAAGTCGAAGTCCGCGCTGCTGCAACGTCTGGAGGGGCTGCCCGAGGATGAGCAGCATGCGGTGTTGCTGGATTTGGTGCGCTCGCATATCGCGACCGTGCTCGGCAGCAGCACGCCGGAGGCCATCGACCCGGACAAGGCGTTCCAGGAGTTGGGCTTTGACTCGCTGACCGCGGTCGAGATGCGTAACCGTCTCAAAGCCGCGACCGGGCTGGCGCTTTCGCCCACGCTGATCTTCGACTACCCGAACTCGGCGGCGCTGGCCGGCTACTTCCGTCAAGAGCTCGTCGGGACCTCGACCGAGGCGACACCGCAGGTTGCGCCCGGTGAGGCGGAAATCCAGCGCGTCGTGTCGTCCATTCCGGTCAAACGCCTTCGCCAGGCCGGAGTACTGGACCTGCTGCTCAGCCTGGCGAACGAGGGCGAAGACGGTGCGGCAGAGAACAAGGAAAAAGACCTCGCGGCAATGGATCTCGACGATCTGGTCAATGCTGCCTTCCTCGATGACGACGACTAGGCAGCCGAGGATTGAGGTTAGCCAGTGAGGGTCGCCGTCACCGGGGCGAGCGGAGTGATCGGTCGCGGCGTTGTCGCCCGACTACTCAGCCGCGGCCACGACGTCGTCGGCCTGGCCCGTCATCGACCGGAAAGCTGGCCGAGCGCGGCCGACTTCGTGCAGGCCGATATTCGCGATGCATCCGGGGTGCGGCGTGCGATCGCAGGCGCGGACGTCGTCGTGCACTGTGCCTGGGCCGGCGACAGCGAGGTCAACATCGGCGGGACCGCCAATGTGCTTGACGCCATGGCCCAAACCGGTACCCGCCGTATCGTGTTCGCCTCGTCGGCGCACGTCTATGGGGTAGATCACGGCGACGAGTCGCCGCTGTCCGAAGCCGATCACCTGAAACCGGTTTCGGCTGACGGGCGCAACGTTGCCGACGCCGAGAAGATGCTGGTCGACTCCGGTGCGGAATGGGTGGCGATCCGCTCGGCGGCCATCCTCGGTAGAGGTGTCGACAACTGGGTGCGCCGAGTGTTGGCTGCTCCGCTGTTTCCCCAAGGGAAAGCCGGCCGGAGGGTTCAGGTCGTGCACAGCGACGACGTGCATCGGGTTTTCCTGCACGCGATCGTCGATACCGGCATCGGCAGCGGACCGGTGAACCTTGCCGCGCAAGGGGAGCCGACGCTGCGCGAGATCGCCGGACTGCTCGGCCGCCCGGTCGTGCCGGCAGGCACCCGGCTGCTGAGTTCAGCCGGCTTAGATCGCCTACTGGGTGCTCCGTCGATGGATACTTCGCTGCTGCGTGACAAATGGAACTTCACGCCGGCCTGGAGCGCCCGGGAATGTGTCGAAGACGTCGCACTGGCGGTGCGCGGACGAATCAGCGTCGGCAAGCGGGTGATATCGCTGCCCTGGCGGCTAGTTCATGTCCAAGACATCCCGTCGGTTGATGCGCCGGCCGCCGACGGAGTTGCCCCGGTCCTGGCCGGCCCGGACGGCGCCAACGGCGAGTTCGACACCCCGATCGACCCACGCTTCCCGACCTACCTCGCCACCAATCTGTCGGAGGCCCTGCCCGGACCGTTCTCACCTTCATCGGCATCGGTGACGGTGCTGGGGCTGCGGGCGGCCGGCGCGATCACCGCAGGGCGGCTGCGGCCCGGCGGTTTGATCCAACACGAAATCGCCGCGCGCATGATCGGTGTCTTCGCGCATCGCTTGTACGGGGCCATCACCACCGCACACTTCATGGCCGAGGCTGTGCCGTTCGTCAAGCCCGCCACGGTGATTCGCCAGAGCCAGTTCTTCGGCCAGAGTGTCGCCAGCATGCCGATCTACGGTAAGCAACCTACGCCGCGCGAGTCCGGTCCCGCCATGCGGCCGTTGCGCACCATCCGCAACCTCGGGGTGTTCGCGGCCAACCTGGCGGGTCTCACGGCCGGCGCCGCTCACGACACCCGTGACTTCATCGACGATGTCGATCGCCTGGAAGAGCTTGCTGCTGGGGATCTTTCGTGGCTCGCCGACAACCGACTGCAGAGCCTGATCCTGTTGGCACGCGATCACGTCGTACACGGTTGGGTGCTGGCATCGGGGTCGTTCATGTCGTTCGCCGCGCTCAGCGTGGTCCTTCGGGGCCTGAGCGGACGGGACACCGTGCTACCCGTCGGTCAGGAGGTGGCCAGCGCGCAGCCGCTGAACACGGTGTACCGATTGGCGGACGCCGCGCAACGTGACCCCGAGGTGACCCGGATTCTGGCCGGCCCCGGCGATCATCTCGAGGAGTTGTCCAGCCAGGCACCGGAATTCCACGCGGCGGTGCTTGCCGAGCTGAAGGTGATCGGGCACCGGGGCCCCGCCGAGGTTGAGATGCGGTCGGCCAGCTATGCCGACGACCCCGAAATGCTGATCCGCATGGTGGCCAAATCGCTGAACCTTCCCGCTCGGCCGCAGTCGCATCGCCCGTCAATCCCGCTGCAGGGCAGGCCCGTTGCGCGCCTTGCCACTCATCAGCTCCGCGACCGCGAAGTCCGTCGCGACCGAATGGTCCGGGCAATCTGGTTGCTGCGCAACCTACTCCGCGAGCTGGGACGCAGACTGGTGAACTCGGGTGTGCTCGAAGCCGTCGACGACGTGTTTTATCTGCTGGTCGACGAGCTCGACGCGCTGCCCGCTGATACTTCCGGACTGGTCGCGCGCCGTCGCGCAGAACAACACCGGCTGGCCGGCTTCGCCCCGCCCGCAGTCTTCAGCGGCGGTTGGCAAGCGGCTAGCTCCTTGGCGACCGTCCTGATCCCAGGGGAGACGCTGAGCGGCGTCGGCGTCGGTGGCGGACGAGTTCGCGGGCGAGTGCGGATCGTCAGGCCGGACTCCATCGACGACCTGGAACCCGGCGAGGTCCTGGTCGCCGTGGTCACCGACGTCGGCTACACCGCAGTCTTCTCCTACGCGGCCGCGGTGGTGACGGAGCTCGGCGGACCGATGTCGCATGCGGCCGTGGTAGCGCGGGAATTCGGTATCCCGGGTGTGGTGGATGTTCAGGACGCTACCCGACGGCTGCCGCCGGGAGCGCTCATCGAGGTCGACGGCGACAGCGGCGAAATCCAGGTGCTCGAACTCGCCGTCTAGCGGAAACGCCGCAAACCGATTCTGTGCACCTGCCCGGCGTGACCCGCTCACGTTCGCTACCGTCAGGTAATGCACGAACACACCGTCCGCGTGACCACGGCCGCCGGAACCGTCGAAGGCTTCACCCGCGACGGCGTGCACCGCTGGCGATCGATCCCGTACGCCCGGCCGCCGATTGGTGCGCTGCGCTTTCGGGCGCCGCAGCCGGCCCAGCCGTGGCGAGGTGTGCGTTATTGCCACGGGTTCACCAAGTGCGCGCCGCAGGAGCGGCGCTACACGATCGTCGGCGTCGGCAAGTACCAGCCGATGGGTGAGGACTGCCTGACCCTTAACGTCGTCACACCGGAAGCGCCGGAAAGTGGACCGCTGCCGGTCATGGTCTTCGTGCACGGTGGCGGATGCATCATGGGCAGCTCAGCCACTCCGATATACGACGGCGTGGGGCTGGCCCGCCGTGGCTGTGTCTATGTGTCGGTCAACTATCGGCTCGGCGCGCTGGGGTGTGTGGATTTGTCGTCGTTGTCGAGGACCGACATCCCGCTGGAGAGCAATCTGTTCTTGCGTGATCTGGTGTTGGCGCTGCGCTGGGTCCGGGAGAACATTGCGGCGTTCGGCGGTGATCCGGACAACGTCACGATATTCGGTGAGAGCGCCGGCGCGCATGCGGTCGCCACGTTGTTAGCGGTGCCGGAGGCTGAAGGCCTGTTCGCCCATGTGATTTCGGAAAGCCCGGCAACCGGAATGGTTCGCTCGCGTGAAATCGCCGCAGAGTTCGCGGGACGATTCGCGACGCTGTTGGGTGTCCGCAAGCAGGATGCCGCGCACGCGGTGATGCAGGCCTCTGCCGCCGAGTTGGTAGCGGCACAAAACTGCCTGATCGACGAGGGCGTCCGAGACATGCTGGGGGCCTTTCCGATTGGCCCGGTTTGCGGTGATGACGTTCTGCCTCTGGACCCCGTCGAGGCGATGCGGCGCGGCAAAGCCCACCGGGTGCCGCTGATCGTGGGTACCAATGCCGAAGAGGGCCGCTTATTCACTCGCTTTTTGCCGCTGCTGCCGACCACCGAGCCGATGGTCGAAGCGCTGCTTGCTGAGGTGGAACCGGCTGCACGGGAACGTATTACCGCTGCTTACCCCGATTATCCCGAGCGGGCCGCCTGTGTGCGGCTCGGCGGCGACTTCGCCTTCAGCTCGGCGGCTTGGGACATCGCGGAAGCCCACGGCAGGCACGCGCCCGTCTACCTGTATCGCTACGACTACGCACCGCGGGTATTGCGCTGGTCGGGGCTGGGCGCCACGCATGCCACTGAACTGCTGGCGGTCTTCGGCATCTATCGCACCAGGTTGGGCGCGATGCTGACCGCGGCCGCCGACCGGCGATCGGCTCGGCGGGTGACCAACGAAGTGCAAAGGCGCTGGCGATCATTCAGCCGCACCGGGGTGCCCGGCGACGACTGGCCGGTCTACACCGACACCGACCGCGCGGTCATGGTCTTAGACCGCAAGTCGCGGCTCGAGTTCGATCCGCACCCCGAGCGGCGGATGGCGTGGGAGGGTTTCACTCTGGCGCGATGACGGCGGATGTGATTTCGTGGACGAGCCATGAAACCCCACACCGACAACGTCGTCGAAAGTCCCGGTGACCTCACCGCCGACTGGCTGACCGCGGCCATCGGCGCCGGAACCGTCGCTGATTTCGGCGTCGAGCGGATCGGCACCGGTCAGATGAGCGAGTGCTACCGGATTCAGCTGGCCTATGCCGACGGCAGGCCGGGCAGCCCGGGGCCCGATTCGGTTGTGCTCAAAGTTGCGGCCACCGACCCAATGAGCCGGCAGACCGGTGGCAGTCTGGGCCTTTACGAGCGTGAAGTTTGCTTCTACCGGGATATCGCTCCGCGCCTGCACGGGCCGGTTGCGCCGTGTTATCACGCGGCTTTCGACACGGCGGCCGGCATCTTCGATGTGCTGCTCGGCGATGCGAACCCGGCCGTCGTCGGCGACGAAATCCGCGGCGCCACAGCCGCACAGGCCGAACTCGCCGTCACCGAGCTGGCCCGGCTGCAGGGTCCGCTGCTCGGTGACACCACCCTCGCGAACGCGCCGTGGCTACACCGCGATACGCCGCTCAACCAGGGGTTGATCACAGCGCTGTACGCCCGCTTCGTCGATCGCTATGGCGACCGGATCGCACCGCAACACCGCATGGTGTGCGAACGGCTGGTCGGCGGCTTCGACGCCTACCTGGCGGAGGAGGCCGGCGAGGATCGCGTGCAGGGTCTGGTGCACGGCGACTACCGGTTGGACAACATGCTGTTCGGCGCCGCCGGCGCCGATCGCCCGCTGACCGTGGTCGATTGGCAGACGGTCACCTGGGGCCCCGCGATGACCGACCTGGCCTACTTTGTCGGCTGCGCGCTGCCGCTGGCGGAGCGGCGCACGCATCACGACGCGCTGCTGCAGGCCTACCACGCGGCGCTGGGGCCGGACGCGCCGATCAGTCTCGCCGCTGTCCGCGACGGGGTGCGCAGACAGAGCTTCTTCGGGGTGATGATGGCCATCGTCTCGTCAATGCTGGTGGAGCGCACCGAACGCGGCGACGCGATGTTCATGACGATGCTGCAACGGCATTGTGAGCATGTGCTCGACGTTGACGCGCTGGCGATACTGCCCGCCCCGACGGTCGCCGAGCCGCTGCGTCCGTCAGACGACGACGAGTCGGCCCATACCGCCACCGACGAGCCGCTGTGGAGCGAGAGCTGGTATGCCGACTTCGCCGATGCGGCAAGCGGATTCGGTGGCTGGGTGCGCATCGGACTGATCCCTAACCAGAAGACGGCGTGGCTGCATGCCCTGTTGTGCGGTCCGAACCTACCCACGGTCGCCGTCGTCGACTTCGAGGTGCCGCTGCCCGACGATCCGTGGGCGTTGCAAACGGGCGCAGTCGATTTCACCCATTCCGTCGGCGATCCACTGCATAGCTATCGCATTGGCCTGCACGGCCACGGCGAGTCGTACCCGGATCCGGCCGCGCTGTTGCGGGGAGAACGAGGAGCGCCGGTCGACGTCGCGCTCGATCTGGTGTGGAGCACCGACGGCACGCCATACAGGTATCGGCTGACTACGCGCTACGAAATACCCTGCACCGTCTCAGGAACCGTCACCGTCGATGGACATCGCTACACCCTCGACTCGACACCCGGCCAGCGCGACCACTCGTGGGGCGTGCGGGATTGGTGGAGCATGGACTGGATCTGGAGCGCGCTGCACCTCGACGATGGAACACACATCCACGCCGTCGACATCCGGATTCCGGGCGTCCCGCCGGTTGGCATCGGGTATGTCCAAGACGGTGGCACGGTCACCGAATTGCAAACCATCGCCGCCCGCCAAACGTTCGACACCGACGGATTACCGGAAACCGCAACGCTCGCCGTCGATCCCGGTGGTATCACCGCGACCATTGAGGTGCGTGGACACGCACCGCTGCGCCTCGTCTCGCTCGACGGGCGGGTGAGCCAATTTCCTCGCGTGTGGACCACCGTCAGCACCGCCGACGGACGCAGCGGCGTGGGCTGGCTGGAATGGAACCGCAATCTGCGCTGAAACGCCCTGTCCGCCAAAGCCCGCCGATCGTGGTCATGGGTGTCTCCGGGTCGGGCAAGTCGACGGTCGGCGCCGCGTTAGCAAGCCGCCTCGGGGTGCCTTTTGCCGACGCCGATGCATTTCACCCGGCAGCCAACATCGCCAAGATGGCCGCGGGTACGCCGCTCACCGACGACGATCGGTATCCTTGGCTGGACGCGGTCGGGCAGTGGCTGGCCGATCATGAGGGCGGCGGCGTGATGAGCTGCTCAGCGCTCAAGCGCACCTACCGCGATCGATTGCGATCACACTGTCCGCGGATCGAGTTCTTGCATCTGACCGGTTCACCGGAGCTGATCGCACGCCGACAAGCGGGCAGGCCGGGCCACTTCATGCCGTCGACGCTCCTGCAATCGCAGTTCGACACCTTGGAACCGTTGGCGCCCGACGAGCACGGGCTAGCCCTCGACGTCGGATCGAGCGCCGACAGCATCGTCGACAGGTTTGTGACGTACCTCAGTTCTTGACGACCTGGGTACCGCCGGCCAACTCGTCGTGCTTGCCCTGCTTGGTGGGGCTGCCGCTGATCGTCACCGCGATGATGATGTAGGCGATGAACGCCAGCAGCGGACCGAGATAGGGCACCACCGCGAGCAAGGTGAACGAGTTGCGGATGGCCGATTGGGTCGCATCCGGTTTCGGCGCCCCGCCCGGGCCGTGCACGGCCAAGCCGAGCAGCTTCTTGCCGGGGCTGCCACCCTGCGTGACTTCGAAGAGCACGAAGTACCCGAACATCAGCACGCCCGAGAAAAGCCCGGTCACCAGCCACCAGTAGTCCTGGTCGAACAGGAACATCGACAGTAAAAAGGCCACGATGTTCACCAGGATGCCGTCAATGACCCGAGCGAAAAATCTGCGACCGAGCCCTCCGGGCCGGGCTTGCGACCACTGCGGCGAACCGGCCGGCGGATACCCGTACAGGGGCGAGTTGGGATCGAAGTCTGCTGATGTCATGGGATTCGCTCCTGACCAGGTTGGTGGCTGCCAATGTACCCTTCCTGCCGCTGTGCGGCGGGTACTGCCCGACCGCGGTGACGGCTAGCATGGTGCTCTATTCGACACGGCAAACCAGCTGGTGCATGGCTATGAGCGACGTGAAAGCCGCTGCCGTTGTATCGCGTTGTTGCGGCGGCTAACGATGTATCACATCGTCGTTGGGCTCACCGTCGTCGCGCACTTCGCTTTCCTTTGCTACCTGATCGTCGGCGGCTTCCTCGCATTGCACTGGCGCCGGGCGATCTGGCTGCATGTGCCCGCGGCGTTGTGGGGAATCGCGATCACCGCAGCGCGTCTGGACTGTCCGTTGACCTCATTGGAGCGATGGGGCCGCGCGAAAGCCGCGATGGCGCCACTACCGCCGGGAGGCTTCATCGCCCACTACATCAGCGGGGTGCTCTACCCCGCCAGCTGGGCGGGCTTTGTGCCCCTTGTGGTGTTTACGCTGGTAGCCCTGTCCTGGGTGCTGTACGTGCGGACACGTTCCAGGGCTCGGCCGGTCAGCGCCAGCGACGAACTTTGACTCGTCCGCGATGGGCTTTGCCCCGCCGGCGGGAGGCCAGTTCGCCACCGCGTTCGCGGGCCGTCTCGGCAAGTTCGCTGCCGCGTTCGCGCGCGGTCTCGGCCAGTTCGCTGCCGCGTTCGCGCGCGGTCTCGGCAAGTTCGCCACCGCGTTCGCGGGCGGTCTCGGCCAGTTCGGCGCCGCGTTCGCGGGCGGTCTCGGCCAGTTCGGCGCCGTGTTCGCGCACCGTTTCCGCCAGCTGGTGGCCGCGCTTACGGGCGCGCTTGCGTGCGGCTTCCACGTAGGGTGCGCTCCTTTCCCCAGCCGTACTGGCGAGTTCGACGCCGCGCTTCCGGGCGGTCTCGACCAGCGGTCCGCTCTTCTCCACGGCGGTGCCCGCGAGTTCGCGTCCGCGCTCGGCGCCCACATGCAGGCCATGCGCGATTCTTTCGGCCAACTCGGAGTCAAGCACGGAGCCGTCGGATCCATCGAGCGGCAGTGCAGCCGAAACCGCTTCCGAGATCCGGCCGGCCGCCTGACGACCACGCCATCCCAGCGACGGCTTACCTGCCGTGTCCGCCGACGCAATGATCAGCCCGCCCAGCAGGCTCAGGTCGGTGAGCAGGTCACGCCGTTTCTGGGCTTTGACCTCCGGGTCGGACTCATTCCAAAACAGATGTGCGCCAAGGCTGCCCGGTATCACCGTGAACGCGAGCGCCGCTGATGCGATTCGCGGCCATCTGCCGGTGGCAAGCAACAGGCCGCCACCGACCTGGACCGCGGCGGTTATCCGTGCCGCCGTCTCGGCATTCGACGGAACCATGCTTCCGAAGGGTTCCGGCAGCGTTTGCAGCGCCGTCACAGTGGGCTGCGCCGCATCGATGGTGACTTTGGGGTTTCGCAACGTCTCGACACCTTGGCCGATGAATGCCGCGGACAATAAGGGGCGAGCGATTCTGCGGATCAACATGGCAGGTGTGTTCCCGGGTTGATCACTGTGCAAACCGGCCCTGCGCGCGGTCGTTATTCCGTCAAGGGGGGTGCTTCGTGTCGCGCTCGCAGCGGCACCAGCACCCAAAAAACGAGTTGAGCCAGCATCGCGCATACACCGGCAATGACGCCCGCCGCGGGACCGGCGACCGTGCCGAAAATGAGCACGGCCACGCCGGTAAGAGACAGCCCCATCAGTAATAGCCCGGCGTAAGCGAACCGATGGGCTGCGGCAACCACGGACTCGATTCGGTGCCGCCGAAACAACAAGCGGTGCATCGCGACCGGAGCCTCCAACAGCACGGTGGCACAAATCGAAGAACCCACAGTTACCAGATAGACCACGCGCATCGTCAGGTTGAGGTCGGTGAATCGCTGCTGGAACGGCAACGTCAGCAGGAAGCCGGTGAGCAGTTGGACGCCGGTCTGCACTACGCGCAATTCCTGCAGCAGGCTGACCCAATTGCGGTCTAGACGTTGGACTTCGGTCTCAGAGCGCTCCGTGCTATCCCAGGGTTGGTCGCGTTCAGGGTGCTCGACGACGTCCATGGCCGTGATCATGCCAGTTCGCAGCCGATGAGACCGCCGCTACCGCGGTTACGGTGTGCCGGCCAACAGCAGTCGCGCCGCCGCCTCCAGCCGTTCGGCGATCTGGGCGTACGAGGCATATCCCATGCCGGCGTGCACCAGGGCTCCCGCGTAGAGCAGTTCCAGTGAGTCGACAAGGTCAGCGCGGTCCGGGCCCACCGCTGCGACCAGGCGCTGGTGAATTTCGCGGGCGATGCGCAGCCGCAGATGCTTGACCTCAGGGTCCTTACCCAGCAGTGCGTTGGTCACGGCACCCGCGAGTTCGGGTTCATCGGCCAGCAGCAGTGCGATATGCCGCAGCACCGCGGTCACGCGGACGGTCGGTTCCGGCGACTCGGTCGCCGGAACGGGAGTGGACGCTAACCGCCGCCAGAAAACCTCGGCGACGAGGTGCTCCTTCGAGGAGAAGTACGTGTAGGCTGTCGCTGCGCCGACGCCGGCCTCCGCGGCGACCATGCGAATCGTCAAGCCGGAGAAGCCTTCTCGGCTAAGGACTTCAATCGCGGCATGGCCCAGCCGGTCAACGGTGTTGGCTTGCTTGGCGGTCAGTCGCCGTCTGGTCGATTCCCGAGCTACCGGGTTGGACACGTGTCCGGACACTACTACAACGTCACAGGTGCGGCAACCACACGTGACGTGTGCGCGGGCCCCGCCCTTCGCGACGACTGTTACGGTTGGCGATGATGACGTTCTCCTCAAATCTTTCGGCTGCCGACGAGCGAACAACCCAATTGTTCGAGCTGGCCGATCGGGTCACCGGGTTCATGCCCGCCGACGAGGGCCGGGCGCTGTATGACGCCGCGCTCAGCTACCTCGATCACGGGGTCGGCGTAGAGATCGGGACCTACTGCGGCAAGTCGACGGTGCTGTTGGGGGCGGCGGCGCTTGCTCGTGGCAGTGTTCTCTACACCATCGATCACCACCATGGTTCCGAGGAGCACCAGCCTGGGTGGGAGTACCACGACACATCGCTGGTTGACAAAGCCAGCGGGCGTTTCGACACCCTGCCCGCCTTGCGGCGCACGCTCGACGACGCCGGCCTCGACGACAACGTCGTGGCGGTGGTGGGCAAATCGACCGTGGTGGCCAGCGGGTGGCGCACGCCGCTGCAGTTGTTGTTCATCGACGGTGGGCACAGCGAGGCCGCCGCGCAGCAAGACTTCGACGGATGGGCGAAATGGGTGAGTCCCGCAGGCGCGCTGATCATCCACGACGTCTTCCCCGACCCGCGTGACGGCGGCCAGGCGCCCTACCAAATCTATTGCCGAGCGGTGCAAAGCGGCGCATTCGTAGAGCGATCCGTCACCGGGTCAATGCGGGTGCTGCAGCGGATATCTGGAGAGGCCGGCGCGCGGGTTTAGCGATCCGACGGGCTGATCGCGCACTCGCAGTCGTAGTCGCCTTCCAGGCCGCGCGGCAGATCGGTGCCACGGAAGATGCCGTTGCCGGCGGTGGTGCACGACAGCGCGTCGGCGGCGAGAATCACGGCTGCTCCGGTCCAGGTGGTTCGCTCGACGGGCCAACGTTTTCCGTCGCTGAATACCAGCCCGGTCCAATAGGAGCCGTCGTCCTCACGCAAGTGCTGCATGGCGGCGAACTGCCGCAGCGCCGCCTGCCGGCTACCCATCGCATCGAGCGCCAGCACCAGTTCGCATGTCTCCGCGCCGGTCACCCACGGCCGGTCGTCGACGCACCGGATGCCCAAACCGTCGACGACGAAATCGCGCCACCGTTCGGCGATTCGGGCGGTCGCGGCGGGACCACGGAGCGCACCACCGAGGATCGGGTAGTACCAGTCCATCGAGTGATGCGGCTTCTCGGTGAACGCCGAGGGGTGGACAGCGATCGCGTGGCCCAGCCGGCCCAGCGCGACCTCCCATTCCGGTTGCGGCTCGTCGACGTAGTTCGCCAGGGCCAGAGCACAGCGGATGCTGTGGAAAATACTGGCGCACCCGGTCAGCAGCGCTTCGGCGACCGGGCCTGAAGAGCTATGTGCCCAACAGATTTCGCCGCCCTCGAGTTGCAGCTCCAAAACGAAGTCGATGGCGGACCGCACCGTCGGCCACATCGCGGTGGCAAAGGCGTCGTCCCCGGTGATCAGCACGTGGTGCCAGACCCCGACCGCGACGTAAGCGCAGAAGTTGCTGTCGCTGTTGGCGTCCTCGACGGCGCCGGCGCGAAGCTGGATCGGCCAGGATCCGTCAGCGCGCTGCTGGCGCCGACACCAGTCGAATGCGTGCCGCGCCGGGTCGATCAGGCCGGCCGCGGTGAGCGCCATCGCGCATTCCACATGGTCCCACGGGTCGGTGTGCCCGCCTTCCGACCATGGGATCGCGCCGGATGGCTCCTGCACCGCGACAATCGATTCCGCGGTCTGCTGACATTGTGCGGGAGAGAGGACGCCAGGAACGCCCGGTGTCTCATACCATTTCAACGGCGGGGACCGGTTTCTCGAAGTACAGCGCGACGCTCTTGCCGATCAGCGGGTTGAGCGTGGATTCGGCCAGCCGGGTGAGCAGGGGCCGCTGCATCATGTCCCAGACCAGCAGCTTGTGATAGGCGACGACGGCCGGATGGTCTGAATTATCAACGCCAACTATGCACTTCAGCCACCAAAACGGCGCGTGTAAGGCATGCGAGTGATGGCCGTGGGTGAAGGTCATTCCGCGGTCGGCGATCTTGGCGCGCAGCCGGTCTGCATGGTAGATGCGGATGTGGCCGCCCTCGTTGCTGTGGTAGCCGTCGGAGAGCAGCCAGCACAGCCGCTCGGGTAGCCACCTGGGCACGGTGACTGCCAGGCTGCCGCCGACCTTGAGCACGCGAATCAACTCGTCGATCACCGTATTGTCCGCGGGGACATGCTCCAGGATCTCCGAAGCGATGACGCAGTCGAACGTTCCATCGGGATAGGGCAATGCCAGTGCATCACCGACGACGGTCTCGGCTCGAGCGGATAGCGGTACCTGACCGGCATCGGCCATGCCGCGAAACATGGTGTCTACGTTCTTCAGCTCGTCGGCGTCCTGATCGAACGCGACCACATCGGCACCCCGGCGATAGGCCTCGAAGCTGTGCCGGCCCGCCCCGCACCCGACGTCGATAACCGTCGTGCCAGAACCAATACCGAGACGGTCGAAGTCCACGGTCAGCATGGCTCGCCCACCGTCTGGGGCGAATCCCGAAGCGGCATCTGCCGGGCGACCGCGCGTTCGTAGACGCGGGCGGTCTGCGCGGCGACCGATTCCCAGCTGTACACGTCAACGGCTCGGCGGCGACCGGCCACGCCGAGTCGGTGCAGTTGGTCAGGTGAGATCAGCAGCTCGGCCAACACCCTGATCAGGTCGGCGGCGTCGCCGGGCCGCACCAGCCTGGCGCACTCGCCGTCCGGTCCGAGCACCTCCGGCAACGCGCCGGCACGGCTGGCCACAATTGGCGTGCCGCTGGCCATCGCTTCCACCGCGGGTAGCGAAAAGCCTTCGTAAAGCGAAGGGATACAGGCGATTTCAGCAGAGGCGAACAACCGCGCCAACGTGACGTCGGAGAGTCCGCTGGAGATGTGGACGATATCGGAGATCCCGAGTTCCGCGATCAGCTTTTCGGTCGGGCCGTTGGGTTCGAGCTTGGCAACAAGCTGCAGCTCCAGGTCGTGTTCGGTCCGCAGCTTGGCCACTGCCTGCAGCAGATGCCCGACGCCCTTGAGCGGTCGGTCGGCACTGGCGATGGCGATGATGCGACCAGGAATTCGAGGCTGCGTGGACGGTGCGAACAAGTCGGTGTCGACACCTAGCGGTACCACGTGGAGCTGGTCTGGGTGGACACCGAAGTCTGTGGTGATGTCGGTGGCCGACGACGACGAGACGGTCAGCAGGTCCGGAATGGCGCGAGCGACCCGCTCTTGCATCTCCAAAAAGCCATACCACCTGCGTACCAACGGTTTACGCCACCACCGCGCCGCAGCCAGATCCAGCACCCGGTCGCGAGTGATCGGATGATGAACGGTCGCCACCACCGGCAGGCCGGTCGCCGCGATTTCGAGCAGGCCGACGCCCAGGCTCTGATTGTCGTGCACCACGTCGAAGTCGTCCGGCCGTCCTGCGAGCAGGCGGGCGGCGCGCATGCTGAAGGTCTGTGGCTCGGGAAACCCCGCGGTCCACACCGTCGCCAGCTCACGCAGGTCGATGCGGTCCCGGATTTCACGGGGATGCGGGATCCGGAAGGGGTCGGGTTCCCGATACATGTCGAGGCTGGGTACCTCGGTCAGCACCACTCGGGGATCCAGGCCTTCGGGGTAGGGCTGTCCGGAGAACACCTCGACGTGGTGTCCGAGTTCGACCAGTCCGCGGCTGAGGTGACGGACGTAAACCCCCTGGCCGCCGCAATGCGTTTTGCTGCGATACGACAGCAACGCAATCCGCATACTCACGCCCATCCCGGACTGGCGTTACCCGTAGATGTCATGGCGAAGGGTTCGGGAACGACGTCAGGGAGCTTTCTGGACACGTGTCTGGACTATAGTTTGACTATCTACGTGATGCAACGCACCGCCAGCGGCATGGGGTTTTACCCGTCCTACCCAGCGGACGAGCAGCGATTACCCGGGCGCTCGGTTGTGACAAACATCAATCAGAAAGTGTGACGCACGTCATTGCATAAACCGGCTAATTTAGGGCAGCCTAACCTGCTACTGAACGTGGAACGTGGGAGTGGCTCATGCCGGACAACTCAAATGGCCTTGAATTCGCCTATGACCTGACCCTCGACGAGGTCCGGCGCCGTACCGCGGTGCTGGAGGCGATCGGTGAGGACTGGGATCCGATTCGCGCGCTGGCCGAAGAGGAGCAGGCGTACGCGATGCTCTACTCGAATCTCGACGCCGAGCAGCAGCGCATCTACGACAACCTGGTCAGCGCCGGGGTGCTGCCCGATCGGGCGGTGGACCATGCTGCCGATTGACCCGGACGCCGACCAGAGCCGGCGCGCCTGGCTGGCCTGCCCGAAGTGTGATCACGGCGCCGCGTGTGGCGACTGCCGCAGCGGCCACAACTGCCACACCCATTGGCAATACCTGCTCGGCAACAGCGCCGCGGTGCTGCATCTGCAGTGCCCGACCTGTGCGCATCTCTGGTCGTTGGACACCGCGGCATCGCGTCGCGCCCGCCGCCACGCCGCCTAAAATTCGCTCCCACCGGCGATACGGTGGGTGTTATGCGCGCGTTGATCGTGGTCGACGTACAGAATGATTTTTGTGAGGGCGGCGCGGTGCCCGTGATCGGCGGCGCCGCTGTGGCGGGCGCAATCAGTGATTATCTGACCGCCGGCGCCGATTACCGCCACGTCGTGGCCACCCAGGATTTCCACTTCGATCCGGGTGATCACTTCTCCGACCGGCCCGATTATTCGTCGTGCTGGCCGCCGCACTGTCTGGCCGGGAGCAGCGGCGCGCAATTTCATCCCGATCTCGACTCCGACCGGTTCGACGCGGTCTTTCGCAAGGGCGCCTACGACGCGGGCTACAGCGGTTTCGAAGGAACCGACGAGTCCGGCACGCCGCTGGCCGATTGGCTGACCCAACACGACGTGGATCAGGTTGACGTGGTGGGCATCGCCACCGAGCACTGCGTGCGCCGCACCGCCGAGGACGCTGCCGAGGCCGGTTTGGCCACCCGGGTGCTGCTGGATCTCACGGCGGGCGTGGGGCAGGAGTCCACGGCCGCGGCCATCAAAGCCTTGCGGGCAGCGGGTGTCGAGATAGAGCCAACCGCATGACGGGCCACCCGGGGTCGGCACTGCTGGCGGTGGTGGAGCGGTCACCCGAGGCTGCGGCAGCACATGACCGCGCGGGCTGGGTCGGGCTGTTCACGACGGACGGTCGTATCGAAGACCCGGTGGGATCACGGCCCCATGTGGGACACGGCGAGATCGGCCGTTTCTATGACACCTTCATCGGCCCCCGCGACATCGCCTTCCGTCGTGATCTCGATGTCGTCCGCGGACCGGCCGTCGTCCGCGATCTGGATCTCGAGGTGGTCATGGGTTCGGCGGTCACCATGACCATTCCGGCGTTTCTTCGCTACGACCTGCGCGAGGTCGACGGCGAATGGAAGATCGCGATGCTACGTGCCTATTGGGAGCTGCCGAGCATGATGCTGCAGTTCCTGCGTAACGGCGTATCGGCCGTGCCGGTCACCGTCCAACTGTCCCAAGGGCTCATTCGCAATCAGCGGCTACGCGGCACCGCCGGGTTCGCAGCCGGCTTTCGTCGGGTGGGTTCCCGTTGCAAAGAGTTGGTGAACACGTTCGTGGACGCGGTCGGCAGGGCAGACAAACTTGCCGCACAGCGGACGTTGTCACCTGATGCCACAATGACTTTCGGCGACGACAATGCCGCGGACATCGCGGACCTGGTCGCCCGGTGCCCCGGGGCCGGTGCGACGAAGCTCATCGCTGCGGGCTCCACCGTCGCCGTGTCGATCACGTCGCGGCAAGGACGCGGCGTGATATTCGCCGATGTTGCGCGGCGGCGCAACGAAATCCGCCGGATCCGCTACTTTCCCGCCAGCAGTACCAGCGACGCCGCCGACAGCCCCAAGTAGGCGCCCGGGAAGGCGATGTTGTAGAAAACGTGGGCCCGAAGATGCGCGATCACCGCGCCGATGAAATACAACACCAGGCCGATAGCGGCGGCGATCCCGATGACCGGCAGGCCGACAACACCGACGAGAAGACCGATGGCTCCGGCGAGTTTCAGGGTGCCCAGCATCGGTAGCCACGAACGCGGCACGTGCACCTTGGCCGAGTTCGCCAGCACGAAGCCGGCGGGGATTAAGTCGGGTATCGCGATTGCCGCGGTGACGACGGCGGTGATCACCGTGACGACAACGTATAGGCTCATTACTGCTGGTCTCCTCTTCTACCGGGAGCGTTCGTCGGATGTGTTCACCTCCTTGACGGCCTTCGCCTGGGAAAGGTGACCATGAGAACCATCGAAGATCTCGCCCAACGGTTCGACAGTGATCGGCGGCACCTGAAGTCGGTGGCGTTCCACTTGCTCGGGTCGGCACCTGATGCCGAAGACGCGGTGCAGTCCGCCTGGCTGAAGGCAAGTCGCGCACACCACGGCACGGTCGAGAACCTGACGGGTTGGTTCACCACAATCACCGCCCGCGAGGCACTCGATCAGTTGCGGACTCGCAAACGACGGGCAGAGCAGCCGCTTGCCGATCCCCATCAGCTCGAGCAGATGGCCACGGCCACCTCCGCGGGAGCCGACGAAGCTGCCCTGCTCACCGATTCCGTCAGCCGGGCCCTGCTGGTGGTGCTCGACCGGCTCTCGCCCGCACAACGCGTGGCGTTTGTACTGCACGATGTGTTCGCCTTGCCCTTCGACTTGATCGGCGAACTGTTGAATCGGTCGCCGGACGCCGCCAAGAAGCTGGCGAGCCGGGCGCGCGGGCGACTGCACGCCGGCGGCTCAGCAGAGCCCAGCCGAACGGCTGAACACCTCAAGATCGTCGAAGCGTTTCTGGACGCGTCGCGTGGCGGTGATATTCGTATGTTGCTGGACCTACTGGCCCCAGACGTGGTGCGCCGGGTGGACCGCGAGTTGGCGCCCGACGATGTGCCGACCGAGCTCCGTGGCGCCAACGACGTCGCCGAGGAAACCCGACGCTTCGCGGCGCGTGCACGGGCCGGGGTCGTGGTCCTCATCAACGGAGTCCCTGGTATTGCTATCGCGCCCGCGGGTCACGTTGAGGCGTTGCTGCAGATCGGCATTGAAGACGGCAGGATACACAGCATCGACATCGTCGGCGATGCCGATCGCTTGCAAAGCGCAGTGCTCGCGCTGCCACAGTGACAACGGAGATGAACTACGAACACCATCCTTACTAAGCAGTTCGATCGGCGGACGCTTTTGGTTGGCGCCGGCGCGCTGGGCGCGGCGGCGGTGTCGGCGTGGAGCACCGGGTGTAGTTCCGATGACGACGCACTGACCTTCTTCTTCGCGGCCAATCCCGAAGAGGCGGATGCCCGGAAGCGAGTCGTTAACGCCTTCCAGCGCACGCACCCCGACATCGAGGTCCGGATGCTGTTGTCCGGGCCCAATCCGTTGCGACACATGTCGATCTATTGCGCCGGCGGCAAGTGTCCGGACGTGCTGATGGCGTGGGACCTCACCTACGCAGGATTGGCCGCCAGGGGAGTGCTACTGGACCTCAACACCATGTTGGCGCAAGACAAGGCTTTCGCCGCCGACGTGAAGGCGGACGGCATCAGATCGCTGTATGACACGTTCACGTTCGAGGGCGGTCAGTACGCCCTTCCCGAGCAGTGGTCCGGAAATTTCTTGTACTACAACAAGAAGCTATTCGCCGAGGCCGGTGTGCGCCCGCCGCCCGGGCGTTGGGATCAGCCGTGGAGTTTCGGCGAGTTCCTCGACGCCGCCAAAGCGCTCACCAAGCGCGAGCGATCCGGCAGGGTCGGTCAA
The DNA here is from genome assembly GCF_035314665.1 of Mycobacterium sp. Lineage (GTDB taxonomy): Bacteria > Actinomycetota > Actinomycetes > Mycobacteriales > Mycobacteriaceae > Mycobacterium. The sequence continues at coordinate 8,381 of NZ_DATFZD010000042.1, read as the reverse complement.
TGGGGATACGTCGACAGCTGGGTCCCGTTCTACGCGGCCGGGCTGTTCGGCATGAACAACGGCGTCCCGTGGTGCACCCCGCGGATGAACCCGACGCATCTCAACTTCGACAACGAGGCGTTCCTCGACGGTGTCCAGTTCTACGCAGATCTGGCCCACAAGCACAGGGTCGCTCCTACCTCGTCGGACACCCAGTCGATGTCCACTATGGATCTCTTCACTTCGGGCCGGGCGGCGATGGCACTTGGCGGACATTGGCGATACCAGACGGTCGACTTGGCCAAAGGCTTGGATTTCGATGTCACCGTGCTGCCGACCGGTCCGAAAGGGCGCGCTGCCCGCTCGAACATCGGCACAACGGGGCTCGCCATCGCGGCGAGCAGTCCCCGCAAACAGCAGGCGTGGGAGTTCGTGAAATTCGCCGCCGGCCCGGTCGGACAGGCAGTGACCGCTGAATCGGGCCTGTTCGTGCCGGTGCTGCGGTCGGCGATCACATCGGCCGGCTTCGCCGAGGCCCACAGCAGGATCGACAATCTCGCGGTGCTGACCGGCGGTCCGGCCCATTCCGAGGGCATGCCGATCACCCCGGAGTGGTCAAAGATCGTCGCGCTGATGGACCGAAACTTCGGCCCCGTTCTGCGTGGCGTGCGGCCGGCGACATCGTTGGCGAACGGGCTGTCACACGCCGTCGACGGGGTACTCCGTAACTCATGACCCAGATCGATGAATCCACCGCGGTGATCCGGCGACGCCGATTCTCCAAGCGGCGCGCCCGAGCCGGGCGGATGTTCGTCGCGCCGAACCTGACGGCGGTCGCGGTATTCATGCTGTTCCCGCTCGGATTCTCGCTCTACATGAGCGTGCAGAACTGGGACTTGTTCAGGCCCGCGAAGTTTGTCGGTCTGGCCAACTACCGCAGCCTCTTTGCCGACGATCCGCTGTTCGTGATAGCTCTGCGCAACACGGTGGTCTACACCGTCGGCACCGTCGTCCCTACGCTGTTGATCAGCCTCGCCGTGGCCGGTGTGCTCAACCGGAAAATCAAGGGGATCAGCATCTTTCGCACAGTTATATTTCTGCCTTTGGCGGTGTCGTCGGTGGTGATGGCCGTCGTGTGGCAGTTCGTCTTCAATACCAATAACGGTCTGCTCAACATCATGCTCGGCTGGATTGGGCTCGGCCCGGTCCCCTGGCTGAACGACCCCAAATGGGCGATGCTCTCGCTGTGCACGGTCAGCGTCTGGCGTAGCGTTCCTTTTGCGACCGTCATCCTGTTGGCCGCTATGCAAGGCGTGCCCGACAACCTTTATGAGGCGGCCAAACTCGACGGCGCAGGGGAAATACGACAGTTCGTCTCGATCACAGTGCCATTGATCCGCGGCGCCGTGTCTTTCGTGGTGGTCATCTCGATCATCCACGCATTCCAGGCATTTGACCTCGTTTACGTTCTCACTGGGGGCAACGGCGGGCCGGAGACAGCAACCTACGTACTCGGGATCATGCTGTTCCAGCACGCGTTCAGCTTCTTGGAGTTCGGTTATGCATCCGCTCTGGCGTGGGTGATGTTCGCCATCCTGCTGGTATTGACCGTGCTGCAGTTACGGATTGGCCGCCGTCGGGCGGCGCTGGAGCAACGATCGTGGGCTTAGCCGAACGAGTGATCAAACCCAGCATCGTGCGTGGCATCGTGCTGTACACCGCGCTGACCGTCATCGCATTGTGTGCGGTCTTCCCGATCCTGTGGGCGGTGTCGGGATCCTTGAAGAACGAGGGCGAGGTGACCACGCCCACGCTGTTTCCGGCACACCCGTTGTGGTCGAACTACCGTGAGGTGTTCGCCCTGATGCCGTTCTGGCGAATGTTTTTCAACTCGGTGTTCTATGCCGTGTGCGTCAGTGCCGGCCAGGTGTTCTTCTGCTCGCTGGCCGGGTATGCCTTCGCGCGTTTGCGGTTTCGGGGCCGCGATACGTTGTTCGTCTTGTATCTGGGTACTCTGATGGTTCCGCTGACGGTCACCGTGATCCCGCAGTTCATTTTGATGCGGGTCGCCGGACTGACCGACACGCCGTGGGCGATGATCGTGCCGGGATTATTCGGCAGCGCGTTCGGCACCTACCTCATGCGCCAGTTCTTTCAGACCATCCCGGCCGAATTGGAGGAAGCCGCCATCCTCGACGGTTGTACGCCGTGGCAGATCTATTGGCGGATACTGCTTCCGCACGCGCGCCCGGCGGTGATGGTGCTGGCGGTGCTTACCTGGTTCAACGTCTGGAACGATTTTCTTTGGCCGCTGTTGATGATTCACCGCAGTAGCATCGCCACGCTCACGCTCGGGTTGGTACGAATGCAGGGCGAGTATGTCGCCAGATGGCCGGTGCTGATGGCCGCATGCATGCTCATCCTGCTGCCGCTGATTCTGGTCTATGCGATCGCGCAACGCGCCTTCATGCGCGGTATCACCGTCACCGGGCTTGGTGGGTAGCCAATGGCATCGGTGACTTTCGAGAAGGCCACGCGACGTTACCCCGATACCACGCGTCCGGCGGTTGACCAGCTGGATCTGAATGTTGGTGACGGCGAGTTCGTCGTATTGGTCGGACCGTCGGGATGCGGCAAAACGACCTCATTGCGGATGGTCGCCGGCCTGGAGACAGTGGATTCGGGACGAATCCGAATCGGAACCCGAGACGTCACCGACGACGACCCCAAAGACCGCGACGTGGCGATGGTCTTCCAAAACTATGCGCTGTATCCGCACATGACGGTCGCGCAGAACATGGGCTTTGCGCTGAAGATCGCCAGAATGACGAAAGCCGAGATCCGCGAACGGATCCTGGACGCGGCGCGGCTACTCGACATGGAGTCGTACCTGGATCGCAAGCCCAAGGACCTGTCCGGCGGCCAACGCCAACGCGTGGCGATGGGGCGCGCGATTGTGCGGCGACCGCAAGTGTTCTTGATGGATGAGCCGCTGTCCAACCTGGACGCGAAACTGCGCGTGCAAACCCGCAACCAGATCGCCAGATTGCAGCGGCGACTGGGCACCACCACCGTTTACGTCACCCACGACCAGGTTGAGGCGATGACCATGGGCGACCGCGTCGCGGTCATGCGTGACGGTGTGTTGCAGCAATGCGCGGCGCCCAGGGAGTTGTATCGAAGTCCCGTCAACATGTTCGTGGGGGAGTTCATCGGCTCGCCCGCGATGAACCTATTCACCCTTCCTGTCGTCGACCACTCCGTTTCATTGGGGGACTTGCCGATCCGACTGCCGCGCGAGATCACCGCCGCCGCAGCAGAAATCGTGGTCGGCATCCGGCCCGAAGCCTTCGAGATCGGCGGCGGCGGGGCCGAAATTCAGATCGACGTCGTCGAAGAGCTCGGCGCGGACGCCTACCTGCATGGGCGAGTCATCGGGTCCGACAACACATTCGGTCAAACCATCGTCGCACGCGCCGACGGCCATGACCCGCCGCTGCGGGGCAGCCGCGTGCGCCTACATCCGCAGCCTGGACACCTGCATTTCTTCGCTATCGACGGTCGCCGGCTGCCGTGAGCAGTCGGCCGCGGAAGCTCGTGAGGGCGCTGACGACCCTTGGGGTTGCCAACGCCGCTAGGTGCCATGCGAAGATGCCCGAATGACCGTCGGACCCGCGCATTTCATTCTGACCGAAAGCGGCCATTTCGCGCCAACAGAGTTCGCGCAAAGTCACTGGGGGGACGACCATCTCAACGGACCGGCTGTCGTCGGTTTGGCCGCTCGGTCACTCGAACTCGATTGTGGGTCACCCGATTTCATGCCGTCGCGGTTGACGGTGGACTTGTTTCGAGCGGCGCGCGGTGTTCCGACGGCGGTGGCGGTGCGTGTCGTGCGCGACGGTCGACGAATCCGCAGTGCGGAGTGCGACATCGCCCAAGACGGGCGGTTGGTGGCTCGGGCCACGCTGCTGCAATATCGTCGCTCGGCGGCGCCGCCGGGTCGCCTGTGGGCTGCGCCGATGACCTTCCCGCCGCTGCCATCGGCAGACGAAACGGCACTTACCCAGGTCGGAAGCGAAGGTGCAGGTTTGACCCGTTCGCCCGGCGAGCATCAGAATGATTCACGTAAAAGCTTTTACAACCGTGCGATTGAAGTGGTGGCAGGTGAAGTGGTGGCAGGCGAAAGGCTTTCACCGTTTGTGCGCGCGGTAATGGCCGCCGAGGCGACCAGCCTGGTGACGAACTTAGGCACGCAGGGGGTCGGCTACATCAACGGCGATCTGACCGTGGGATTAGCGCGATTGCCGGTCGGTGAATGGATCGGTGTGCAGGGCGACTCGCATTGGGCATCAGACGGTGTCGCCGTCGGGACGGCGACGCTTTTCGACCAGTCCGGTGCTTTCGGATCCGGAATGACAACCGCGGTCAGCAATCCGGCAGCGCAAATCGATTTCGCCAACGATCCGTTCCCACTGCGGATCAGCTAGTCCTTAAGGCCTTGCGGTGTCACGTGATTCGCCCGGCGTGAACGTGACCGGCAGCTTGGCCAGCCCGGTCATGCTCGGGCTGCCTAGGTATTCGTGCACACCGCCGAGATCGACCTGGTAGTCGGGAATTCGGTCGAGAACCGCCCGCACCATCACCTCAGACATCAGGCGCGCGAGATGAGATCCGATGCAACGATGTGGTCCGAGCCCGAATGCGACGTGGCGGTTGGGCGCACGGTCCAGCACGATTTGGTCGGGTCGCTCGAATTCCTGTTCATCGTGATTGGCGGCCAACCAGCTGATGATGACCCGGTCGTTACGGCGGAGGCGCTGCCCGCCAAGGACGATGTCGCGAGTCACCGTTCGGCTCAGTTGCTGGTTGACCGAGAAGTAGCGCAGAAATTCATCGGTCGCGGTGCGGTGGAGCTCCGGGTGCTCAATGAGCTGTTCTCGCAACTCGGGATGGGTGCCCAGGTGCAGCAGGGTCAACGCGGTCTGCGATGTCGTGGTGTCGACGCCGCCGGCGATGAGGTTCCAGAGAATGTTGAGCAGCTGTGCGTCGTCGAGCCGCTTGCCGTCGAATTCGAACTGAATGAGGAAGCTGGTCAGGTCGTCGCGGGCCTCTGCTCGTCTGGTCGCCGCGAACTCGACTACGCCCTCCATCATGGCGGGCACTTGGGCGATGGCTTCGGCGTACTCGGGGCTGTCCTGTGGGACGGCCATGACGGAGTGGAACAGGTTGGCATATATCTGCCAGTTCCCGTAGGGCAGGCCCATCAACTTCATGGTGAGGATCGCCGGAACCGGACTGGCGTAATCGAGCACGAGGTCCATCTGCCCGTCGCCGATCCGCTGATCGAGGAACCAGTGCGCCGACTGCTCCATGAACGGCCGCATCTTCTGCACTGCGCCCGGCGAGAAGAACGGAGCCAGGGCATGCCTTAAGGCTTGGTGGTACGGGCCGTCGATTTCGCCGATGCCCAGCGCCGGTTGGCCTTCGGGACGTGGCACGCCCATCTCGCCCTGATAGTCAACGCCGTCGGCGGCATCCGGCTCGTATTTGTGCGCGAACGTGTCGCCGTCCCGGGCGGTGTGGCTAACCGCGTCGTAACTGGTCAGGAACCAGAATCCGCCGTAATTCTGATTCCACGCCACCGGACACTTTTGGCGCAGCTCGGCGTTGATCGCCAGCTCGTTGAGATTGAACTCGTCGGAATGATGATCGAAATCCACCACCGCGTCGGCGTCGACCTCGGGACGCATACCCATCGCACCCTCCAACGCGAGTCCGCGAAGTCAGTTTGCGAGGGCGATGCCGCCGCTAAGCTGACAGCTTATTGCGCAATCTTTGCAAGTTTAGACGTTTCGACATTAGGCATCCACGCGGGAGGCTGTAATGGTCAGTCACCGAATCGTTTTCAACCATGTTGGTTTGTGCGTTACCGATACCGTGCGGTCGCGCCGCTTTTATGAGGGCCTGCTCGGATTTACGTATTGGTGGGAACTCGACCCGCCCGACGAGGGCACTGACCAACTTCTGCGGCTGAGCAAGCCGATCGGATTGCGCGCGACATACCTCGTCCGCGACGGCTTGGTGCTCGAGCTTCTCGCCTACTCGCAGCGGGCCCTGCACGCCGGGCCGAGTCGTGTCTTGGACCAACTAGGGCTCACCCATCTGTCGCTGTCGGTTTCCGATCTCGGCGACGTCTTGGCAGCCGTTGAGAGCTACGGGGGATCGGTGGTTGAGGGCACTGTCTCCGAGCAATCGGCGATGATCCGCGATCCGGACGGGCAGTTGCTGGAGCTGCTCTCGGATTCGTGGCTCGCGGTGTTGCCACCGCGTCCTTAGTCGGCGGCGACTGCACGGATGCGAGGATCAGTGCATGGCGCCCGCAACTGATCCACTCCACGCCGGCGAGGATCCACATATTGTGCTCGGTCTCGTCGGCGATCCGGGTGCGGCCTTCGCGCTGGCCAGCGAGCTCGCCGAGACCGAGTTGCATTGCGAGCTCGACCAGCGGTTACCTGGAGCCCGCTGGTGCATCGAGATCGTAGAGGGTCGCCTGGTGCAGCCGCCGGCAACCGATGCCGACCTCGTGAAAGCCGCGCGGAGAATGCTGCTGGACAAAGGGTGGGACGTCGTGATCTATCTGACGGACCTCCCGTTGCACGTCGAACAACGACCGGTGGTCGCTCACGCCAATCCGGTGCGCAACGTGGCGATTGTGTCGGTGCCGGCGCTGGGCGCGATGGGGGCACGGCATCGCATTCGCGAGACGATCGTGCGACTGCTGGTGCGGCTGATCGCCGGATCTGTTGAGCTGCACGGCGGCGACCAGGCTCACGGCGTGGGCGGACCGTCACGAAGGGTGACAATGCAGCGGGTGCGTGAACTGGGCAGCGACCCGGCCGATGAAGCTTTCTTCTACACGGCGCGGGTGCTGACCGGCAATCTGACGCTGATTAGCGGGATGGTGGCCGCCAACCGGCCGTGGCGGTTGTCTCTGCGACTCTCTCGCGCGCTGACCGGTGCGGTGGCCGCCGGAGTATTCGGGTTGGTGACCGCGGATATCTGGCGGCTCTCCGACGCTTATGGATGGCCGCGGCTCGCTGGTACGGCGCTGGTCTCGATCGTCGCGACCGTCGCAACTCTGATTGTCGGCGCCGAACTCTGGGAGCCCATGGTCGGGCGCGGGGTGCGCAAGCAGGTGATTCTGTTCAACATCGTGACGACGCTCACCGTCTTGATCGGCGTGAGCACGCTGTATGCCGCGCTGTACATATTGGCGCTGGCTGCTTCGTTCTGGTTCGTGATGCCGGCGGTGTGGGTCGGCCAAGTCGGCCATCCGGCTTCGCTGCGCGATTACTTCGAATTGGCTTGGCTGATCTCATCCTTGGCGATGATCGGTGGCGCCTTGGGTGCGGCGCTGGAATCCGACGAGGCGGTGCGGGAAGCGGCGTATACGCAGCACATCGCCGAGGAAGCGGGTATCGAAGAAACGCCCTGACTTTGTTGACTGCGGTGATGCAGAGGACTTCATCGGCTCATCGAGTGCCATGCCGCCTCCCCGGGATCTTGATTGGCACGAACGGTACCGTGACGGTCCTGCCACCGCCGCCTAGGACGTGTTCAGCGCGACGGCGGCGCGAATCAGTGCCTTCAGCGTCTTGCCGTCAATCTTGTCGTTCTCGTGCAAATCGATAGCACGCCTGGTGTTGCCGTCCAGGCTGGAGTTGAAAAGTCCGGACGGGTTGTCCAGCGCCGCGCCTTTGGCGAATGTCATCTTGACGACACTCTTGTAAGTCTCGCCGGTGCAGATCATTCCGTCGTGATACCAGACCGGGACGCCTCTCCACTTCCACTCCTCGACCACGTCGGGGTCGGCCTCTCTGATCAGTTTTCGAATGTGGGCCAGGGTCTCGCCCCGCCAGTCGCCCAGCTCCTTGATTCGGGCATCTATCAGCTGCGAGGGGGTGTCCCCGCCTTTGCCGTCCTTTGAGCCGCTCTTCGACTTCGTCATCATTCGAGTATCCCGGGAGCAAGTCGAGCAGTCGATTACTTGGTGTTTCGCCGCGCCCCCGACAACCGGCGGCGCGCCCATGACACCGTGCGCGAACGGTTCAATGTTCGTCGCGGCCCTGTGTTCTAAGGGAGTCGAGTGCGGGCGTGAATTCCTTAATAAGCTGGGCGAGTTCGGTTCTGGTGGCGGCGCCCACGCGCGCGCAGGCCCGGTAAATGTGGCCTTCTATGGTGCGTACCGAGAGGGTGAGGGCTTGGGCGATGTCGATGTTGGACCGGCCCTGAGAGATCAGGATCGCGATCTCACGCTCGCGGTCGGTCAGCGGCAGCGGCATGGCCGCGGCCTGACCGAGATGTGCAGCGCCAAGAGCGGTTCTCTCGTCGGAATTCAGGTA